>JAKFCC010000057.1:0-27219 GCA_036676795.1 Gemmatimonadota bacterium
GCCGCTCTGCTCGCGACGAACTTGCGGTACCTGCCCCACCGCCGCGCATGGCCGGTCACCCAGATGTCTACGGGCAGGGCTCGAAGAAATGCTATGCTCCGTTGAATATCGGCATCCTGCTCAGCATATCGTACCGTGCCAAGTCGTTCGATAGGACAGGCACTAACAACATTCAGCACGCGGCCTTTGTCCTCAACGGGAAAACTCCATGACGTGCAGCCGCGCGTATGCCCACCAGTTATATGCGCGGTCACCGCGACCGGTCCGACGCGAATCACTTCACCGTCCCTGATGACACGATCAACCCGAGCAGACGGGTAGCCGAGGAGCCCCATGCGCAGGAGAATTCTGACCGGGAAAACTATGTCGGGATCATCGCCACCATGTGAGAGTGAGTACGCACTCGGCCCGCTCGCGTAGAGTTTTGCGCCCGACGCACCCTGCAGAACTACCAGCCCTCCACCGTGATCAGGATGCGGCTCCGAGTTGAGAAGCACTTTGACGTCGCTGACTTTGAAGCCAAGCTTCGCAATGCTGGCCATGACCAGCTTCGCCGTAGTGGGATATCCCGCATCGATCACTATGTGACCTTCCGGTCCCGCAATGAGAAACGCGGCGGCATCGGTCGCACCGACATAATAGAAGTTGCCGGCAATTCGAAAGGGTTCGGCAACGCCTTGCCCGCCGATCTTTCGCTCGTTCATCCGGCGGCCGACGAAGACCAGCGCTATCAACACGACCAGGACCAGCGCCACTATCAGCTGCAATCGCTTCGAAATACGAGGCAACAGTTATTCTCCCGTTGGAGCTAGCCCAGAGCCTGCGGGAAAGCTAATGCGCGTTATCTTCTGCTGCCCGCGCCGTCCTGGGGACTACAGGGTATTGCGCTAACCGCCATCACCACCAAGCATTAGGTAGTGCGATCCGATAACCGCGCGGCAGAACTGAACGTTAGGCCGGCTACCTGAGGAGAAGACCAATTCGCAGAATCATCGTAGGCGCCTTTGTTTCCATGGACGGCGTCATGCAAGCGCCCGGCGGTCCTTCGGAGGACCCTACCAACGGCTTCCGGTTCGGCGGCTGGGTCACGCCCTACTTCGATCAGGAGTTCGGCGAGGAGGTCGACCGGATCTTCAGCGAAGAGTTCGACCTTCTGCTCGGCCGCAAGACCTACGAGATCTTCGCAGCGCACTGGCCCTACTACGACGAGAGCGCTGCGGATGGTAGCATTGCCACACTGTTCAACCGCATAAAGAAGTACGCGGTGTCGCGCTCGGGCGATGTCGATACGAGCTGGAAAGGCACAGTTCTCCTGCGCAGCATTGATGAAGTAAAGCGTCTGCGAGAAGAAAGTGGGCCCAATCTCGTTACCCAGGGCAGCACCGAACTCGTACACGCCCTCCTCGCCAATGATCTCGTTGACGCGATGAGCATCTTTACTGTTCCGGTCGTACTCGGCGGAGGGAAGAAGCTTTTCGCCGACGGCTCGGCGCCGCACAGCTTCGAGCTGATCCGCTCGCGGGTCTCGAGCACTGGTCTCATGATCGCGCACTACGAGCGAGCTGGCGATATAAGGGTTGGTGACACCGCCCTCGATGAACCAAGCGCGGCTGAACAGGCGCGCCAGGAGCGGATGAAGCGCGAGGGCTGAAGTTACGGGTGCTCTTGATCTCAGCGACGGTGTGAGGAAAGGAAGCTATGGCCAGGCTCGTGTTTGGAATGAATCAGTCCCTGGACGGCTACGTCGATCACACGGCGTTTGCGCCGGGCCCGACGCTCTTTCGCCATTTCATCGAACAGGCTCGGAGCCAGTCGGGCAGTGTCTACGGTCGCAACATGTACGAGGTCATGCGTTACTGGGACGAGGATCATCCTGAATGGAGTGCGGACGAAAATGCATTCGCCGCGGCTTGGCGGAACCAGCCGAAATGGGTCGTTTCGCGATCGCTGAAATCCGTTGGTCCCAACGCCACGCTTGTTGGGGATGATCTCGAGGGCACGATCCGGAAACTGAAGGCCGAGCGCGATGGGGAGATCGAAGTTGCCGGCCCGAACCTGGCGCGAAGCCTCACCGAGCTTGGCCTCATAGACGAGTATCGAATCTACCTGCACCCCGTCGTGGTTGGTCATGGCAAGCCATATTTCGCCGGACCCCGGCCGCGGCTGCGTCTGGTGGCGCATGATCCGCTTGGCGAAGATGTGATCAGGCTGACCTACGTTCCTGCCTGATCGAATGCTGGCTAGATGAGTCGGCCACCATTCTCCGGAGCGCAGCACATTCGCCTCATCGCCTATTTCCTCGCCACCTTTCTGTTCACCTGGTCCGTGTGGTTTGCGGCAGCGGGATTGGCGGCACCGGGTAACACCGGATTCTTCGGTGTACGCGGACCTGTATTTCTGCTCGGCATTTTCGCGCCCGGACTCGTGGCGCTGGCGTTCACGGCACATGCTGAGGGGCGCACCAGGGTGACACAGCTGCTCGCTCGCATCGGGCATTGGCAGGTGAGCGCACGCTGGTATGCCTTCGCACTCGGCTATTTTGCCGTCATCAAGCTTGCGGCTGCCCTGATACATCGCATCGTCACAGGTGAATGGCCGCCATTCGGAAACACGCCGGTGGCTATGATGCTCGCGGGAATTGCAGTCTCGACCTGGGTGCAGGCCGGCGAGGAAGTGGGGTGGCGGGGCTACGCGCTTCCGCGCCTTGCAAAGTACTTCGGACTCGGCGGCGCCAGCCTCGTGCTCGGCGCACTGTGGGCCCTCTGGCACCTTCCGCTATTCTTTCTCCCGGATTCCGGGAGCACTGGACAATCCTTTCCAGCGTACCTGCTGCAAGTGATGGCTCTTTCTGTTGTCCTTGCCTTTCTCTATTGGAAGACGAACGGGAGCCTGCTTCTCGTGATGCTGTTGCATGCCTCGGTGAACAACACGACCGGTATCGTGCCCGCAGCGATAGGAGGTGCGGTCACGCCGATCGCTCTGGGAGGTTCACTTGTCGCGTGGGCAACCGTCGCGCTTTCGTGGGCCGTCGCACTGCCGCTTCTGGTGCGAATGCGCGGGGCGGACGTTCAGGGAATGCTCACTTCCGCTTCAGGCGCCTCTCATTGAAAAGCCGAAAACAGGTCGTGTGTTGGAAATGATGTAATGCCGCCGAGCGCACTCCAGAGTGCGTTATCAAGGTCGCTGGAAAACTTGGACGGAGCGCCGGCGTTGAACAGCGCAACCCATGACACGTTGTAAAACGAGCGCACGAGAACGCTCTTCGTGCCGGGCAGATCTCCTCCATGCCACCAGGTCGCGTCGGTCTGCACGGGGCGAACGAACCATCCACCTGCGTAATAGCAGCTGCCGTCGGGACACACCGTCGCGCCGTTGCTGGTCATCTCCGCAATGATTTGAGAGCTGAGGATATCGGGCGGACTGGCGCGGCCATCGACACCGGCGACGAAACGCAGGAGATCGATGGTAGACGAAACCCATGCGCCACTCGCATCCATCGCTTCCAGGTGGTAGCCGCCGTAATTGAGTGGCACGGCACCTTCGCCCGGGAAAACCGATGTCACCATCGTCGCGTTCATTCCCTTCCCCGGCAGGTAGTACTTCACTTCGCCTGCGAGCGCTTCGCTCATTCGCGTCCTGCCCGATCGCGTCCGCCCCGCTCCCACCGGCAGCAGCACATGTGTGCGCACGTACTCTTCGTACCGCATGCCGCTCACACGCTCGATCACGCGACCGAGGATGGCATATCCGAAATTCGAGTACACATGCTTCTCACCGGGACTGAAGTCGAGCGGCATTCCTTTCATATAGCGGATGATCGTTTCAGCGGAGGCCGGCGCGGGCGCGTTGACCGCGGCCGCTGCGATCAACGGCCGGTCCATTGGGTCAAATCCCCCATTCGGTTTGTTACGATCCCATCCTCCTGTGTGGTCAAGCAGCTGCCGAATGGTGATCTGCTCCCAACGCGGATCGACAGTCGCTCCTGGCGCTGGAGTGAGGTGCGCGATGAAAGGCGCCACCCGTTCGTCGAGCTTGAGCTTGCCTTCCTCGACGAGCTTCATGATTGCGGCGCTGGTGATTGGCTTGGACACGCTGGCGATCCGGAACAGCGCATCGGGCTGCACCGGCGTCTTGTTCTCCTTATCTGCGTAACCAAAGCCGCGCACATAGATCAGTTTCCCGTCGCGCACCAGAGCAACCGCTCCACCTGGAATCCCATATGTCTGCATCATGTCGCGCACGGTATTTTCGAATGTCGCCATCCCCTGCATGGCTGCACCACTGATCGGAAATTCCTGTTGCGCAGGCGGCGTAACTGGAGGCGGGACTGGCGGTGCTGTCGTGTCTCCGCCGCAGGAAATCAGAAGGGCCAGGCATGCGATCCGCGTCGTGATCGTAATCGACCTGCCGGAAGTGCGAACGCGCCACACGGAACTCGTATTCACAGTGCCATCCTGCAATTGAACGTGGCTCTTAACCCGAAATGACAATGTCGTAGCCGGGCATTCATGCCACAATAGCCTGGGTCATTTGCTATTCCCAACCTCGATGTTGACGGCCACTCGTGGTGAATTACGTTCTCACTCTCCTGGTGGAAATAAATCTTTATCTCCGGTGAACCATGCCCGATTCGAGCAGCCGCCTTCTTGGCCTTCGCACTGTTGTCTTCAAGGTCACGGACATCGCACTGGCCAGGAGCTGGTACTCGAAGCTCCTCGGCTTCGAACCCTACTTCGATCAACCCTACTATGTAGGATTTCAGGTTGGCGGATTCGAGCTGGGACTCGACCCCTCATCCGAAGATCGCAAGCCGGGCCTGGGAGGCTCCACTGCGTATTGGGGCGTAGCCGATCTCGCGGCAACTCTCGACCAGCTTGGAAAAGAGGGAGTGAACATTCTCATCCCGCTCCAGGATGTAGGCGGAGGAATCAAGGTCGCATGCATCACGGATCCATTTGGAAACGAGATCGGGCTGATCGAAAACCCGCATTTCAAGTAGCGCCTTGGAATCACAGCAGCTGCTGCTTCTCACGGCGGGAGTACTCGCCGTAGCCTTTCTCTACTCCTCCGTAGGCCACGCCGGAGCATCGGGATACATCGCCGTGATGTCGCTTCTCGGCCTTGCGCCTGCCGTGATCAAACCCACAGCGCTCATCCTGAATATCCTCGTCGCCTCGATCGCTACGGTGCAGTTCTATCGCGCCGGACATTTTTCCTGGGACCTGTTCTGGCCCTTTGCGCTGCTTGCAGTTCCCTTCGCCTTTCTGGGAGGATATGTACACCTGCCAACGCAGGCCTTTCAGATGCTTGTCGGCGTGATTCTGCTGCTTTCTGCGGCGCGCTTTCTTGTCACATCGCAGGGCGATGACGTTGCGCGTTCTCCAGACAAAGCTGCTTCACTCGGGATTGGCGCCGGACTGGGACTGCTTTCAGGTCTCACGGGAACTGGCGGAGGCATCTTCCTCACTCCGTTGCTGCTGTTGAAACACTGGGCGAAGGTGAAAACGGCCGCCTCGGTTTCCGCTGCCTTCATTCTCGCCAATTCAACCGCAGGGCTGCTCGGGAACTTTTCGAGCACCGGAAGCCTGCCGGCAGTCGCTCTTCCGCTGGGAATCGCAGCCGTTGCCGGAGGCACAGCGGGCTCGTATCTGGGCAGCCAGCGCCTTCCCCAGGCCGCCATCAAGCGGATCCTGGCAGTTGTGCTCATCATAGCGGGAACCAAGCTTATTCTAGCCCGCTGACCGGGCCGAAACTGCGCGTCGGCGCAGCACGTAAGAAGCCCTATATTGTAGCGCACTCGCGGCGGAGATCTGCCCGCCGCGATTCTTACGTAACCCACTCGCCACAATGGCTGAAAATACAATTGAAATCCGGAACGTCGGAAAACGGTACGCCGAACATGTAGCTGTTCGCGACCTTTCCCTCTTCGTTCCCAAGGGAGCGGTCTACGGACTGCTCGGCCCGAACGGTGCCGGCAAGACAACAACCATCCGGATGCTCCTCAACATCATTGCGCCGGACAACGGCACTATCCACATCTTCGGGCAGCCGAATACTGATCCGCGGATCACGAATCGCATCGGCTACCTGCCTGAAGAACGCGGCCTGTACCGCAAGATGCAGGTGCGCCGCGTGCTCCGCTTCCTGGCCGAGATAAAGGGAGTCCCTGCAAAGCTCGCCGACCAGCGAATCGACGAATGGCTCGAGCGACTGGACCTCAAGACCGCCGATAAGGACTGGGGCGCGTCAAAAATCGATGAGCTGTCACGGGGAATGCAGCAGAAGGTCCAGTTCATCGGAACGCTGCTGCACGATCCCGATCTTGTAATCCTCGACGAGCCCTTCAGCGGCCTCGATCCAATCAATGCACAGGCCCTCAAGGACACGATCGTCGAGCTGAAACAGCGGAACAAGACGGTCATCTTCAGCACCCACCTGATGGATAACGCCGAACGGCTGTGCGATTCGGTCTGCATCATCGCGCGAGGCGAGAAGGTGCTCGACGGAAGCGTCGCGGGCGTGAAGGAACAGCATGGCAACCGCAGCATTGCGCTTTCGGTGACGGGCAGAACTGACGGTGCCGTCGGCGCCATCTTGAACGATACCTCCCTCGTAAGCCGGGTGGACGACTCGAACCGGTTCTTCGAGATAGAGCTCGCTCCCGAGGCGAATGCGCAGGTCCTTCTGCAGCGGCTGGTTGAGGCGGGAGTCGGGATTCAGAGATTCGAGCTGGTGCAGCCGTCGCTGCACCAGATCTTCCTGCAAAAGGTCGGCGCTTCAGGCGTCGAAGAGGGGATGACCGGACATGGCTAAGCTTTGGGCAATCGTAAAACGGGAATATCTCGAGCGCGTCCGCTCGAAGTGGTTTGTAATTGCAACCATGTTCGGCCCCATCATCATGGGTGCGCTGGTAATCATTCCTGCATACATCACGGCGAAGAGCAAGTCCACCGAGGCAATCTTCAACAGCACCATCCTCGACGCGACCACGACCGGCATCGGCGAACGAATCTCGCTCGCAATCGTCGGCAACAACGTCAACGCCAAAGTTCGCCCCAAGGTGATTGTCGTTCCGCCTTCGGCACTCACCCAGGCCGAGAGCACCGCGACGCGCGAGGTTATGGAACGCCGCCTCAATGGCTATCTCATTCTCGATCAGCAGACCCTGGCGGGCGAGCGTGCTCGCTATGCCGGAAGAAGTGCCACCTCCATACCGGACATGGAAAGAATCCGGAGCGCAATCCGCCAGACGATCGTCGCAATGCGGCTGGAGAAAGCGGGCGTCAATCCGGACAGCATCAAGGAGCTCACGTTCATGCCGCTCTCGCTGTCCAGTGAGCGGATCACCGACAAGGGACGGGGTGGTTCCGGAACTGTCAGTATCATTTTCGCCGCGGCCATCGCCTTCCTGCTCTACATGTCCATAGTCCTGTACGGGCAGAATGTGTTGCGCGGGGTGCTGGAGGAGAAAACCAACCGGGTTGCAGAAGTCGTTGTCTCCAGTGTGTCTCCGGAAACTCTGCTCGCCGGAAAAGTCATCGGCGTGGGCGGGGTGGGACTCACACAGCAGGTGATTTGGGCGATCACGACGTTCATGATGATGAAGGCCAGAGCGCCGATCATGGAGCGAATGGGCCTCACTGCTGCCCCGTTCACCATGCCGGACATCGGATGGGGCACCGCGGTGCTTCTCGTCCTCTTCTTCCTGCTTGGCTTCACCTTTTATGCTGCCCTTTACGCAGCTGCTGGCTCTGCCGTGAATACGGAGCAGGAAGCCCAGCAGGTGGTGCAGCCTCTCATACTCATGCTGGTTGGAACGGCGGTGTTCATCCAGCCCATCCTGGTGAATCCCGGAAGCAAGATGGCCCAGATCATGTCCTGGATGCCCTTCTCTGCGCCGATCATCATGCCGCTGAGGCTCAGCATGACCTCGGTTCCACCTCTGGAAATTGCCCTCACGCTTCTCGGCCTCGTGGTTGCCTGCTTTGGGGCGGTCTGGGTCGCGTCCCGCATCTACCGGGTGGGACTGCTCATGTATGGCAAGAAGCCAACACTCAGGGAAATGGCGCGCTGGGTAACGTACGCCCGGTAGGACAACTGGTTATACTAGATCATGGACTTACCTCAGGTGCAACGAAAAATGTACGATGAAAGACTTGTAGCGCCGATGCGCCGCGAGCTCACTGAGCTCGGCGTCGAAGAACTGCGCACGGCTGAAGAAGTTGACAACAAACTCAAGGACGCCAGGGGAACGGCGCTTGTAGTCGTGAATTCGGTGTGTGGATGTGCGGCACGCATGGCGCGTCCGGCCGTAAGGCACGCCCTGCAGAATGGTGCAAAGCCAGACATTGCAGTCACTGTGTTTGCCGGTCAGGACCCGGAAGCAACCCAGCGCGCACGGGGATATTTCGTGGGCTACCCGCCTTCATCGCCGCAAATTGGACTGCTGAAGGACGGCAAGCTCGTTTTCATGCTGGAGCGCCATCAGATCGAGGGCCGCAGCGCTGAAGAAATTGGAAGCGACATCACGTCAGCTTTCAACAAGTACTGCCAGGCTCCCGTAAGCGCTTAATAAAACCCTCACTGCTGCCGCAGTGAGGTTAGGAGTCTGAGTCGCGCGACAGGGCGGATCGCCCTATTTCAGAGCGCAGTATGCCAGAACGCGCACGTTCCTTTGCGACTGCCGACGTGCGCAGCCTCTGAACGATCAGTCCGAGCAGCAGAGCGAACACACACAGCACAACGAAGCGCGACAGAAGCACGGAGAAAGCCATTCCGGGCCAGTCGTGGAGCTCTGCGCGGGTACTTCCCAGCGGCTCGCGCGCCGCGAATATGAGGCCGGCACTCGTCAGCATTTCGGCGAGACTTTCCAGCACTGCGAATACAGGTGCCCGCCAGATCCACTGGTTGAGCGGCACCCGCGACAGGTGGATGGTCATCATTCCAAGCAGGAAAATCGCCCCGATCCCGAAAGCCCCGCCCAGGTAGAGCAGATTGTCGGGAGCACCGTGCGTGAGGATTACCGCGCGGAAAAGCCGCAGCAGTACGCCCGTAATGAGCGATACTTCGACGATCGACTGTGCGACTTTCTGAAACGCTGTTGGCTCCGGCGGCGTCCACTCGGGCATCGGCGGATTCGTCCGCCTTTCCTGTCCGGACCAGTCGCGACTGCTCACGTCAGCGAATGATGTGGCCGATCCTGCTCCACCGGATGTCCGTTATGAACGGAAGCGGCCGGTCGCTGTCATCGGCGTTGTACGAGTAGTACACGAACAGCGGCTTGCCCCGGAGATTTCCCCTCGGAACAATGCCCCAGTAGCGGCTGTCCTTCGAGTTATACCGGTTGTCGCCCATCATGAAAAAATGATTGGGCGGAATCACCAGCGGCCCCCAGTTGTCGAGGGTGGGAGACGCCGGAGCAGCTCCGAACCGCGACTTCGAAAGGGCAATTCGTTTTTGCCACTCGAACAGCTCGCTCCTGGAGTCTTCCCCTGAAGCAACCGCTGCATATCCCTGCCGCTGCGCAATTCCGTTCACGTGCAGAACGGCGTTCCTCATGAACAGGGTGTCTCCGCCCACTCCGACAATTCGCTTGACGAGAGTCGGTGTCGGGTCCCAAGGCTGGTCCACCTGCGGCGGAGACTTGAAGACAGCAATGCTTCCCCGCTTTGGATCGCCGTAGCCGGGAAGATTGAAATCGCTGAACGGGATATGCGGGCCGTAGATGAGCTTGTTGACGAAGAGCCAGTCGCCCACGAGCATCGACGGAACCATGCTGGGCGAGGGAATCCGGTAGGCCTCGACCAGGAATATCCGGATGAGAAGAAACAATACAAGCGCGCCGCCTATGGTCTTGAAATTCTCCCATAGGACGCCCTTGGCGGATCTCCCCCTGGAAACCGCCTTCTTCTGCGACAAGGGGCGCGCTTTTTGGGCGCGCCCCTTTTTCGACGTGACAGCCAATCGCCTACTTAAGGTGCTTGTTGACCAGGCGCGTCATCTCGAACATCGAGACCTGCTTCGATCCGAAGATCGGACGAAGATTGTCGTCGGCGTTGATCATGCGACGGTTCTTCGAATCCTGGAGTCCCTTACGCTTGATGTAGCCCCAAAGCTTCTTGGTGACTTCGGTGCGGGGCATGGCGCCGCTTCCGACCACCGTCGCCAGCTGTGCGCTCGGCTGCATCGGCTTCATGAACGCTGCGTTCGGGGTGCGCTTCTTGGAAGACTTCTTTGCAGCTGCCTTCTTCTTCGCGGGCTTCTTAGCTGCGGACTTCTTTGCAGTCTTCTTTGCGCCTGACTTCTTAGCGGTCTTTTTCTTTGCGGCCATCTCGTCTCCTCGTGGGGTTGGCAAAGCGTATTTCTCTGGGCGATGCGCTGTCCGCATCTTGCGAGCAAGCTAAAACACCATGTGTGGAGCGCAATAGGGAATTGTGAATTTTCCCTATGAAAAACACAGTTTTTACCCCTGAAGAAGCTCCATCATCTGCACGTCGTAAGGGTCGGGCGAGTCATCGTCATCCGCGATTTCATAGTTCAACTGCGGTGTTTCGAGGATGAGGGGAATGCCTGTGCTGCGCGGATCCTTGAGCAGCCAGTGAAATGGATCAGCACCAATCTGCCCGTCCCCAATCAGTACATGCCTGTCCCTATTGGAACCTAGAGCACCTTCGCTGTCGTTCAGGTGAAAAAAAGATGGAGGCTCACCAGCCTCAGCTTCGAACTTGTCGAGAATTTCAGTGAGTGCTTTCCGGGACTCGCTGATGTCGTAGCCGGAGGCAAACAGGTGGCAGGTGTCGAGTCCGTAACCCGTTCTGGGTCGCAGCGCCTTGGGCACGTGCGTCAGGATTTCCCCGATCTCCTCGGCCGTTTTCCCCATGGTGGCGCCCGCGCCGGCGGTGTTTTCGATCAGCACCCTTGTGTCGGTTTCGACCGTTTTCAGGGCATGAACAATCGCCTCCGCTATGCGTTTTGCCGCCGCCGAGCGATCGCTTCCGCTCCCCGCTGATCCTGGGTGAAAACAAATACTTCCGGCACCGATCGAAGTCGAACGCTCCAGCTCCTTGGCCAATCCACCACTCGCCCGCGCGTATTTCTCGGGGTCCGGGTTGGCGACGCTCAGCACATACGCGGCGTGCACCATGATGTTTTCAGGCTTGATCCGTGATTCCGTGACTGCCTTCCTGAACCGCTCGATCCGCTCCGGCCGCACCGACACCTTGTCACCATAGTATTTGGGAATGGCGGTAAAGAGCTGCAGTGCGCTCATGCCGGCATTGTGTGCCCGCCGCACCGCCATGTGAATCCCGCCCTTGTCCACGGTGTGTGCGCCGAGGAAGTGTTTCGAGGTCGTAGCCATCAGTTCCAGGTTCCGGTTCGGGTAGCGAGCCGGCTTCGCCCAGACGAATCCGCCTGGAGCCGCTCGGTCCACGTCACCTCCAACTTCGTGCCGTCGAGAAAAACACGCGGGGATCCGGCGATTTCGTTCCCGCTCGACACGGGCATCCTGCTCTCGAAGATGTGTCCCATGGTCCCGGAAAGTGCGAGCCAGATCTGCCCACGCTCCGCATTGGGCTCTTCATAGGCTACCGCAATCCGGTCCCCGCTCGAGGCGATACTGACTTCAGACGCACGTTTCCCAAACGCTATCGACACCGGATCATGAAAGCCGGTCGCATCCATCGAGTGCGCGAAGAACACCCCTGCACCGCTGGTCGGCTCCAGGAAATACACGATATGCACGTATCCGGCTGACAGGTCGGCGGCGATTGCAGGGGCAGGCCGGCTGCACCCGCGATGACTGGCGTCCGTTGTATCAACCGCGGTCGGAACAGCCCACTCCCCGCCTGTGGAGCGGGAAAACATGAGTACAGAACTGCTGTCGCTTCGAATGGACCACCAGGCGGCGACAGTGTCAGCCCCGCTTACTCCCTGCCGTATGGTTGCCGTGCATGCGTTGCCGTCCGCCACCTGCGTCACGGGAACCGGGGCTGCCGCAGGCGGCTGGGACGGGTAGGAAATGTCCGACCATGCCACCACCGGCTTTTCGCAGGCGGTGGCTACAATAGCAATTGCAAGCAGCCGGGCGCGCACTACGCTCCTTTCGCGGGCCAGTACTGGATGACCGTCCAGTTTTCCCGGGTCAGCTCCACGCCCTCCGGGAAATGATCACTGAAGTGCTTCCGCAGCTCATCCGCACGCTCTCGCAAATACCTGTCGAGCGACGCCTGGTCGAACGCATAGTACCGGATCCTGTACCGCCCTTCCGTGGACCTGCTGAAGGAGGCGGACCCGAAGAACCCGGTAGCCAGCACATCATCTATATGCCGATTACGCATATACGCCTCGTACTCTTTCGTCAGGTCGGGGCGTACCTGTGCGGTTATTTCATAGGTAATCATTGGCCTCTCCTTCGGGGGTGCAGAAATATGCAGAAGTACGTGGGAACGATATCTTTCGAGTCATGTCAGCACATTCAAAATCACCAGACACGGGCTTCAACGGCACCCGCAAGGTACCGGTTCCCGTCAATGAGCCAGTAAAGAGTTACGCCCCCGGGTCTCCGGAGCGGGCGGCTCTCAAGGATCGCCTCAAGTCGATGGCCGCCGAGCGCATCGATATTCCGCTGATAATCGACGGCAAGGAGATTCGCACAGGTGACGTGGCGAAGTCAGTGATGCCCCACGATCACAAGCACGTTCTGGCAGACTGGCACAAGGCAAAGCCGGAACATGTTCAGAAAGCGATCGAGGCTTCAGCGCGCGCTTCCAGGGATTGGGCGAACTGGGCATGGGAAGACCGTGCTGCCGTTTTTCTGAAGGCTGCAGAACTCCTTACGACAACCTGGCGGGCGACGCTCAACGCGGCCACAATGCTCGGCCAGTCCAAGACCGCATTCCAGGCCGAGATCGATTCAGCGTGTGAGCTCATCGATTTCTGGCGCTTCAATCCGCACTTCGCGCAGGAGCTGTACGCAGAGCAGCCGCTCAGCGATCACACGATGTGGAACCAGCTGGACTACCGCCCGCTCGAAGGTTTTGTCTATGCGGTGACGCCCTTCAACTTCACCTCGATTGCCGGAAACCTGCCTACATCCCCGGCTCTCATGGGGAATACGGTCATCTGGAAGCCGGCATCCAGCTCCATGCTCAGTGCCTACTACATCATGCGGCTGCTCGAGGAAGCAGGCCTTCCGCCCGGCGTGATCAATCTTGTCCCGGGCGATGCTGGGATGATTTCCGATACGCTGCTTTCCGATCCCGCCCTCGCTGGCGTGCACTTCACGGGCAGCACGGGCGTCTTCAACAGCATGTGGAAGACGATCGGATCGAACATGTCGAGCTACAAATCCTATCCGCGGGTCGTTGGGGAGACCGGAGGAAAGGACTTCATAGTGGCTCACAGCTCCGCTGATCCTGCGGCGCTCTCTGTCGCAATCGTCCGCGGTGGGTTCGAATACCAGGGACAGAAGTGCTCGGCGGCGAGCCGAGTGTACGTTCCCCAGTCGCTATGGGCAGAGGTGAAGGAACGCACCGTTGCGATGATGCAGGAAATCAAGATGGGTGACATCACTGACTTCCGGAACTTCATGGGCGCCGTGATCGACAAGAAAGCGTTCGACAAGATCAGCGAGTACCTCGATCATGGTGCAAGGAACGCGAAAGTCGTTCATGGCGGAACCGCACGCGGCGAGACAGGCTACTTCATCGAGCCCACTCTCATCGAGACAGATGATCCCGGATACAAGCTTCTCTGCGAGGAAATTTTTGGCCCCGTCGTCACGGTGCACGTTTACAAGGACGACAAATGGGATGATGTGCTCAAACTGGTGGACCAGACCTCACCGTATGCATTGACCGGCGCCGTGTTCGCCCGTGACCGTGGCGCGGTGAGGACCGCCGCTGCCGCCCTGCGCAACTCCGCTGGAAATTTCTATGTCAATGACAAGCCGACCGGTGCCGTAGTGGGGCAGCAGCCCTTTGGCGGTGCGCGCGGATCGGGAACGAACGACAAGGCGGGGTCCAAACTGAACCTGGTGCGCTGGGTGAGCGCGAGAAACATCAAGGAAACCTTTTCTCCGCCGGTGGACTTCAAGTATCCGTTCATGACGGAGAAGTAGGCGGTGATTGGTACTGCATCGAACAGGGCATGTCTGTTGCCTGTCTAGGGCTGAAACCAACAGCTCAAGATGACAACGCAAATCGAACCCCGAATTGATGCGGACGAATTACAGGTATCCCGCATCCGTGCTCTTAGAGGACCGAACTACTGGCGTCTCGCACCTGTCATTGCATGCGATGTACGCCTTGGAGGGCTGGAGCAGCTTTCCTCGGCCGAGATGCCAGGCTTCAATGACCGGCTGCTGTCCGCACTCCCTACGCTGCACGAACACCCCTGCACCAGGGGAGGGCCGGGCGGATTCATTGAAAGACTCCAGGAGGGAACACACCTCCCGCACATTCTCGAGCATGTAGCGCTGGAGCTGCAGACCCTCGCAGGCAACGACGTGAGCTTTGGCCGCGTCGTTCCCTCGGGTGATGAAGGCGTCTGGTGGCTCATAGTTGCGTACGAGGAAGAGGAAGTCGGGCTGCGCGCAATGCAGGACGCCGTGGAAATCGTCCGCTGCTGCATCTCCGACAGGCCGGTTGATGCGCAAAAGATCATCGCTGACCTTCAGGAGCTGTACGAGGATGTGCGGCTCGGCCCTTCTACCGCCGCCATTGTCGAAGAGGCGCGAAGAAGGGGGATTCCGGTGCGGCGGCTGAATGCGCACTCGCTCGTGCAACTCGGTCTCGGCAAGAATCTTCGCCGGATTCAGTCCACGGTAACAGACTACACCAGCTCGATCGGTGTCGAGATTGCCCAGGACAAGGACGACACGAAGCGGGTGCTCGGGAATATCGGCCTGCCTGTACCTCAGGGTGACGTAGCCAGGTCAATTGAAGATGCGCTCCAGATTGCCGAGGACATCGGCTATCCGGTAATCCTCAAGCCGCTCAACGCCAGCCATGGCCGGGGTATCTCGGCACGCATTGGGGACGAAGCGGCACTGAGAGCCAGCTGGGAGTGCGCAGCTGAATATGGAAGGCGGATTGTGGTGGAGCAGTTCGCCGAGGGGCGCGATCACCGCGTGCTCGTTGTAAATGGACGTGTGGTTGCAGCAGCAGAACGGGTTCCGGCTCATGTAATCGGAAATGGAAGCAGCAGCATTCGCGAGCTGATCGCCGAGGCGAACAAGGATCCGCGGCGCGGTTTTGGGCACACCAAGATTCTCACGCATCTGCCGGCCGACAACGTGACGGAAGATTACCTGGCACGGGACGGCCGGAATCTCGACACCGTGCCGGCGGAAGGAGAGCTGGTAAACCTGCGCAGCACCGCGAATCTCTCTACGGGCGGGACGTCGATCGACCGCACGGACGAAATGCATCCGGACAACATCACTGCCTGTGAAATGGCGGCGGGTGTAATCGGGCTCGACATCGCCGGCATCGACGTGCTGACTCCTGACATCTCCATTCCCTTCCGTGAAAACAATGCTGTCATCATCGAGGTGAATGCGGGTCCCGGCATTCGGATGCACACCCATCCAACTGAAGGCCAGCCGCGCAATGTGGGTGCGCCTATAGTCGACATGCTGTATCCGCCGGGCAGCAAGTCCACCATTCCGCTGATCGCCGTGACCGGCACGAATGGAAAGACGACGACAGTGCGACTGATAGCGCACCTCTTTCGAATTGGAGAGAAGGTTGTCGGGTTCACCACTACTGACGGCACATACCTTCAGAACCGGCTGGTGATGGAGGGTGACATGACCGGTCCCTTCTCCGCCAACATCATTCTTTCCAATCCGACCGTTGACATAGCAGTTCTCGAGACGGCGCGCGGCGGAATCCTGCGCGCTGGTCTCGGATTCGAGGAGGCAGACGTGGCAGTCGTGCTCAACGTTTCGGCTGACCACCTCGGGCTGCGCGGCATTCACACAGTAGAGCAGCTGGCGGACGTGAAGAGCGTGGTCGCCGCCGTCGTGAAACGCGAAGGGCATGCGATTCTCAACGCGGACGACCCTCTGGTCTATGCCATGCGCGATCGTACTCCGGGGGACATCGTTCTCTTCTCGGTAAGGCCCGAGGGGGAGAGTGAAGAGTTCGAGGCTCACCTTTCCCGAAATGGAATCGGCGCGCGGATAGAGAATGACACATTCGTCATCCGCCGCGGGCGGCTGAAGATTCCCATTGCCCCCGTACGCGATGTCCCCCTCATGCTTGGCGGTGCAGCGCGCTTCCAGCGGGAGAACATTCTCGCTGCGATTGCAACTGCATACGTGCAGGGCATGCGCTACGACGATATTCGCGCGGGACTGCTCTCATTCTTCCCTTCGCCATCGCTCACCCCGGGTCGCCTGAACATGATGCGCGTGGAGAAGGGCCGCGTGATGGTGGACTATGCGCACAATGCAGCAGCAATCGCTGGCCTCATGGACTTTGTCGGGACTCTCGATGCCAACAAGCGGATCGGTGTGATCACCGGGCCCGGTGACCGGCGTGATGAGGACCTGAAAAACATAGGCCGGCTCTCGAGTGGGCTGGACTACGTGATTGTGAAGGAGGGCATGTACCGCCGCGGGAGAGAGCCTGGCGACACTGCGCTTCACATCAAGCAGGGCCTGCATGAAGTCGGAATCGGTGAGGGCAGCATCGAGGTGATTTTCGACGAACTCGAAGCCGTGCAGCGGGCGCTCGAGAAAATGGAGGACAATGATCTTGTTGTAGTGCTGGCTGATGATGTCGCTGCGGTACTCGATTACGTACGTGATCGCGCCCGCGATGGAGCACACTAGGTGACCGCACTCCTGCCTCCGCCGGACCCGACTGCTGAAATCAGGATGACGAAGCTCCACGCAACACGTGGAGCCAATTTCTGGTCGAGGCGTCCAGTGACGAGAATGGACCTCGCGGTTGGCGCATACGAGGACATCTCTTCAGCGGACGTGAAGGGATTCACGGACGCGCTGGTGAAAGCAATGCCCGGACTCCGTGACCACCGGTGCAGCATCGGCGAACCGGGTGGATTCATCATCCGGCTTCGGGATGGAACCTACGCTCCCCACATTGTGGAGCACGTTGCGCTCGAGCTGCAGACCATGGTTGGGCACGACGTCGGCTTCGGACGCACCCGCGGCGGAGACGTGGAAGGAGAGTACACCCTGGTGTTCGAACATCTGCACGAACAGGTAGGGCTGAGGGCCGCAGCGCTCGCACTCGAGGTGGTGCAGCGTGCCTTTGCCGGAACACTGGATGGTGTGGAGCACGCAACAGCGGAGCTGGCGTCGCTCGCAGAAACAACAGGGGTTCCGGAGCTTCAGCAGAACATATGCTGTGCGATAACAGGCGGCAGCGGACGATCCGAGACCAGAGCCGAAATGCTCAGGCAGGGATTCGAGTGTGATAAGCTGATCGTCGAAGTTGCACCTTCATACCTGCTGCAGGCGGGACTCCCATTCTCGCTGGCCGATATGGCTGTCATTGTTGACGCGAACCTTGTCGATGTCCCACCGCGCTATGCGGAGCGCGACCGGGCGGCGAAGCTGCTGGCGATCGTCGCCGATGGAGTCAAGCGAAACGGAATTGTGGTAGTGCCCGCCAAGGAATGGGAAATTCAGGAGATGGTCAGGGATGCCGAGTGTCGTGTCGCAATCTTTTCTTCGCGCAACAACATCACCCGTCGCGACAAGAAACTTGCGCGCACCTCGGTGTGGCTGGACGACAGGCGCATTGTCATTGAACATCTGGGCGAGCGCGTCGAAGGCGGCTGGATCAGGGAAGACACGAACCTCGACGCGCAGATCGCCGCCGCTACTGCCGTGTTTTCCCTGAAGCAGATACAACCCGCTTCTGCGGAACGCGAGGCGTAGAGCGATTACGACACCGGCAACCGGATCCCGAAAACGACGCCAGTCTGATGCGGCAGGTACGCTGATTCTTGTTGGAGGAGCCCTTACGACAGATGGTGAAGTTTTCAGGACATTCCTCGACCTGGCCGGCCGCAACGGGCCGCCTTCCATCGTGGGCTTCACCAGTGCGTCCTCGGATGTCGCGGGAATGGCATCGCACTGGCTCGGCTGCTTCAACGCCGCAGGCGGTAACAGCTGCGAGATTCCTATTATCGAGACCCGCGAGCATGCATCCGATCCCGCGATCGTGGCACTTGTTGACAAGGCTGACGCGGTCTTCCTCGGGGGCGGTGACCAGGTAAAACTCGTCAGCGTGCTCAGTGGCTGCCCGGTTGGCGAGGCAATACACCGGGCTTACATGCGTGGCGCCGTTATCTGTGGAACGAGTGCAGGTGCTGCTGCGCTTACGGAAACCACGCTTGCCGGCAACGAGGTCGACGAGGAAGGGCAGCTTGTGGCACAGTACATCGGCCCCGGACTCGGTTTACTGGGATTTCACACGCTGATCGACACCCATTTTTCGCAGCGGCGGCGCCTTTACCGCCTGTTCGTGGCGATTGCCGAATACCCCGAGCTGATGGGACTCGGCATCGACGAAGACACAGCGCTCATCGTGAACGGAGAAGTCGGGCGGGTAGTCGGAAAGGGCGGCGTCACCTTTGTTGACGGCCGCGACGTTCGATTCAACAATGCGACTGATATGACGGAAGGGCGCCAGCTTACGCTTAGCGCCCTTCGTGTGGGAGTGATAGGAACCGATCACTCATTCAATTTGCGAAAACGCGAACTCGTGGCGCTCCTCAGCTCATCGAAGGAATGGAAGCCGGACTAGAAGCGCGCTTCCAGATAGAAGCTCGTCCTGATCTTTGTTTCCGGATAAATCCCTTTTGCAACATCGAAGCGCAGCAGGCCGTCCATTACGGAGAGTCCGGCGCCAGCGCCGCTGAGTGGACGTCCGGGATTCTTCCACGCGTCACGTGATCCGGCCCATCCAAGATCTCCAAATACAATCGGCCTGAACCCCGCACTGGATCGCCCCAGCTCGACGCGCGTCATCCAGAATGAATTTCCTGATGCGGCGCCCGCTCTCTGACCACGAACTGTGTGCGTGCCGCCCAGATACCAGAGGCGTTGTGGAGGCACCGCTCCACCCGACGTCCCGGCGCCAACTGTCAGCGCTCCGTCCATTTTATGCGTCAGCCCATGTGAGAAAGTAAGATCGAAGAATCCTCTGGCATAGTCGAAGGTGCCACCCGCAGCCTCGGCGCTGATATCACCGAATATTCTGAGCCCTCGCGGGTCCAGGCCGCGGGAGACGTGCTTTACAACCGCACCTCCGACGATATTCCCGGATGTCGCGACTATGTTCGGGATGAAGTCCTTCCCGTTCACCGAGAACTGTGTTTTCACCGGCGCATCCCATTGATGCTCCGCGAACAGGCGCCACGTTGCCGATGTTGAATCACGAGTGCCTGTAAATTCCACACCCGTTGTCCAGTAATAGAAGCCTTCGTCGCGACCGAACAGCAGCGCCGACAGCGAATTACCCAGACGGAAAGGGCTTCCCCAATCGTTGGAAGCTTCGAGCCGCTTGTATGCCCCGACTGAATAGGTTCTGCGCATGTCGGTCCGGGCCAGTGCAAGTTCGAAGTTCGGGGACAGGTCCGCCGTCCCCACCCTTACCAGTCCACGCGCGGAGTATCCGCTCCCAAGAGTTTGCGTCGCCTCGACTCCGGAGGAGAGTCCTTCCACGCGGTTGTACCTGGTGAGATAAAGCCCGTAACCGATTTTCGGCGGCTGCGGAATGAAGCCGGGCTGCGCAGTCATGCCGAGAGCTTCGGCGATGAGCGCTTCCCTGTCGGCGCTTCCGAAGACTTCTTCATTCTCATCGTAGATCGATTTCGGTAGGTCGGGAGAACGGGCAAGCGCGACCGAGTCGCACGGGACGACCATCCGCACCGACAGGGCGCCTTCGTTCCGCGACATCGTGCGAATGCGGGTCCCAGTCTTCTCGCACTCGTTTTTCCGCGCAGCGCGACGGCGCATCACCGAGGCGGAATCCTGCGCCGTGTCTGGAGCGGCGAACGCGGCCACGAGAGCATCGCTGCCATTCACGCTCGTGTACCTGAAGGTCTGCTCCATCTTGAACGGAACCCGCATGAAGCTCACCTGCGCATCTCCTTCGATGCCCTGAGCACGTGGCAGCCAGAATTTCCCCTCGTGCAGTCCGTACTCGACTGTCATTGCCGTAACCTGTCCCTTCATCGGCATGATCATGGGCTTTACCCAGCGGGGTACTTCATCGTCGGGGTCTTCGTCGCCATCCAGTTTTGCCTCTTCTCTGGCGACGGCCCAGATGTCCATGCTTGCGGCCATTCTGTAAACGGCGCGCACCAGCTGCGCCGTGCTTACGTCGAACCAGAGCGAGCCGACTGCAACATTCCACTTGGGCTCACGTGCGCGGATTTTCAGCTCGCGCAGCTGAATGGTACGCCCGCCTGGCATCCGGAAGCTGATCGAATCGCCGGCCTCATAGGTGTAGTACGCCTCCGCCCCGTTGGCCAGCGGATGAATCATCTCCATGTCTTCGACATTTGCCTTCGCCATTCCCGATCCGATCCAGAGCGTTTCCTTGCCCGGGAAATAGGGTATGGCTCCGTCAGCGCCGAGGTCTGCATCATTTTCACCGTCACTGATCCCCGCCATCAGGGGGAAGGCGGTACGCGCTCCCCTGACTTCAACCTGCGCACCAACATTCCGGTTCCATATCACGCGGGATGCACGCTCCGTACGCATGAGAAGTCTCTCACGGCCAATGCGCTTGAATCCCAGTCCCACGGACATGCGTTCATACGCGGTCGCATCGTAGCTCTGGAGAGTTGAATCCTGGCGCATGCGTGCAGCACGCGCGTCCAGAAAGAGACGGCGAGCCCGCTCGTCCTTGAATGCGGTTGCCAGTACCTGTGGGGTTACCGGAAGAACGCGTTCCCGCTTCCGGCTGGTGCGTGCCGAGTCCTTTATGACACGCACCTTCCGGAGCGAATCCCTGCGTGCAGCACGGACAGCGGCGATTGAATCCGCCCTGGCTTCGCGCCTGACCTTTTCGGCACTGTCCGCCTTGCTGCCTACGCCAATGGTTATCGAGGTCTGAGCAAATACAGCTGCAGCGATGAGACTTAGCATGTTGGAGCCTTAGCGTCGGGTTGGAATTGGAACCGATACACCTACCTGCCACATCACAACGTCGGTCTTTGTGTTGCGGGGATTGAGCGTGATGGTGCCATCGGAGTTGTCCGTGATGTCTCCCTCACGCAGGTACTTTGCGGTCCCTCCGAAATGGTACCTGGCTCCGATGTTGAGTGAGGCGGATGTCGCCGTCTTTCCAAAGGGGATCAGCACACCGCCGCCGACTATGAAGGCGCGGGTGAAATCCTCGGAGTTTGTGGTGGTCGCGTAGTCCCAGGACTCATCCGATCCGCTCAGCGCGCTCTGGGTTACAAATCCCTGAAGACCAACTGCCGCATTCGCGTACGGTCTGACCGGACCGCTGGTGAGAAGCTGCATCTGGCCGCCGACTGCTCCCCAGAACACCTTGTTCGAGGTCGTCACGTCCAGCAGGACCCGACCCGTGTAGGGGACAAAAGGTACCCGCTTCGTTTCACTCCCATACTGCATTCCGCCCAGGTCAGCGCGAAGACTGAAGACTCCGGATCTATCCAGCTTGTACAGCAAAACGACGTTGCCTCCGAAGCCATTGTCCACATTGGACCCAAACTCTCCCTTCGGCTGTGCAACGAGCAGGTCGCCTGCAATGGTGAAACGAGTAGGAAAGAGAGGACCCACTCGGTGGGCCTGAGCCTGACTCTCAGCGGCAGCTACTAATAGAAGTACGGCAACGAGCGCTAAACGTGTGATTGCTCGCATAACAAATCTCCTGGAAGTTTACGCGTCGCGAGCTTGGCATACCGGGTGCCTGTGCCGCCCGCGTTTCCATGTCTTTCTACGGCAACGTTTTAGTTTAGTTTCAGGCATTCGCCGTTACCACATTTTTCCCATGGTTCGCACAGAGTTGTCCACTCCCGATGACATCTGAATCCGCGCTGATAGTTCGAGGTTTGCGGAAATCCTACGGATCCGTCGTCGCGGTCGACGGACTCGACCTCGAGGTACGCGCGGGAGAATGTTTTGGGTTGCTGGGCCCCAATGGTGCCGGGAAGACTACAACAATAGAGATATGCGAAGGGCTGCTCGCCCGTGACGCGGGCGATGTCATCGTCCTCGGACGCACCTGGGAGCGGGACTCCGACGCGCTGAAGCAACTGCTCGGCATTCAGCTGCAGGACACGCAGCTGAGCGAAAAACTCTCAGTAGATGAAACACTGTCACTGTTCAGGAGCTTCTACTCCGAGCCGCGTACAGTGGAGGAAGCTGTCGCCATGGTGCAGCTCGAGGAAAAGCGCGACGCGCGCGTGGGCTCACTCTCCGGCGGACAGAAGCAGCGCCTTGCATTTGCCTGTGCTCTCGTGGGTAACCCGCAGCTCATTTTTCTCGACGAGCCCACAACAGGCCTTGATCCCCAGTCGCGCAGGCAGCTCTGGACGCTGATCGAATCACTGCGTGAAAGCGGACGCACTATCGTTCTGACCACCCACTACATGGATGAAGCCGAGCGTTTGTGCGACAGGATCGCAATTGTGGACCATGGTCATGTGATCGCACTCGGGACCACTCGTGAGCTGTTGGACGCGGCCTCAGCAAAAAGCGGAAAAGTTGAAACACTCGAGGACGTTTTTGTGGCGCTGACGGGACGGCACCTGCGCGATGAGTAGGAGACCAATGAAGGACCATCCCCTCTGGCAGCTTTCACTTGTGCGCTTTCGTGAGTTCACGCGCGAACCCGAGGCAGTGTTCTGGACATTCTTCTTTCCCATTCTGCTCGCGACGGGACTGGGTATCGCGTTCAGAAATCGCGCGCCGGAGAAACCTCACATCGGGATAGTTCGCGATCTCCCCGGATCTGAAGCGCTGACGGCGGCAATTGGTACCGACTCGGCGTTCGTCGTGGAGGAGTTCGACGACTCCACAGCGCGCCGTGCACTGAGAACGGCAGCTGTCGCGCTGGTTGCAGTTCCCCATCGTACCGACAGCGTCGAGTACAGATTCGACCCTGCTCGAAGTGAGTCGCGCACTGCGCGGATGATGCTGGATCAGGCTGTCCAGAAGGCGGCCGGCCGGGAAGATCCGGTTCGCATTTCGGAGACGACAATCTCCGAAAAGGGATCCCGGTACATCGATTTCGTGGTGCCGGGCCTGCTCGGAATGAACCTGATGGGCAGCGGAATCTGGGGAATCGCTTTCTCGATTGTCACCGCGCGCAACAAGCGGCTTCTCAAGCGGTTGATGGCGACGCCGATGTCGAGAGTTCACTACCTCCTCTCCTATCTGGTCTCGCGACTGATTCTGCTTTTCTTCGAGGTCGCATCCCTGCTCGGCTTCGCTGTCCTGATCTTTGGTGTGCCGATGCGGGGCTCCCTGGTTACTCTGTTGCTGGTGTGCCTTGTCGCGTCGGTATCATTCGGAGCGCTTGGACTCCTGATTTCCTCCCGGGCAAGAACAACGGAAGGCGTATCGGGAATCACGAATCTGGTAATGATGCCAATGTGGATTTTTTCAGGAGTCTTCTTCGCTTCATCCAACTTCCCCAAGGCGGCCCAGCCCTTCATTCACATTCTGCCTCTCACGGCGGTGAACGATGCGCTGCGCGCGAACATGCTGGAGGGTGCAGCCCTTCCCCAGCTGCTTCCGCAGATCGGCATCGTCGCATTGTGGGGAGCCGCGGCATTTGTCGTCGCACTCAAGATCTTCCGCTGGCGCTGATGGAACTTCCCGAAGACGAGGCCGAGGTATTTCAATCGAGCGCTTTGCACGTTTCGCCCGGCCTGACCATACCGCGGGGTGAGCTGACAACCCGCGCGACCCGCTCCTCCGGCGCCGGCGGACAGCACGTCAACAAGACTTCTTCGCGAATCGAGCTGACCTGGAATGTTCAGCGGTCCGGAGCGTTGTCCGACGTTCAACGTTCAGTGCTCCTCGCCAAGCTACGAGCCCGGCTCACCAAGGACGGTGACCTGCGCATTGTCGCCAGCACCACACGCAGCCAGTATCGAAACAGGGAAATCGCGGAACGGCGCCTGGTCAAGGTAGTCGCCGAGGCATTGCAGCCCGTGAAGAAACGCAGGGCAACCAAACCGACCCGTGCCTCGAAGCAGGCGCGGCTTGATGAAAAGAAGAAACACTCCAACAAGAAGCGAGAAAGAAGGCCCCCTGTTGACGACTAATACCCAGCCTCGTGGACGCATCATCGCGGCGTTCGCGGCCGTTTACATCATTTGGGGTTCCACCTATCTGGCAATCCGCTTCGCAGTCGAGACAACCCCGCCCTTTCTGATGGCGGCAGTTCGGTTTCTCATTTCGGGTCTCGTCCTGTATGCACTGGCCCGCATGCGAGGCTCGGCCAGGCCGACGCTCTCCCACTGGAAGCACGCAACAATTGTTGGCGCACTCCTGCTCGTTGGCGGAAATGGCGCTGTTGTATGGGCGGAACAGACTGTGCCCTCTGGAATGACCGCCCTGATCGTGGCAATACTTCCCTTCTGGATTGTCATACTGGAATGGGTGCTTCCGGGACATCGGCGGCCCACACGTGGGATCATCGCCGGCCTGATAGTCGGCGTGATCGGACTTGCAATCCTTCTTGGTCCGGCGGTGATGAGTGAAAAGTCGGAAATGAGCCTGAGTGGAGGCCTCCTCCTCATTTTCGGCTCTCTGTCGTGGGCACTCGGCTCCCTGTATTCCAAGCATGCAAGGATGCCATTTCCGCTGCTGACTACCGGAATGGAGATGCTGTCCGGAGGAGTCCTGCTGCTGGTCTGTGCATTCATCCTGCAGGAGCCGTCGAATTTCGACGTGCACGCCGTGTCGCGGGCGTCCTTCCTCGGCCTTCTTTATCTCACGACGTTCGGGTCACTGATCGGGTTTACCGCCTACATTTATCTGCTGGAGCATGTGCCAGCATCGCGCGTCGCCACGTACGCGTATGTGAATCCGGTGGTCGCGGTGATTCTCGGATGGTTTATCGGTCATGAGCCGCTAACCGCTCGAACGCTCGTAGCGGCCGCGGTGATTATCGGAGCCGTTGCGCTGATCACCACAGCCAGGAGCGAGCCGCCGACGGTTGCCACCTGATTCAAACACACCAAGTAGTTAAACCCCTAAACTGCATGAACTTGAGATACCTCGGACTGGCAAGCGAATTGCCTTTTATTGCCCTATGAACAGAACAGCTCTTCTCGCATTTCTCACATTTGGGGCCGCCTGCGCCTCCAACGACGCCAAGCCGACACCCAGTGACCAGGGAACGGCATCGGCCGGGGTCGTCTCGATGGCCGGAGCTCAGACTCCGCCCCGGGATACCACACCAGTCATAGCCGCCAGTCCCTCGGCCGCCAGTTCGACGGCCGCCACAACCACCGACTCGGCGAAGGTCAAAATCCCGCTTGGAATTTTCGTGAAGGGGCGGAGCAAGAAGGACAGCCTCGCACTTGTAGCAGCAATTCGCGCCGGGATGAAAGACACGCGCTGGCCGGTGAAGGGGCCCACGCCACTTCCCGGGTCGCTCCTTCCCGGGTCCCGCATTGTCGCGTACTACGGAAACCCGCTCTCCAAGAAAATGGGAATTCTGGGCGAGCTTCCGCCTGCCGAAATGCTGGCGAAGCTCGAACGCACTGTGCAGGAGTGGCAGAAGGCCGATCCTTCGACACGCGTGATTCCGGCACTGCACTTCATCGCAGTGGTTGCACAGGGCGCACCGGGCAGGGATGGAAAGTACAAGCTCCGGATGACCGACTCGCTTGTGGAGCGCGTTTACAACATGGCGCGCAGCAAGAATGCCCTCACCTTCCTGGATATTCAGGTCGGCAAGAGCACGGTGCAGGAGGAAACTCCCAGGCTCGCTCACTTCCTGAAGCGCCCCGACGTCCACTTCGGCCTCGACCCCGAGTTCTCGATGAAAGGGAGTGAGCCGCCGGGAAAGAAGATCGGCACCATGAGCGCCGCCGACATTAACTGGGTGATCGACTACCTGGCGAAGATCGTCAGCGACAACAAGCTGCCGCCCAAGGTGCTCGTGATTCACCGCTTTACGCGGCCCATGATCACCAACTACAAGGCCATCAAGCTCGACCCGCGTGTTCAGGTCGTAATCGACATGGATGGCTGGGGTGCGCCATGGCTCAAGTACGATTCATACAGGGACTATGTGGCCGCCGAGCCCGTCCAGTTTACCGGGTTCAAGATCTTCTACCACAATGACTCGAAGAAGGGCGACCCCATCCTGACGCCAGCTGAAGTGCTCCTTTTGACACCTAAGCCGGTCTATATACAGTATCAGTAGCGGGTGTGTTGGTTTTAAAACCAAATGAGGGCTCGGGTTGTCAGATGTTCGAAACCACTGACTCCCGGGCCCTTCTTTCTTGATGGAGGGGCTGTACCCGAATCCCTGATCCCGTGAAAACCTTCATAGTTATGGCCGCGATCCTTGCGCCTGCTTTAGCTGCCGCACAAGCAAGAGTTGTCGCCGATGGATCTGCCCCAACCCGCACCATACCTGAAACCGCAGCTCGCAGGGCGACTGCCACGGCCGCAGTGGCTACCCGCGTTACGGCGGCAGCCCCGGTACTCGACGGCAAGACAGATGATCTCGCATGGCAGGACGCGCAGGTCATCGATCAGTTCCTCGAGTATGAACCGAAGACAGGCGCTGAGACGCGGTTCAAGACCGAGCTTCGCATTACATATGACGACAAGTACCTGTACGTCCTCGGCCGTATGTACGACCCGGCGCCAGACAGTATTGTTTCGCTCCTGAGCCGGCGCGATGTGAAAACCAATTCCGAGCAGCTCAAGCTCATCATCGACTCATATCACGACCGCAGAACTGCCTATCAGTTCATCGTCAACCCTGCCGGAGTGAAGCGGGATTTCTACGTCTACAACGACGTAGTCGAAGATGCGACCTGGGATGCCGTGTGGGATGTTGCCACCGCCATCGATTCTCTTGGATGGGTAGCCGAGTTCCGGATCCCATTCAGTCAGATTCGATTCAACAATCTCGATGAGCACACGTTCGGATTCATGGCCGTGCGCGATGTTGCGCGCACGGGTGCACGAATCAGCTGGCCGCTCTATTACCGCGACCGGCAGGGTTA
>JAKFCC010000058.1:0-3480 GCA_036676795.1 Gemmatimonadota bacterium
TCGTACTTCTCATCGCCATTGTTATCATCGGCCTGTATAACCGCTTTGGCACTAGCAGTGGTGCCTAACAATTCATTCAAGCCGAAGCCGCTTCGCGGCTCGGCTTAATTCAGGTGTTAGGCCCCCGCATGATGCATCACCTCACGTCGATATCTGGAGCCGCCTTCATCGCTGTGGTGGTCGCCTTTTGGGTGCTGTTCTTTGCAGTTGTCCTGGTTAGGCTTGGCGATGCTGACGTCAAGGTAAAGGGCTCGCGGTGGAGTTTCCTCATAGTCAAGTGGCCTGCTGAGGAGTTGGCGGCTTACAAGAAGCTTCTTCGTCCGAAAGAGCACAGGCGCTGGTACAACTGGTACCTTCTGAACGCATCGAGCATTGCAGGCTGGCTCTTGGCTGCGGCGATCGTTTCGTTAGCGCTGTCGCTGCTAGGGGCCTAACAATTCATTCAAGCCGAAGCCGCTTCGCGGCTCGGCTTAATTCAGGTGTTAGGCGGTGCTGCGGCAAGCATCGTTCTTGTCGGTGTTGCTTCGGTTAGGCTCATCGCATCGTTGGCAGCCGGCTCCGGTTCCTTGGCGGAGGGTTGTTACCGGCTCGCAAGCTGTCCCGCTCTGCCGGCCCGATGGTCAGCACGTCGGCGTGCTGCACATGTCCACCTGCTTCGGCGGCATGGCGCATCAGGCATTCTCGGGCAAGGCCAGGCCACGACTCTTCCGGTAAAGTTTCCGGCGGCGGTAGAGCGTCCGGTCCTTCGGGCAGTCACCGCCTAACAATTCATTCAAGCCGAAGCCGCTTCGCGGCTCGGCTTAATTCAGGCGTTAGGCAGCAGTGGCAATGACTCAGCAAGATTGCGAACAAACTCTCGCGAGCCTTTCGGCAGTTGAGCAATCTCAGCTCCTCGCGCTACTGGGGCATGAGCTGACAATTCTCGGTCGCTACGCGTACGAGTTCCAAGGCCCAGGCGTAACTGATCCCCGGTTGCTCCGCGACCTCAACGAAATCCAGCATCGCGTCCACGGTCAGCTATTCTCCCTCGCACGCTGTGGCGAGCCTGACTTTCCAGCAGACCTTATGGCGTCTTGGCTGTTTGGGGAGGGTAAGCCTCACCTTCAGACAGGTTTGGCTTTTGCTTTTGAGCGGGCAGCTCAGCGCTTTCGGGCTGCTGCCTAACAATTCATTCAAGCCGAAGCCGCTTCGCGGCTCGGCTTAATTCAGGCGTTAGGCCACATGGAAACAATCTCGCCATGGCTGCCGATCGAAGGAACCGACGAGGAGCTCTTTCTAGAGACGGTCGCAAGGGATGTGCATGGCACTGTGCAGGCTACTTTGTCCATCGGCATGGGCGCACCGAGAACCTTGCTTGTGATCTTCCCGGATGCAATCGCCTTTCGCGTTTCACCCCGAGATGTCCACATGGACAAGCCGTGGTGGGGAACCGTTAGGCCCGGCAGCATGTTCGAGGTCCATGGATCACAGTATCGGGAATGGCTTAACCAGCAGTCCCTCGGCATATACGATGGCCCTTACCGCCACTTCATGCTCATGACCATCGATGGCTGCCTGGACGTCCTTACAGACAAAGAGCCCCAAGCTACGTGGCTTGTGGCCTAACAATTCATTCAAGCCGAAGCCGCTTCGCGGCTCGGCTTAATTCAGGCGTTAGCGCTTCAAAGGGAACAATGTCGCAACGTTTACTCGCCATAGCGCTGCTCGCTTCCGTCACCGCTGCCGCGCCGATGCTTGGCTGTTCTTCCACGCCCGTTTCGCCCAATCAGGCCGCGGCCTCCGTTGCAACCAAGCTTCGCTCCGTTAGTGCAGTAGATTTCTACTTTCTCTCGCGGACTGAGGATTGGAACTACACGCCAGATGAGATCGCAGCCAAATCCACGGTCCGTGCATATCGTACTTGTGGCGGTAACTGCCACAACTTTATGCAACCCGTACTCGAACACTTGCGTACGGCGCGCCCGATCAAGTGCAATCCTGGACAAGAGGATGGCTTGATTCGCGCGCAACCGGGCGTGGAAATTGTGTATAGCTTCAGCGGCCGCCAAATTCGTCTTGGTGGTAGCTGCTACTTCAACGAGCGTGGCATTCGTAGTGTCGTTTCTGGTGGCAGCATGCTGTTTTCCTACAAGCGGGCCCTCACGTATCCGGGTTTGAGCGCTAACAATTCGTTCAAGCCGAAACCGCTTCGTTCCGCCAGGCATGGCAGAGAGAGCCTGCCATGCCTGGCTCCACTACGCGTTTCGGCTTAACTCAGGCGTTAGGCCGCGGGATCGGGTCACGCAAACGGAGTTCCATGTTCTATCTAGGCTTGGCCATCTTCCTACTGCTCGCCGGGTACAACCTCATTACCGGAGACGGGTCCATCCCTGGCGGAAAGATTCCTTTCCACTTTGGCGAGTACAAGAACGTCCTTGGCGTGTTCTTCTTGGCATCGGGAGCACTTTTGCTCAGATTGGGCGTGAGATCTCTGCGCGAGCAACGGCCAGATGACAAGCAAAAGTGAGCTGACCTTGGCGCGGCCTAACAATTCATTCAAGCCGAAGCCGCTTCGCGGCTCGGCTTAATTCAGGCGTTAGGCCTCGTGATCGACTCTCAGGAATCCTCATTAATTGGTCGCTGGTTATCTGACGGTTCCCGCGTCGTCGCGGACGAGACCTGCCACCGCATCGATCGACTGGTAGCGGACCATCTAGTTCTGATTGGCCACTCGCCGGATGGCTGGTCAACTCTGTTCCGAGATCCGTCAGATGGCCGGCTGTGGGAACGCACTTACCCGGACTCCCACTCGCATGGAGCAGGTCCTCCGTCACTGTGCTGTGTATCCTTGGCTCAGGCCCGTGCTGCGTACGGCTACGAGGCCTAACAATTCATTCAAGCCGAAGCCGCTTCGCGGCTCGGCTTAATTCAGGCGTTAGGCGCCAGCAATGACTATCCGAAAAGCACTCGTTATTGCCATACTTTCGTTGTCTTCGGCCGGCGTCGCAGCGTTCTCGCTGTGTCAAGAGAAACTTTACCTATCCGCACAGGGTGACGTGGATACTTACTCTGTAGGCAACTGGTCTTATCAAGATCCACCTGACGCGGTGGTCCTTGCTGGAGGCACTGTCCCGGTCATGGATTGTGTCAGCGACAAGTCGGACATTCTTATTGCCGTGGAGATGTCTGGGCATAGGTACTTTGTCGGCCCTGGCAAGTATGAGCTTCTCAGGCGTCGCGCGAGCGTCGCGGAAGCCTGGACTGATCGGTACGCCATCTTTAGCTGCACAGGGCTCTTCCCACAGATCTCCCGGCAGGCGCCTAACAATTCATTCAAGCCGAAGCCGCTTCGCGGCTCGGCTTAATTCAGGCGTTAGACCGCTCGGGCCGTTCGCCTGGACTCCACCCTCAATATGAAAGGAATCACCATGCAAGCACATCTGTTTCGAGGCCCCGGTCGCGTCTTTGGCTTCACCAGCGACCTGTCCGGCGCCAATCTAC
>JAKFCC010000059.1:0-3905 GCA_036676795.1 Gemmatimonadota bacterium
GTCCAGCGCGGTGGGGACGGCGGGTGCTTCTTCGGTATCGGGCGGGGCGCTTTGGCGTGTTTGCGCGGGCACGGCCTGGGCCAAGGCCAGCAATACGGCGCCGGCCACAAAGGGAAATCGCTTGGAGGGTAGGGACAGTGCCGCTCGGCACCATCCCCCCCTAAGAACCGGACGTGCGTCTTTCGACGCATCCGGCTCACGCACGACCACTGGTTTCGTAGAGTCAACAGGTTGCATAACCCTAGTCTACGCCGCCAGATTAAAGTCCCCGTGCTGGGACCGACTTGGTTACCTCCAAACCTAGGGCGTGTACCCGCCGGTGACAAACCGGGTGCAGAAGCACCCGATTGGCGAGAGCGTTGCTCCCCCCATGCATTCGGTAAACGATGTGGTGATCGTCTACCTCAGCTGCACTGTCCAGTAACTGCTCACACAGGGCGCAATGGCCGCCCTGCTGCATCCACAACGTCAAACGCTGGCCGTCCCAAATCTCTTGCGATTTCTGGGCGGCGTGACGCTCTTCACCGTAGAGCTCCCACTTGGGATCAAAGGGGTTGTAAGCCCCCATGATTTTCTGGTGCCGGACAATTTTCGTGTCCGCAAGCTGGTGCAAGACCAGCGTCACCTGTTCGTCCTGTCGGTTTAGCGTCGTGGTGGTGAAAGCTCGGCGTGAGCCAAGCTGCCGCCAGTAGTTTTCATACACCCACTTGCCGGACTTTCGAGGATGCCGCCGCAACCCCCAACGCATCAACCGCCAGTACACCTGTTGGTCGAGGCGCGAGAAGGCCGCTTTGGCGACCACACCCTTGTGGTACTCAGCCCAGCCCCGGAGGATTGGATTGAGCTTCTTGATAAGCAGTCCCGTTGGAATTGACAGCGAACTGTCGATGACATCTCGCACCTTGCCGTAGAACGCTTTCACGTTCTTTGAACTCGGTTTGATCAGCATCTTTCCGCGGTACTTGCGGAAGTTCCACCCAACGAAGTCAAAGCCATGATCGATGTGGACGACTCGGGTCTTCTCCTCGGACAGTGTCAGTCCCCGTTCGCGCAGGAATTCAACAATCCAAGGTCTGACCACGGTTTCCAGCAGCTCTTGCGAGTCGCCGGTCACCACGAAGTCGTCCGCATATCGGACCAGATTGACCTTTGCCTTCTGAGCCTTCCGGAATCCCAGCGCGGCCACGATGTGCCGCTGCAGTCCCGCTTCCAGCCCATTCAGGGTGATGTTCGCCAATGTCGGCGAGATGATTCCGCCTTGCGGCGTTCCCATCTCGGTGCGGTGCAGTTGTCCTTTGTCGATGACGCCTGCTTTCAACCACTTGCGGAGAACGCGTCGGTTCATGTGAACGTTCGCTAGCAACCACTGATGATTGATGTTGTCGAAGAACCCGGTAATGTCCGCATCCAAAATCCATTGCGCCGAGGCGCGTTTGGACAAGGACAGGAACAACTGGGCTCGTGCATCGTGCGTAGACCGCCCTTTCCTAAAGCCGTAGCTATTCGGATCGGACGCGCACTCCGCGACGGGCTCCAGTGCGAGCAGGTACAGAGCCTGCATCGCCCGGTCGAACATGGTCGGAATGCCCAGAGGACGCTCCTTCCCATTCGCTTTCGGTATGTAGACGCGCCGTAAGGGCCGCGCCCGGTATTCCGATTTATTCAGTCGGCACACCGCGTTCCATTTGGCCTCTGGTGTAGGCCAGAGTTCGCGATCGACGCCACTCGTTCGCTTCCCTCGGTTCTCGGTAACTTTCCTGACAGCCAATGCCTTGGCTTGCCAGGATCGGACGAGGCTTCTCTGGAGTCGTTTGACTCTTCGATAGTCCTTATCCTGTTCTGCCTGCGCAATGCGCGTCTGCGCCTTCCCGACGAATTGCGTGACCAAACCCCAATCGATGAGGTGCCAATCACTTGGTCCGCCTGAAGACGCAGCGATGTGGGCGCGAGCGCCCGCACTTGTTGCCATACCTTCTCCAGTGAGGAGACCCATTGGGCGAAGGTTGGCCCCTGCGGGCTAACCACCCGCAGGGCCGTTGATAAAGTTCGCAAAGGCTTTACGCCGTCGCACCTGAAGCAAGTCAGCGCGCTTTCACGCTGGGCTCAGGCCCTATCCGATCCGTTACAGACCGGCATTCGCTTTTTGCTTCTTCCTCTGCCCGCTACACCATGGCCGTTACTTACGCTTCGGTTGCCACCCCGTACTGGCGGTGGCGATGCATCGGGTTTACCTCGTTTCCCAAGGTGCCCAATCCGGCCGGCAGGCCGGAAGATGGGGTTAGGGACGTTCTATCCGCCGCGCGTTCTTAGGGAACGGACCAACGTCGATGACAGTTGGTCCCAGACGCGTTGCCTTTTTGGCCGCAGCTCTCCGGGCGAACCCGGAAGACAAGAGTTAGCTGCACTATGTTTACGACGGTTCTGACGAACGTTCACTTGTGTTTCCCATACCCTCTACCCCGGCATCCCCTCATCGTCTTGCTCGATGTGTCGCGCTCCATTGCTGGTGCGCTGCGCGCCAAAAGGCGCGGGATGTTTATCCGTAGCTTCGCACAACCCAATTGCTCGGGATGCACTAACGGACGGGGTCACGTCGTTCCAGACGTGGTTTCGGTTTATAGAAACAAGGCACCTTGAGCGGTGCCGCTCCGTTGACCGCCCAGAGAGGCGGCGACTACAGGCGAAAATATTTCTCGGCTGTAGTGTTCAGGCAACAGAAATCCAGTCCGCAGGGGCGAATTTCGTTGCGAAAGTACCCTGGGTGGGTCTTTCGGACCGAAGAAATGCAGGGCATTTCAAGCGATCTTCTGATGAGATTTCCGGGGAGGAAATCGTCGTCTCTCCGAGGAGAAAACGCTCTGTTGAATGCTAGGAGGACCTAGCCAGGAAGCGACATCGAGTCGCACCATCGAACCATAATAATCCAACCCCCGCCGCAAAACGTCCATGCCCGAACTGCCCGAAGTCGAGGTCACCCGCCTGAGTCTTGCCGATCGCATCGCAGGCGCCAGGATCGAGTCGGTGCGCCTGGGCAAGCCCCTGCGCTGGCCGCTGGGGGTTGTCGCAGAGGCGCTGGTGGGCCGCACGGTACGCGGCGTCCGGCGCCGCGGCAAGTACCTTCTGCTGGACCTGGACGATGGCCTGCTGCTGTTACACCTCGGCATGTCGGGCAGCCTGAACTTCGCCGCGAGCCAACCGCCCGCGGGTGCTCACGACCACTTCGACCTGCTGACCGATCGCGGCATCCTGAGGCTGAACGATCCACGCCGCTTCGGCGCCGTGGTGTACGCGCCAGCCGAGGATTCGGCGCAGGCCGCGAAGCTGCTTGGGCGCCTGGGCGTCGAGCCGCTCACCGACGCATTCGACCCCACGGCTTTCCATGCTGGCCTGAAGCGCCGGCACGCGCCGGTGAAGCAGGTGCTGCTCGCGGGCGATCTGGTCGTGGGCGTGGGCAACATCTACGCGTCGGAGGCGTTGTTCCTCGCAGGAATCCGGCCGACCTTGCGAGCGTCGCGCATCAGCCGGCCGCGCGCCGAGAAGCTGCGTTCCGCGGTGCGCGATGTGCTGGCCCGCGCGGTTGCCAAGGGCGGAAGTACCTTGCGGGATTTTTCGAGCGCCGACGGGCAGGCAGGATACTTTCAGCTCGAGGCGATGGTCTATGACCGGGCGGGGCTGCCATGCCGTGTCTGCGGCGCCGCCGTGAAAAGCATCCGGCAGGGCCAGCGGGCGACGTATTTCTGCCCAAACTGCCAGAAATCCTGAGGGGCCCGAGAGGGCCGGATGCTATATTCATAAGCACTCCGGGGATTCAGTGGGCACTTCCTTCAACGAACAATTCGACCAGCATGGCACGTGGCGGCGTGAGTTCGCCCTGCGCCTGAAACTGCTCTCCGAATGGCTGAAGG
>JAKFCC010000060.1:0-1911 GCA_036676795.1 Gemmatimonadota bacterium
CACATACACAATCTCGTCCAACACGCACGAGCCTGAGGTGACCTGTCCCGCTATCCCACCAAAGACGCAGATAAGCCTGCCGTCTGGTGAGAACAGGCTGTGCTCGTCACCGGTATCGGACCGGTCCGTTGCGATCACATGGTAGGCGGACTGTCCTCTGTAAGTGACCTGTTCGATCACAGGTGGGAACCGGCCACCGTCAGAAATCTGTTGCCGCAACCATCCTGGAATGGAGGGGTCGGGGGGTGGCACGGACCCGGTGTTGCAACCGGCTGTCGCCAACAATGTGACCACTGCCAAGGCAGGAAAACCCGACAACCTCATCCTGCCCCCGTCTTCTTACCGTCGCGACTTAAGCCCATATCGACTTGGCGGCCAAGCTGGTTGGATGTCCGCAACGGGTCGGGAGCCGACTGCCGGACAATGATGGTCAGCGGACCTGATCGAGTGCGGCCCTGATCCGTCCCAAGGTTTGCGTCGCTGTCACCTTGTCGAGGCCGATGCGCGTCTGAAACTCCCATTCCGGGATTGCGTCCGGCCCATGGCAGACCTCGTTGAGCGCATTGTTTATCGCCACCAGGTCATCGGCGGTCAGGTCAACGGTCAGACACTTGTCGGAGCTCATGTTCGCCACCCGTTTTGCCGAATGTCCGCTATGGGGGGTTTGCGGACGTTGGACGCACGATACACGGCAATGTTAGCCATCGCCCTTGGCCCTATCGTATCGGTCCATCAGTTCGGAGGTCGCGATCACCGCCACCGTGAGAACCACTGTCCCTATGGTGAGTATCCAGCCGGGCAAGCGGCAGAATAGGCCGATCACTACGCAACCGACGATCATGAGGAGATACGGAAACGCGCGGCGGAGTGACTTGACCATGGGGTGACCCAACAGCGCGGGGCTTCAAGCCGAGCGGAAGTATCTTATGCCGCCGACCCTGCCTAAGCCAACCGTCCGCAATGGGTCGGGAGCGGAACGTCGCCCAAGGGCGGTTTGCGGACATCACAGGCGACGGAGCCACCACTCGTCAGTGTTTGGATGACGCTCGCACAGCTCAGCAAAACCAGCCTCGTCGACGAAGAGGCCGAAATCGTCGTCGACGAAGCACCGACCGTGCGACGCAATGTGCAGAAGGGCCTTCCTGAGTCCCGCCGGGCCAGCGTCGCGATAGTGCACCGCGCTGACTTCATGGTCACCCAGAGCATTCGCCTTTTCAAACCTTGGAGGATCATCTTTCCAGTCATCCAGGCTGGGGCCAAGCGGCTCGACCCGGACGCCGAACTGGCGCTCAACATCGGCGCGAAGCGCGTCAGAGAGTGCTTCCTCGCTGATGACCAATACGTATTGCATGCGACATGATTGCGGGCTGGTCGAGACGTCCGCAACGGGTCGGGAGCCGACGGTCGCCTAAGGGTGGTTAGCGGACCTGACCTATCGCGGCACCAGGACGTCGTTGCTGGCCACCGTTAGCCCCAGCATCTCAGACGCTTCCACGCGAACACAAATGCCATTGTCTCTTGCGAGTTCTTCCGGCCACCCTTCGTCCACACGCCCATCCGACCGCCAAACGGCTCGCTTCGACAGCGAAGGAAATGCGGCGGAATAGACGTGCGGTGAACCGGTTTCCATCAATCGACTGGCGACGTTAAAACGGTCGAACTGGTCGCAAATGTAAATGACAGCCTCAGCGGGCCTCACATTCTTCTTGTATCGTTCCAGGTTCAGGTCGGATTGTAGAAGCAGTCTCGCCCCAGTCGCCTCGGGGTCATAGAAGCCATCTGCGGAGAGCACGGTTATCCGCGCGGTCTGCGCGCATCCCGCCAAGCTCATTGCGACAACGACGATGAGTAAGCGGCTGCTCATTGCGTTATTCTGACCCCAAACACGGGCGTCCGCTATGGGTCGGAAGC
>JAKFCC010000061.1:0-24135 GCA_036676795.1 Gemmatimonadota bacterium
GCGGGACGGGTTCTGCTTCCGAACAGCTCGACGTACGGGCGATAGTCGAATGGCCGGGGACCGAGCAGCGTTACAACAGTGTCCGGTATGGCCAGCTCGGATGGACGCAGGAGTGCAACCAGCGCCGCCAGCGCCCGCCGCTGCTGCGCTGCGGGAATGGGACGCGTGGCCTGGACTGCATCACCTCTCACGGCATTGGAATACTCGAGACCGCCAATGGTCTTCGCCACACTGTTGATCGCAAAACGATGCATGAGATACACGGGAACAAACCGCTCCTGCAGCAGTGAAATTGGCTCGCCTACACGGATGTTGCGTTCCCCGAACCGGCTCATCGCCACCCGGCGCACAGCCGTCTGGTGCTGCAGGAATTCCATGGGAGTCGCGGCGTCGTCCCAGAGATTGGTTCGAGGATCGGATGCGTATTCGGGACGCGCGTCGTCATCCGAGAGAAACAGGAATCCCTTGCGCAGTCCCTCTCGCACAATTGCGGACAGCGAATCCTGTTCATTTCCGGGAAAAATTCCGTAACCCCAGCGAATCGCCCACACATCATATTCGCCCGGGCCACTGTCATAGGCGGACGAGATGTCGATGGTCCCACCGGGCCCGAGACGGACACGCGGCGGCGGATAATCCATGAGTGACCCGCGCTCGTATGTGGATGCGATGTAGTTGTGCGCCAGGCCAAGCGTGTGACCTATTTCATGCGCTGTGACCTGCCGAATGCGTGCGAGAACGAAGGCAGTATCGGCTGCGGCTGCATCGGCCCCCATGAGGCCGGCGTACAGGTTGTAGTCGGTGCGCGCACGATGCGAATCCATCCGCGCCATTCCCTTGATGATCTCGCCCGTTCGCGGGTCACCCAGCGCGCCTCCGATGGACCATCCCCGCTCGTTGCGGTTTTCCCACTGCACCACGTTGTAGCGGATGTCCATCGGGTCCACGCCCTCCGGCAGATCCTCTACCCTGAACGCACCACGCAGGCCGGCACGATCGAACGCCTCCACCCAGAATCGCGCGCCCTCCAGCGTTGCCGAGCGCACCGGTTCAGGAATTCCGCGGTCGATATAGAACACAATGGGTTTCCTGAACGGACTGTTTGGATCGGCCGGGTTGACTCTTTCCAGCCGGTGCCGCGCAGCCCAGCGCTGATCGAGCGCGTTCTGAATGGGCTGGGCGTAGTCCTTGAAGCGAATCCCGAAATAACCCACCCGTGGATCCATGACACGCGGTTTGTAGCCGTCGTCGGGAAGCGGCACGATGGACACGTGCTGTCTCAGCGTGAACGCCTGTCCGTGGGGCACGATTGAGCTGACAGTGTTACCGGGCCTGCCCGTAGAGGCATAGGTCAGGGAGACGTCGATCTCGGTGTTTTCCGGAAACGCTTTTGTGTACGGCTTGTACACGCTCGACCTGTCACGCGCGATCGAATACGAACCCTCATTCGACGCGGCAAGCGTTGCAGTGACATCCATCCAGTCGCGCATCAGGAAATCGGTAGCATCCACTACCATTCTTCCCCCTTCCTCAGCCACGATGGGAAGTGCCGCAACGGTGCTCGCCGGGAATGATTCCGAGATGGTGCGCGCGTGGGCCGGATTGTTTGCGGAGGTGCGGTAGTTCCAGTTCTCGAATACCACCAGGACCTTTCCTCCACTCCGGTCGAACCGGGCGACATACTCTCCGCCGTTCGCGCCGCGGTCGATCCCTATGGGATTCGACCCAAGTCCGGTAGCCATGCTGAACATCATCAGCGTCCGCATCGAATCGCGCGGAATCTCCAGAAGGATCTTTCCTTCCTTGTTATCGAGATAGACGGGGATGAACCCGTCCCGTTTTTCCATACCGGCTGTCTTGCCGGCTATTCCTGAGGGCGCGGGCTGCTGCGCTGCTGAAGGGCCGGCAACAAGCAGGGTCGCCAGGACGGCCATGAGGGAGAGTCGCAATTTCATCATGAATGAATTCGAGTTTGAGGATCAGGTGCGATTATCCAACTCCGGACCTCTCACCGCAAGTGCCCCGGATTTGGTAATTTCTTACCGTTCCCACTCTCAGGACATACGATGCGCTCGATGCTCCGTTCGATCCCGGCACTTTTCACTTCGATCCTTTGCGCTTCCACCCTTCATGCGCAGACCAGCGCTCCCGACTGGCCGGCTCTTACGGCCGAAACGGAGCAGATCCTGATTGACTACCTGAAAATCGATACCTCGAATCCGCCCGGCAACGAGATTGAAACTGCGCGCTTCCTCAAGCGGATCCTGGACCGGGAAGGAATCGAGGCAACGATCCTGGACACGGTGGTACTCGGTAAAGGACGCGCAAACCTGTATGCCCGGCTCAAGGGAAATGGGAGCAAGAAGGCGGTCGCGCTCGTGCACCACATGGATGTGGTTCCGGTGAACCGCGGTTCCTGGTCGGTCGATCCATTCTCAGGGACAATCAAGGACGGCTACATCTGGGGACGCGGCGCGATAGACATGAAGAGCGAAGGCATCATGCACCTGATGGCCATGATCGCGCTCAAGCGTTCCGGCGTTACGCTCAACCGGGACATCGTGTACATCGCCAACGCCGACGAGGAATTCTCCTCGACCGGAGGCCTGGCGTTCGTCGAGCACCACGCGGACCTGCTGAAGGATGTCGAGTACATAATCACGGAAGCCGCCGAGAATTCGATCAGGAACGGAAAGGTTCAGTACTTTGCGGTCGGCGTAGCCGAGAAGCGCACGTTCTGGCAGAAGCTCACGGTCAAGGGCACCCCGTCACATGGATCGCGGCCTACGCAGAACAATCCTGTGCCTCGCCTGATAGCGGCCCTCGACAAGATCGCCAGGTACGAAACCCCGATTCATGTGACGCCCGGCGTTCACAAGTATTTCAGCGACATCGCACGCCTGTATCCTCAGCCGCAGCGCCGCTGGCTCTCCGATGTATCCAGGGCCATGCGCATCCCCGCTGCACGAAAGTGGATTCTCAGCGACGTGTACTGGAATGCATACCTCCGCAACACGATTTCACTTACCGCGCTGAATGGCTCGAACAAGACGAACGTAATTCCGGCGGAGGCTTCGGCTGAGATAGATGTGCGGCTGCTGCCCGATACCGATGCGGCTGTGATGCTCGCGACCCTGAAGCGGATCGTTGGGGATACGGCGGTGCATTTCAGCACCATACTGGCGCCGAAAACGCCGCTGGAGAGTCCGATCGACACGGATCTTTTTCGGGCGATCGAGAAGGCTGCGCTCGAGCGCGAGCCGGGAGCTTTTGTGACGACCCCCATGCAAACGGGAGCGACCGACCGTCCGACTTACCGGAAGCTGGGAATCATTACCTACGCGATCGATCCCTTTCGAATCGAACAGGCCGAGCGGCAGCGTGGAATACACGGCAACGACGAGCGGCTGTCACGCGAGAATGTGGGCTTCGGGCTGCGGTACGTCTACGACATCCTGCGCTACATACAGTAGCGCGGGCTAGTTCTTGTGGCGGAAGGTGATCCGGCCGCGGGTAAGGTCGTAGGGTGAGACTTCGAGCGTAACGCGGTCACCCGCCAGAACGCGGATGCGGAAGCGGCGCATTTTGCCGGCAATCGTCGCGTGGACATCATGCCCATTCGCAACCTGGACACGGAAAGTCGCGTCAGGCAGCACTTCTGTTACGGTTCCTTCGAGTTCGATTGGTTCTTCTTTGGCCATAGTCTAGTCGTAAGCGGGGACGGGATGCCTCTGGTGCCACTCCCTGTAAAGTAACTGCTGCCGGCAGCTAATAGCGGTAAAGCTTTGGCCCCTGGCGGAGTCCCTGGGCCCCGGGGGCTATCTTGTTGCAGACTGGATACCGCCTGAGCAATGAACCCTCGCATGTCATGACCCTTCCAATATCGCCCCCTTTCTTCCCGATGGAGGCGCAGACACGGGACGAGATTCCTGCCGGCGACCAGTGGCAGTACGAGCCCAAGTGGGATGGCTTTCGCTGCCTCGCATTCCGGGACGGCGATAGTGTCGAACTGCAGTCCAAAGCGGGCCAGCCCCTCGCGAGGTATTTCCCGGAGCTGGTCGAGGCCATGCGAAGCATTCCCGCGAAGCGGTTCGTCCTGGACGGCGAGATCGTCATTCCAGTTGACGGAAAGCTTTCATTCGACGATCTGCTGATGCGCATCCATCCCGCGGCGTCGAGGATCACGAAGTTGTCCGCGGAAACCCCGGGACTCTTCATCGCGTTCGACCTGCTGGTAAATGAGCGCGGAAAATCCTATGTGGGCGAAACGCTGGACGAGCGCCGCGAGGCGCTGGAAGCCTTCGCCAGGAGGAATTTCGATGAAGGCCGCATCCAGCTTTCACCCGCGACGAAAGACCTCGCAGTAGTCAAGCTCTGGTTCAGGAATGTCGGCGGCGGGCTGGACGGCGTAATTGCAAAACGCCGCGACATGCCGTACGCGAGTGGCGAGCGCACCGGAATGGTGAAGATCAAGCATCTCCGGACAGCGGATTGTGTGGTCGGCGGATTTCGATATGCGTCAAAAGGCAAGGTGATCGGGTCGCTGCTGCTGGGGCTGTATGACAAGCAGGGACTTCTCAACCACGTTGGATTCTCGTCGAGCTTCAAGGCGTCCGAGAAGAAAGCGCTGACTGAGCTTGTCGAAAAGCTGATCGAGCCGCCCGGCTTCACCGGCAATGCGCCTGGAGGCCCGAGCCGGTGGAGCACTGAAAGATCCGGCGAGTGGCAGCCGCTTGCACCCAAGCTGGTGGCGGAAGTTCAGTACGATCACTTTACAGGCGGGCGATTTCGGCACGGCACCAGGTTTCTGCGCTGGCGGCCGGACAAAGATCCCTCACAGTGCACTGTCGATCAGGTTCGTCCCGAAAAGCGATCAGCTCTCAGACTCCTGGAGGAAGATGCATGAGCGGAACCATCTAATGTCTTACCGCTATCACACTGCCGATGTCTTCACGAGCGACATGTTCGGCGGGAATCAGCTGGCTGTGTTTCCCGAGGCCACCGGAATCAGCGACGCTCAAATGGTCTCGATCACGCGCGAGTTCAATTTCTCAGAAACCGTGTTCGTTTTTCCTCCAGCGGACGCACGGCATTCCCGGAGAATCAGGATCTTTACGCCGGGCGCAGAACTTCCTTTCGCAGGGCATCCAACTGTGGGTACAGCCTTCGTTCTCGCGGCAACCGGCGAAATCCCCTTTGCGGGTGGCGATGAGCATATCGTACTCGAGGAGGGGGTCGGGCCGGTACGAGTCCTGATTCGTGGTACCGCCGGAAAACCCGTCTTTACGCGCCTGACAACCGCAAAACTTCCGCAAAAATCCCAATCGCCGATCAGCGCCACCCATCTCGCGAAACTTCTCGGCCTGCCCGACGAGGATGTTCTGGACGGACCGTTTCGTCCGGAGATCTACTCCTGCGGTGTTCCCTTCCTGATGGTTCCCATTCGCAGTGCGGAAGCGCTGGCGAATAGCCGTGTGCAAGCGACTGTGTGGGATGCGATTTCGGGGACGGTGCAAATTCCGGAGTTGTACCTGGTGACCCAGGATTACTGGGCGGGATCCACGGAGCCTGTTGCACCCGGCATCGTACGAGCCAGGATGTTCGCACCGGGGCTCGGAATCGCCGAAGACCCGGCGACTGGTTCAGCCGCAGCAGCGCTAAGCGGGTATCTCGCTTCACACGCCGACCCGGGTGATTCACCGCTCCACTGGACAGTCTTTCAGGGAGTGGAAATGGGGCGGCCGAGCAAGATAGAGCTGGAGGTGGAACGGTATGGCGGCCAGGTGAGCGCCGTGCACGTGGGCGGTGAGAGCGTTCTCGTTTCTTCGGGTACTTTCTACCTGTAAAAGCAAAACGGACAACGATGTCTCGTTGTCCGTTCCAGCCGATTGCGTTCGTTATCGCAAGTACAGGTACAGGCCGTAGAGTCCAATGACGCTGCCGCCGACCATCAGGAAGCCACGTGCGTCATTATCCATGAGGGCACCAAGGATAATCGCAGCGCCGCCAACTGCCATCAGTGCTATCGGCTGACCCTTGCTTGCGGTGCTGCTGGCAAGTGCTGCGCGCGACGAGTAGTCAACGACCACAGACTTCTGCTGGATTCCAACAGTCGCGTCCTGCTGCCAGGGTCCCGCTACATACGCCGTGGGCGCTGCGCCGACAGCGGACTGCGCCGAGGCGGATGATGCGATGACGATTAGTGCTGCTGCTGCGAGTGCGATCTTCTTCATACGGGCTCCATTAGGTATAACGAATTGTAAGTGAATCATCTGTTGGCGGTTCTGGCGTCCCCTCACCTGCGCTGTCGGTTGGCGGAGGCGTTGGCGGCTGGCCCTGCCGCGACCAGTCTTCGAGCGGGGGAATGGTCGGCTGAGCCCCCTCCGCGCCCGTCGCGATCTCCTCCCCGCGGTTGACTGTGTCTGCCTTCATTGCCTCCATCGCGGCCAGTTCCTCTTCGGAGAGCTCGGAAGGTGGAACCCAAACGCTCGCTGCCCCGCGAGTGCGAATCCGCGATCCACGAGCCATTACGAAGCGAACATTCGAGGCGATGGCCCCAACGGTTGGGGGCACTCCGCCGCGCGAGGCCTTTACGGCCTGGGCAAGTGCAACTGTGGCAAGCACGAAATTCCTGACGGAGAGACCAGTGGACTCGATCGCACGCCTTGCCCCTGGACTCGACTCCAGACGACGAATTCCGCGGACGACCGGATCGTTGCCGCCCGGATCCGGTGCGTTGTCGAGCTCACCGGGAGGCAGTTTGTCCAGGTTAGCCTGCGCCCGCTCCCACTTCTGGAAGGTTGGCTCATCCAGGACAAATTCAACATTGGCGGCAATAGCCTGCCTGGCCTCTTCGCTGGCGTCGTCGAAGTTGTACAGACCCTCGTCGCGCTTGCATCCGAGGATGAAGACGGCCAGCAGAGCAAAAATGGAAACCGGTATTCGCACACCGTTTTCTTTTGCAACAAACGCGCTCATGGAAAAAAGTGCCGGAGCTTATCCCAGCCGGATGGCCCAATCAGGTTTCCGCCCGGAAGTTCGTTTCCGGGGCGTTGCTACCGCTGCTTGTTCCGGGGCACCGCAACCTTGCCGCGTACGTCCTGGTAACGTATCGACCCGCTTCCTTTTTCTTCCACAATCAGATCCGACGCCACGTGGGCGACGTTGACCGGACCACTGCCCTTGTCAGCGACCCGCACACTGCCGCCAATCCGCTGTGCCTCGAGCGATCCTGAGCCGTCATCGGGAATATCCAGGTCGCCCGTGATGTTCTGTACGCTTATGCCGCCGGAGCTGTCTATCACTTTGACATCTCCATTTACTCCGTTCACGGCGATATCACCGGAGCCGTCCCTGATATTCACCGAACCGGTTACCGCCTGGAGGTTGATTCCGCCCGATCCATCCGCAATGCTGATTGGGCCTACCCCGCGCGCTACGATATCTCCACTCCCATCTGAAATCTCGACAGGGATTCCGGCAGGAATGGTGATGTTCATGTCCAGCGATGCCAGGAAGGAGTTGCCCCAGTGAAACCAGCTTCTTCTGGGGAAGCGGGGGCTGATGGTAATCACGTCACCGGACCGTGTCGCCACCAGGCCAATACGCGAAAGAATCCGTTTGCTGGATGCCAGCGCACGGCCACGCACATTCGCCGTGGTAGCGCCGGCAACCCCGTCGATCTTGAGAACCCCTGCTCCTGAAACAATCTTGATGAGACTGACACCTGCCGCCCCGATAGAGGCGGTCTTCCCCGCCGAAATAGCGCCTCCTCCGCAGGAAATCCCCGCAAAAAGGATTGCGGCAGTAAAGCCTAGCCATTGGATCGGGCGGGAGTGGGTCATTGTCAGCTCCTGAAGCGGATTCGCCCGACGCGACGCCGGTCGTCGGGAATTCGTACTGAACCTTTCACGTTGTGGTGGGTCACGCTTCCACTTCCCTTTCTGTTCACAGTCAGGTCTCCCCCCACTCCATCGGCCATGATGCTGCCCGAGCCGTCGTTGCGAACCGTGAACGAGCCGCTCACGTCGTAGGCGTCGATCGAGCCGGAGCCGTCGTCATCCACAATAAAGTTGCCGGTGATGCCACGCGCGATGATTTCACCGGATCCGTCGTCCACTTCGACGTTCCCGCGAATATTGCGCAGATGAATCTCACCTGACCCGTCGGCGATTTCGACCGGGCCGTCAATATTCGACAGCTCGACAGCCCCTGATCCGTCTTTGAGACGAACACCTGCGGTGCCGCTGATTTCGATTTCACCGCTGCCATCAGTGATTTCCAGCGCGATCGTGGACGGAACCTCTATCGTCAGGTCGAGGGCGCGGAAATAGTCATGCCCCCAGCCGTTGTCGTGCTCTTCTATGTCAGCCTTGATGAACACGACTTCGCCGCGGCGTTCAGCAATGAGTCGGATTCCGGACAGCAGCCGCTGGGATGAGGCTTTCGCAACACCGGTCACTTTTGCTTCACTGCCTGAAACGCCCTTCACGCGCAGGAAGCCGGCCGATGCTTCGATTTCAACTCGTTTCGCGCCACTGGCATCGACCACAGCGTTGCGGGGCGAAGTATACGCGTCATCTCTCCACTGTGCGCTCGCACCAGCGGGAACAATTGCCGCAAGTATTACGGCAGACTTCAGAATGGACCGCATCAATCCTCCGGAGGTATCGGGTATTCCGCCGGGTAAGACAATCGCTGAAGGCATTGGGTTTGAATGCCCGCCGGGCAACTGGCCTGCCCCCCGATTGGGGAGTATTCTATATATACGCCCTACGCGAGGAGGGAACGAAGGTTTCGCGGAGGCAAACCAGGGAGCCCGGATGAAAAAGGCTTTTACCATTGTTCTGCTGGCCGCGCTGGCGGCTGTACCGCCCAGGGTCGGGGCTCAGCAGGTTATACACCCGCCCTCCCCTGCGGTCGGCGACCTCGCACCCGACTTCACTGTTCCCGGCGCTACCCGGTACGGCCTGCTGAAGAACCCGGTCAAGCTGTCGGATTTCCGGGGCTCCACGGTTGTCCTCGCCTTTTTCTACGAGGCGCGGACCAAGGGCTGAACGGTTCAAATGGAGGCGTACCGTGATCAGTACGCCACGCTCTTCAACAATGGCCGCAACGTCGTGGTTATCGCGATCAGTGTCGATCCTGACACTACCCTTGCCTCATGGGCGCGCGAAAAGGAATTCCCGATGCTTTTCGGGAGTGACCCTGGAAGCAAGGTCGGAATCCTCTATGCGGCACACGACAGTGTTCGCAGGCAGGATACCCGTTCGCTATTCGTGATCGGACCTGATGGGCGGATCACCTACACAGCGAAGCCGTTTCGCGTCCTCGTTCAGAAATCGTACACCGACCTGGCCGAAGCCATCGACAAGCTTGCTCCGCCGGTAAAGGATTCCGCGCAGTGAGCCGCTAGAGCGCTTTTCTCAAAGCGGCTTCGATGTTCTGGTCGCCGCCCACGCCGGTGTAGACGATTTTTCCGAGCTTGTTGACGACGACGATGTAAGAGGTTGCAGGAACCTCATACGCATCGGTTGCGTTGCCTTCGTCATCGTACAGTATCTGGTGTTTGAGCTTATGCCTGGCCGCGTAGAGACGCACGCGCTCAGGCGACTGATTGACCGACACCGCGACTCCGACGAATCGTACCCGAGCCCCATACTTTTTCTGCGCTGCCAGAATCGCCGGCTCCAGCTGCTTGCAGTTGCTGCACCAGGTCGCCCAGAACTGGATGAGCATTGGAGTCTTTCCGACATAGCTGCCTAGATCGACCGGTTTTCCTTTCAGGTCCCTGACGATCGCAGCGGGCGCCCGTTTTCCGATCTGGATGCCGAGATCCTGCGCTCCCACGGTCATGGGCAGCATCAGGAAACAGAGCGCGTAGAATTTTCTCATATGAGAAGCTTACCCGTCTGAACCAGATAATACTCCGCAGCCCCGAACAGGATCAGCGCGAAAGCCCGCTTGACCCAGAGCATCCACTTTCCCGATCGCGGCAGTGCCGTCACCGATCCTGCGAACAGGCCGATCACCACAAGCAGCGATGTCATTCCCAGCGAAAAAACGAACAGGTAAATGAAGCCGAGTGCGCCATTCCGGGTTGTTCCCACCCATGTAAGAACTCCAGCCATTACCGGTGCCGAGCATGGTGCGGCCACCAGCCCCGACGCCGCGCCCATACCGAATGCTGCGGACGCGCTCCCTTTCGTGCCGGATGTTGGGATGAGGAAGCGGGCGGGAACGGGAACATGGATCACGTCGAGCATGGCCAGGCCTGCCAAGAACAGAAAATTGGCCATGGCAAAGTAGAGCCACGGGTTCGTGCTGACGCTGCCGAACAGCGATCCTGTGAGTCCCGCAATCAGTCCCAAAGTGGCATAGACCAGTGCCAGGCCAAGGACGTACGCCAGGGTCAGCACGACAGTGCGCCGAGTTCGGCGTTCTGCGCCGATATTCTGTCCGCCAACGATTCCCGCCGTAATGGGAATCATCGGGTACACGCACGGCGTCAGACTGGTAAGAACTCCCGCGGCGAACATGATGGGGATTGCGAGCGCCGGATTTCCGAGCTTGTCCGCGACAATGCTGAAATCCATTTCGGCGAACATGCTAAACCGTGGCGAGTCGCCGCTCGGAATAGAGCTGCCGAAGCCTTCTGGTTAGCTCGCCTGGCTTTCCTGTGCCTACCGGCTTCTGGTCGAGCTTGACGATTCCAAGAACTTCGGTCGTTGTTCCCGCGAGAAAGATTTCGTCAGCGCTGCGCAGGGTTGCTTCGGGGATGTGGACCTCGCGCGCAGGGATTCCCGCCTCGGAGCAGATCTCCAGCACCAGCTCGCGTGTAATGCTCGGCAGTATGTAATTCGTCTTTGGTGCGGTGCGGACTTCTCCATCTACAACGGCGAACATGCTCGTGTGGGTTCCTTCGAGGGCCATCCCGTCGCGAATGAAGATGGCTTCCAGTGCGCCGGCCTCATGCGCAGCTTGATTGGCCATGCAGTTGGCGAGCAGGGAGACTGTCTTGATGTCACAGCGGCTCCAGCGCGTATCCGAGAGCGTGATCGCCGCCGCTCCGACCTCATGATCCCACTTCGGAATGACCGGAGCGGCATACATATATACTGTCGGCGCGACCTTGCCTGCCGGAAAGGCGTGGGTGCGGGGTGCACAGCCCCGGGTTATCTGCATGTAGACCAGGCCCATTGGTGCCGCTGCAAGATTATTCGCCGCGGCCAGCTCGAGGGCTTTTTCTCCAAGCTCATCGACATCTACGCCCTTGATGCTGATCTCGCCCAGACTGTACCTAAGCCTGTCCATGTGCCGCTTCATTTCGAAGGGCTGGCCGTCATAGGTCGCTATGACTTCGTACACGCCGTCTCCGAAGATGAATCCGCGGTCGGTGACGCCGAGCTTGGCCTCCGATGAGGGAAGCATCTGGCCGTTCAGGTAGACGATGTCTTTCATATAGTATGGAAGTTGGCGTGTTGGCGGATTCGCGGCAATCTTTGTGTCATGAATCCGGAGCACAAAGATCTGGTTGGCCTGTACCTGGAAATCCTGAACTCGCCGGAAATGCGCTGGCTGACCCTGATTTCCATTGCCAGCATTGTCATAGTTTGCGTAATTGCCTGGCGTAAGAACCTGAATATATGGACCTGGTTCCTGTATTCAGTGCTCCTGGGGCCGGTTGCCCTTGTGCACATCCTCTTCAAGACTCACACTCACACGCCTCCGGAATCGCCCGGGGCACTGTAAGCCCAGCCCTCCACCAAGCATCTTTCTGGAATGCCACCAACCCGTATAGAAGCGGAATACCGTCCGTCATATCTCGCCGCCGCGATCTCTGCCGCTGCGATCTTCCTCCTGTACCTGATCACGCTGTCGCCTACAGTGGCAATGTGGGATGCAGGTGAGTACATGGCTGCGGCAAAGGTGCTGGGTCTCCCCCACCCACCGGGCAATCCATTTTTCATGCTGCTGGCGAAGGCATTCGGAATGCTTCCGGTACACGCCTCATTCCCGCAGCGAATCAACACCCTCTCCGCGCTTACGAGCGCACTATCAGCGGGCATATGGTTCCTGATAACGGAGCGGGCCCTCAGCGGCATCGTTCGCGAGCGCTGGCAGAGAATTCTCGCGGGCGCTCTCGCGGCACTGATTGGCGGCACGGCATTCACGGTCTGGAATCAGTCCGTTGTAAACGAAAAGGTATACAACGTTTCCCTGCTGTTCTTCACGATCGTCTCGTGGCTGGCGCTCGAGTGGGCCGATGATCCGGACACGCGCCGGGCCGACAGAATCCTTGTCCTCATCGCCTACCTCCTTGGACTCGGATACGCGAACCACCCGGCCGGATTTCTTGCGGCCCCGGCTGTCGCCGTACTCATCCTGTGGCGCCGCTGGCAGACCTTCCTGCGCTGGAAGCTGATCCTCGTTTCAATTGCGGCCCTGATCCTTGGCCTCACCCCATTCATTTACGAACCGATACGGGCTGCACACTTCCCGGCGATCAATGAAGGCGAGCCTACAGCCTGTACCGTGAAAATCGAGGCGGCCTGCACCTTCAACAAGGTGACGTACGACCGCCTGATGGCGAACATCAATCGCGAGCAGTACGGAGTAAAGGAAGGGCGGCACGCGCCGTACTCGGCGCAGGTCGGCATGTGGTGGACCTACTTCAAGTGGCAGTGGCTGCGTGATTCTGTGGGCACACGTGCACCGGCCCAGGCACTCCTGGCTGTGACATTCCTGATGCTCGGACTGATCGGCGGGTATGTGCACTTCAGAAGCGACAAGAAATCCTTCTGGTATTTCGGTCCGCTGATGTTCACGATGACACTGGCGCTGATTTACTACCTGAACTTCAAGTATGGATGGTCTCAGTCTCCCGAGCTGGGTGATGCCGTCGACCGCGAAGTTCGAGACCGTGATTATTTCTATATCTGGAGCTTCTCGGCCTGGGGCGTGTGGGCGTCGATTGGACTGATCTACATCTGGCGCTCGACTGCGGCACTCTTCAAGCGCGATCCCGTGGACAAGACAGGATATGACGACGAGCCGGGACGCAGGGGCCTCGCCTTCGCCGCGCCGATCCTGCTGCTGGCACTGCTTCCGCTTTTCCTGAACTGGCGGGACGCGTCGCGCTCAGGTGAGACATTCACGCGGGAGTGGGCGCGTGATCTGCTCAACTCGGTGGAACCCTACGGCATCCTCATAACCAACGGTGACAACGACACATTCCCGCTCTGGTACGCGCAGGAAGTGGAAGGGATCCGCAAGGACGTCACTGTAGCAGTCACTTCATATCTCGCCACCGACTGGTTTACCCGGCAGCTCATTCGCCGGCCCATCGCCGACTATGACGCGGCTGCGGGACCGGCCATTTATCGGAACCAGCAGTGGAAGAAGCCGAGCGGCCCGCCGCTGCGGATGACTTTCGCCGAGTCGGACGCAATTCCTGAATTCATTCAGATTCCCCAGCCGCAGACATTCCGCCATGGAAACATCGTTGCAACGATTCCTGCGGGTGTACTCATGCGCGACCAGATCGTGCTGCTCAGGATGATCAAGGACTCGTATCCCGAGCGTCCGATCTATCTGTCCAACGGCGGCTACGGCAACGCAATAGGGCTTGGACCGTACACAGTGCGTCAGGGGCTGGCTGAAAAGCTGATGGACCGCCCCGTCGTCGAGGGCGGCGACATAATGCGGATCGGTGGCGGAATGATGGACGTCAAGCGCAGCCACGAACTGTGGAAGATTTTCGGCGGCCCGGCGGCAATGATCAAGCGCGGCGACTGGGTGGACCGTCCCTCGTACGGTATTCCGTATGGTTACGCTGTTACGGGAATGCTGATCGCCGAGGGACTGTCAACGCAGAACAACCTGGAAGCTGTGCGGCCGATCCTGAAAACCGTTTCGGCGATCAGCAAGGCCGCCCGCATTCCCGATTTCGCGGGAGCAGGACAGTAGCGACTACTCGGATGGAGCAGTCGCTGCTGTTTTCCTCATGACGAAGTAAAGAACCACGGCAATTGCGAGGGTGATTCCGACCGCCGTGAATTCCTGAGGTTCGGCATGCGATGCGAGCCAGATCGCGAACGCCGAAGCAGCCAGCGGAATCGCGGGGCCGCCCCATAGCCTGAACGGCTCGCCTTCACGCCTTACGTCTTTTCTTTGCAGCTGAATGACTGCAAGTGCGCACAGCGTGTACATCACGAGAATGGCAAGATTGGCTGCGATGATCAGGCGCTCGAAGCTGCCGCTCGCCGCAAGGGCAAAGGCAATCCCGGCGTGGATCACGATGGCATTGCGGGGAGTGCGGAACTCAGGATGGACGTACGCCAGGATGCCCGGGAGTGTCTTGTTGTTGGCCATTCCGAAAAGCGCCCTCGGCGCAGCCAGCATGTCGCCCAGTACATAGCCGAACGTAGAAATCACGGCACCGGCCAGAACCAAAAGCCGGCCACTGTTTCCAAGAACTATGTTGGCAACCGCAGCGAGCGGCGTCGATGTGTTTTTCCCCAGTTCTGAGCCAAGCACACCCTGCGCGACGAGCTGGATCACAAGATAAAGAGTCGTTACTCCGACCAGGGCGAGGAGGATCGCTCGGGGCACTGTGCGGGACGGATTCTTTACTTCGCCGCTGGGAGTGAGGGCCACCTCGACTCCGAGAAATGCAAAGATCAGCACGATGGCGGTGTTGCCAATCCCTTCGAGGGAGGGCGTCCCGGGCCATGCCAGATTGTCGGCATTGAGGAAGAAGACTCCGACTCCTACCAGGATCAGGAGAGGAAGGAGCTTTGCGACGGTGACAGTTTGAACGAAACGTGCGCCCAGCTTCACGCCCCTGATATTGATGAGAGCGAGGCCTGCATACAGAACCAGGAGAATGCCTGCCCGCATTGCCGCCGAGCTGACTGCGGGGAAGAGTTCTCGAAGAGAGTCAACGAAGATGTTGGCAACCGCGGCGCTTGCGAGCACACAGCTAAGCCATAGCAGCGCGCCACAGATGAATCCGGCGAATTGGCCGAAGGCGGCACCAACGTAGCCGTATAATCCGCCCGACAGCGAAACCCGGCTTCCAGCGGCAGCGAAGCAAAGAACAAAGAGGGTCATGCCGGCTGCGCAGACGAGATAGCCCAGAACCGCCGCACCGCCAAGACGCGCGGCTACTACTCCGGGGAGCGCGAAAATTCCCGCGCCTATGGTCATGTTGATCACTGCGGCGCTGAGTCCACCAACGCCAAGCGCGCGAACGAGTTTGTCGTCGCGCGCCTGTATCGTGTTTTCTGTCATGCGGGCAAATGTCATGCACCGACGCCGCCCGTGCAACCCGTTTCTACTTTCTGGCCAGAATTTCCTCGAACAGCTCGATTGCCCTGGGATCGTTGGACTGACCCAGCCAGAACATGGCCTTCTTGCGGATCTGGGGATCGCGGTTGGTGCGGGCTACACGAATGAGTGCCGGCACTCCTTCCGCCCGGGGTCGCTGAGACAGTGCGAACACTGCCTGCTCCCTCACTTCCCTGTCCACCGAATTGTCCACGACAAGTTCATCGAGGCCTTTCGTGGCAGCTTCACCGGCCGCCTGGCTGACCCAGAACACAGCCTGCCGCCGTGTCTGGCGGGGGACCTTGTCACTGCGCGCAATCTGAATGAGTCTCGGCCACACCGTGACACCATTTGCAATCGTGGCCGGAAAAATCGCCTTGTCGCCCACCGAAGCGGGAGATTGTTCCGCGAGCGTGAGCAGATAATCCGCAGCTTCGCTTGCGGACACTTCACCAAGGTCGGTCACGCCGGTTCCATCGCGCCACCGCCCGCCTACATAGGCACGCACCGAAGAAACAGTGCCGTCCCGCACATCGAGAACGAGGCGCGCAGGTCCGTGCTCGCACTGGTAATCCCATTCCACGTCACGCGAAGTGCGTCCTGACCATGTGATGGTCCGCCCGCTCTCGTATTTCGTGTCGGTGCTGAAGCCGTTGGAATGTCCGCAGATGTCCGGGCGTGCCGCGAAGGTCATGCGAACAGTTCCGTTCTTCACTCCTGCGACGCGGCTCGCGATGCTCTGGGCCGCCGCGGTCACTGCAGTCACGGCCAGGAGGCCAGCGACTGCAGCGGATCGAATGATCGATGCGCGGGTCATCTGTTGATGAGTTCCATCAGGAAGTCCTGCACACGTGGATCACGGGACTGCGACAGCCAGAAGATCGCCTTCTTGCGCAGCTCCGGATCCTTGTCGGTCTTTGCGATGTCGAGCATCTTCGTCACCGACGCCGGCTCGCGGCGCTGCGAGAGAACGAAGATCAGCTGCTCGCGCATCTCACGATCCGGCAGCTGCGAGTACAGCCCGATCAGCTGGTCGATGTTCGCCCCGCCCTGACCTGCCCAGAACAGGGCCTTCTTGCGCAGCTCTTCGTTCTCGCGCGTGTTGCGCGCAATATCGATGAGCCACTGGTCGTTGCCCATCCCCTTCTGCTGCGACAGGGAGAAGAGAATTTTTTCCTTCAGTTCAGTGTTGTTCAGCGTGGAATACAGCCGGCGGAGGAAGTCCGCGTTTTCCGGTGAGCGCTTCTGGCCCAGCCAGAAGATCGCCTTTTCGCGCAGTTCGTTATTGTTGGTTTCCGCAGTTGCGAAATCGCGAAGCAGCTGTGTGGCCTTTCCGCTCCGGTGCTGTGAGAGCGAGAAAAGCGCCTTTTCCCTCAGCTCATCATCGCGCGAGCTGCGCAGAATATCGGACAGCATGTCGACCGCGCGCTCGTCGCGAACCTGTGACAGCCAGAAGACGGCCGCCTGGCGGACTTCGCGGTTCGGATCATTCTTGGCGGTGTTGAGGAGAATGTCGGCCGTTTCAGCGGTTTTCTTCTGGGAGACAAGGAATACCGCCTTGCTGCGAAGGGCCTCGGTGCACGCATCCCGCCTGGCCAGAACTTTCTTGAGAATCGGCATCGCACGCTCCGCGTCCATCTGCAGGAGAGCGTTCAATGCGGCGATGCGCTCGTCGTTGTTCTCGTCCTGGTTGGGGCACGCGGCGTTATCACGGGTTTCGAATCTGTAGCCGACGCCGGACGCGTTTGCGCTTGCAGCGGCCCCCGCGGCTGCGGACGCGGCCGCGGCCGCCGACCGTGCCGCTCCTGACCCACCCGCTGCCGCCGCCACGGCAGCACCGCCTGCCTTCGTTGTGATCATCACTGCACAGCCTTCATCTCCGCGCTCGGCCAGTGCCTGGCACACGCGAATGCGAAGCGTGGTCGCGTCTCCCTTTGCGAACTGAGCCGGATACTTGGTCTGGTAGTTGGCAAGGACGTTCAACGCAGTCCTGAGATCCTTCGTTTCGCCTGCACGGAAAAGCGCAAACGCCTCGAAATACAGGGCCCGGTCAGCATACGTCGAAGAGGGATACCGTTCGGTGAGGCGGCGGAAGGTTTCCGCGGCCCGGGAATAGTTTCCATTTCGCATCGCTTCGTTGGCCGTTCTATATAGAGAATCGGCGGGGTCCTGTCTGGCAATGCGATTAGCAGCTGGTTCGTAGGCTGCCGCCGAGTTGGTTGCGGTGACGCCCAGCACTCCGAGGGCGAGCGTCAGCGTGAGTTTGTTCATTTTCATGGTTGTTAGTGCCTCAAGTTCCCTGTGGCCGGCCCGCGGGAATCGCGGTCCTGAGCCGAGTCATTACATGTCCTTCCTTGATTGTGCTCTCGACCATGTCACGCTCGTTGGCATTCGGCGTGTTGGAGAGCTGTACGATCTGGGTAAGCACCAGCTCGAGATCCTCGAGCAGATGCTTCCGCAGCGGATCGCGCGCTGCGGGCGAATCGAGCAGGAGCCGCGTGTTGGAGAGGAGGTCGCGCGACCACTTCGCCACTACAGGGTCCATCGCCCGGTTCGCTGAATCAGTACGAAAGGTCGTCAGCATCGCTTCCGTTTCTGCAAGGTGCCGCAGTGAAGCCAGCTGATACGTCGCGTTCATCCGGTTGGCTTCGATATCGATATCGCTGCGCACTGGGCGCCGCGCATTTCCGTTTCTTTCCGCCGGAACCGATGCCACCTGCATTGCGCTACCCGTTTCCTGAACCACCGGAGGGTTCGCATCCGGGTCATTCAACTTGCCTTCGGTGTTTGTATCAGCCACGGCAAGCGCTGGTGCGGCGGCAACCTGCATGGCTTCGTTCTTAGCAACTGTTGACTGACTGCCGCTTGTCATTCTGCCGATGCTGATTCCCGCCACGAGCAGAATCCCCGCAGCCGCCGCGAGTCCCCACCAGGGGGTGCGATGGGCGAATGAGCGCTGCGGCGTTCCGCCTCCATGCTCGACACGCAGCATGGGAGCGGCAGCCGTTGCGCGCTGCGCTTCCTGGATGCGGGCCCACATGTCTTCACGTGGCGTGATCTCGGGGGGACGATTGTAGTCCCTCGCTGCATCCCTGATGATTTGATCCATGCGTTCTTCAGTCATGACACCCAGTCTCCTGCGAAATCGGCGAGCTCCTCTCGAAGCTTTCCGCGCGCCTGGAAGAGGCGCGTTTTTGAAGTGCCGGCGGGAATCTTCAGAAACTCGCCGATCTCCTCGTGTGTGAATCCTTCTACGTCGTGCATCAGAAACACTGTTCTGAATTTTTCATTCAAACCGTCGATGGCCTTGCGAAGACGCTCCTTCAAGTCCGGATCTGCCTCGCGGGCCAGAGAGCCGACCATTTCTGCTTCCTCCAGTGAAGCTTCCCTCGTATGCAGTCGCTTCACCTTTCTCAAACCGTTCAATGCCACCGAAACTCCGATGGAATGGAGCCATGTCGACAACGACGACTCGGCGCGGAAGCCGCCTATCTGCTCGAAAGCCCGTATGAAGGTCAGCTGGGTGAAATCGCGCGCGAGCTCGTCGTCCCCGGCGAGCCGGTAAGCCAGCCGGTAAACCCGGTCGACGTGCGCGTCGTAAAGCTCGCGCTGCGCCGCGGGTTCGCCCGCTCTCACACGTGAAATCAGCTGCTGTTCTGTCACCCTTGATCGGGGCTCAGCGAGTGTCTGTGCCATTGTCGAACAGTTAGACAAAGGGAGTCCAAAAACCGTTCAGTAGGGGGACTGGGAGGGGCCGTCACGGGGTAAATATGCGGGAACCCGGGTAAAGCCGACATTGAGCGCAAGAACCGAGGCGCGCGCCGGGGGCGGTTTCGCCAAATTGCAGGCGTGACGATATCCCTGGATGAGAAGCGCTGGAAAGCAGTGGCTGCCCGCGACCGAAATGCGGACGGGCTGTTCGTCTATGCGGTGAGCTCCACCGGAATTTTTTGCCGGCCTTCATGCCCGTCCCGTAGGCCTGGGCGCTCAAAGGTGCAGTTCTATGGAAGCGCGGAGTCTGCCGAGAGGGCGGGATTCCGCGCCTGCCTCCGGTGCCGGCCCAAAAGCACCTACGCAAGCCGCGCGGAGAAGGCCGTGGCCCAGGTAAAGTCGATTCTCGATGACGCGGCAAGAACAGGCGACTCCATCGCTACGGACCTTAAGTCACTGGCGTCAGCCGCCGGGGTGAGTCCATTTCACCTGCAGCGGCACTTCAAGCGCATAGTGGCGATGACGCCCAAAGCGTATCTGACGAAGAAAAGGACGACGATGTTGCGGGAAAAACTCAAAAAAGGAGGGAGTGTGCTTCGGGCAAGTTATGAATCAGGATTCAATTCCCCTTCGCGCGCCTATGCTGCCGCCGGAAAGGAATTTGGAATGTCTCCAGCCGCGTACAGGAAGGAAGGAGCGGGAATCGAGATCTCGTACTGGATTACGCGCACGTCGTTCGGGCGCATGATCGTCGGGACGACAAGGATGGGAGTATGCGCGGTCATGCTGGGAAAGACTGACAGTGACCTGGTGCGGCAGCTGCGCTCGGAGTTTCCGAAGGCTGCCATAACAAGGGGAAAAGGCGATACAGGCAAGCTGGTATCAGAAGTCGCAAAGCTTGTCGAGGGCAGCAGCACTGCACCAATCGATCTGGACCTGGGCGGCACTCCCTTCCAGTGGAAAGTGTGGGAGGCCCTCAGGAAAATTCCGGCAGGACAAACCAGGACCTATGGCCAGATAGCGGCAGCGATCGGCAAACCGGGAGCAGCGCGCGCCGTTGGCCGCGCATGCGCAACCAACCGGGCGGCGATCGTGATTCCCTGCCATCGCGTTGTGCGGGGCGACGGTGTGATTGGCGAATACAGGTGGGGTACTTCCCTCAAAAAGCGCTTGCTCAGCCACGAGGCAGGAAGCACAGAAGAGTAGATTCCACCAAGGCCTCAATGGGAGCTGCCTTGGGAATCAAGAGTGTCAATCCGCTAAACAACGAACTGATACAGTCCTTCGAGGAGATGACATCCTCTGAGGTGGACAGGCGGCTGTCGCTTGCGCGATCGGCATTTCTCGAGCACCGCGACGACTCCATTTCCGATCGTGCGATGCGGATGCGCCGCGCAGGCGAGATCCTTCTCGAGCGGAAGAACGAGTTCGCGCGACTGATGACCCTCGAGATGGGAAAGCCGTTTGCGGCAGCAGTTGCGGAGACGGAAAAATCCGCGACGGCCTGTGCTTACTATGCTGAACATGCCGCAGAATTCCTCGCTGACCAGAGAGTGGCGGTGGAGGATGGAGAAGCCCGGATTGCATTTCAGCCAATAGGGGTAGTGCTGGCCGTAATGCCCTGGAATTTTCCCTTCTGGCAGGTATTTCGATTTGCTGCGCCGGCCCTCATGGCTGGAAATGCCGGAATGCTCAAGCATGCCTCCAATGTTCCACAGTGCGCTCTGGCAATTGAAAATGTTTTTCGCGAAGCAGGCTTTGCAGAAGGGCTCTTTCAGGCAGTGCTGATTTCCTCCGGCGGCGTTGACGCATTGATCGCAGATCCCCGCATCGCGGCTGTGACCCTGACTGGAAGTGACGGGGCGGGTCGGGCCGTGGCTGCGAGTGCAGGCAGGAACCTGAAGAAGTGCGTTGTCGAGCTGGGTGGGAGCGACCCTTTCATCGTGATGCCCTCGGCGAACCTGAATGAAGCCGCTGAAACCGCGGTGACTGCCAGGATGATCAACAACGGTCAGTCATGCATTGCGGCCAAGCGATTCATCGTCCATGAATCCGTGCACGCGGAATTTCTGGAAAAATTCGTTGCAGGAGTGAGACGGCTCAACGTGGGCAATCCGCTCGACCCGTCGGTGCAGATTGGTCCCCTTGCAACCCGACAGGGAGTGGCTGACCTCGAGAAACAGGTTGCTGCCACGGTTGCTGCTGGCGCAAAGGTTCTAGTCGGCGGAAATCGCATGAATGGCCCGGGCAACTTTTATGAGCCGACAGTGTTGACAGACATTCCTGAAGGCAGTCCAGCGGCCGAGGATGAGCTGTTTGGCCCCGTAGCTGGAGTCTTCAGGGCGCGTGATCTCGACGATGCGATAAGGATCGCAAACAACACGCGCTTCGGGCTCGGCGCATCCGTCTGGACGAACGACCCGGCGGAACAGGAAAAGTTCGCAGGCAGAATTGAGTCCGGCCTGCTGTTCATCAATGGCATGGTAGCTTCGGATGCTCGCCTTCCTTTTGGAGGAGTCAAGGACTCGGGATTTGGCCGGGAGCTCGGACAGTTTGGAATTCACGAGTTCGTGAACATCAAGACCATTCGGACAGTGAATCGGCGAAAAACGGCAGAGAGCGAATGACGGCACCTCCGGATCTAGCGAAGCGTTCGCTCACGCGACTCCTCTGGCGGGCGGTGCGGCTCAGGTGTCCGCACTGCGGTGGAGGATCGCTGTTCACAGGTTTCTTCAAGATCAGGCAGCGCTGCCTGACCTGCGGAATTCTGCTGGAGCGCGGTGAAAGCGATTACTTCATAGGTGCGTATACGCTGAACCTGATAGCAGTCGAGATCCTGCTCGCCCTGGTATTCACGATCGTCCTGCTCGTGACATGGCCTGATCCTCCATGGACAGCTCTACAGTACGGCGGTGTCCTGCTGTCCATCCTTGGCGCCGTTGTCTGCTATCCCTTTGCCAAAACAACGTGGTTGGCTGTGGATATGGCATTTCGGCCACCCGAGCGCGGCGATTTCATAGTGCGGGAAAAGTAGAATTTTTGGCCGGTTGGGACCCGTGTTTGCAAAGAACAACGGGTATGTCCAAGCGCCTCTTCAGGTGGTTAAGGGTCCCCAGGCACGTTAAAACCGGAATAGCACTCGGTCTGGTGGCTGTAGCCGCATCTCTGACCGGAAACCGGGTATTCGACGCGCCCGCAGAAGGCGTCTCGAAGGTCATTACTCAGACGGTCGCGAACATCGCCAAGAATGTGGAGCCGGGAAAACACCTCGGCTTCGACACCTATTCGTACCCGGGTGACGAGACCATGCTGGCATGGAGAGACGAGTCGGTGCCTTTCGAGTGGGTGGGATTCTACCTTCCCGCCCCCTGCCACAAGGAGACTTCGTGGAGCGGAAAACGGGAGCGGCTCATGAACATGGGCTGGGGCCTTGCCGTCATCTACGTTGGGCAGCAGACCTGGGGCTCCGTTCCCGGGGCGAAGCAATACGTCACCAAGTACGTGACCAAGTACAAGACGAAGACGGTCAAGGTGAAGGGCAAGCGCGTCAAGAAGCGCGTTGCGGTAAAGGTTCCTGTCCGCACGGTTGTGGAGCCGCGGGCACGGCGTGGATCGTCATGTGACGTTCAGCTCGTGTCGCGTGATCAGGGAATCAAGGAGGCGAACGACGCCATCGCCAAGACTCTCGCCGAAGGATTTGCGCCGGGCACGGTAATATTCCTGGACATCGAGCGAATGGAGAAGGTTCCCACCCGGATGCAGGACTACTACAAGGCGTGGACGCAGCGGGTGCTCGAAGACGGCCGCTTTCGTCCCGGCTACTACACGCACAGCCATAACGCGAAGCTTGTTTACTCCGACGTAAAGGAAGTGTTCGAAGCCGCCGGTGTACGGGAGGAGCCGAAATTCTGGGTAGCGGGCGGCAAGGGATTCTCCGAGGAAAAGCTGCCGCAGGACGTCGGGCATGCCTTCGCGAACGTGTGGCAGGGCCTGCTTGACGTCGTGCAGACTTACAACGGAATCAAGCTGCCCATCGACGTGAACATCTCGCATGTTCCCTCGCCGTCGAGCAACCTGAATGCTCCGGTGCTGGCAGACTAGCTACAATGAGAGCCAGTAAGTGGCTTTCACCAGGAAAATGTTGTCCGGATGTGCGCTGAAAAGCGCCTCGCGGTCGCGGCTGAAGTTGAAGTCGCCCACGGGCGCGGATCCCGACCTGCTTTGCTGCCACACGAAGAATAGTGTCGATCCGGGCTTGTACTCCCATCGCATGACGGCATTGCCGCGCAGCGAGCGGAAGTTGAATGTCGGATTGAAGAACGAGATCGGCTGGGCAGGTCCGTTCCCATCCACATCGACCGTGTAGCGCGTGGATCCGCCGACCTGCGTCGATGTTATCTGCGCAGGAGTGAAGTCACGCAACGTTGACTGGCGCGGCGCGACAAACTCGCGGAACCGGGTATAGTCCCCCGCAACGATTAACGGCTGCGCAAACACTTCCAGCGTGAGAGCCGGTGTGAAGGTCACGTTGGCCCGTGTGCTCATCGAAAGATTTTTCTGCCGCAGCCCCGCGAATATGTACCGCCGTCCGTTGAAGCTTTTCGCGGTCGAGTCAGCGCCCGATGTCACGAACTGCGCGGCACTCCAGCTGCGAACGAATTGTGGGCCCGCCGACAGCTGAACGTTCGACGAAGGCTTGTATGTCATGTTCAGGTTGACCTGGAAGTTGTCCTCTTCGTGCTCTCGCATTCTGTATGCGGGGCTGGTCGAGAAGGAGATCTTCCTGCGCGCGTCAGTATTCCACGAAGTGCTGAAGTACCAGTAGCCGTAGGCGCGTAGCGTGGGACCCCCGCGTGACAGACGCTCGTCGTAAACTTCCGGACTGCGAATCACGAAGGCGTTTGCACCCCAGAAATTCCTGAGCTGGGTAAACAGTCCGGCAGCGAATTCCCGGTTGTTCAGGTCACCATCGTAGTTGAACTGCTGCTGCGCGCTGAGCGTCGCGAAATAGTTCCGGAATATCCTGCCCGGCTTGGTCACGGACTTGGCAAGGTTCATGTTCATCCATACGTAATCCGCGCGGTCGAGGAACGA
>JAKFCC010000062.1:0-2408 GCA_036676795.1 Gemmatimonadota bacterium
CGTCCCGCGCGATAGTCGATGGTAATCCTGTCGCCCGCCGCGCGCGCGACGATTGTATCGCGCCGGTCAAGCGCGAATCGGTTGCCCGCATGGACCATGACCGCTCCGACAGCGGCGGACAGTGTGTAGGTGAGAAAGATCAATGCAGAGAATTTTGCGCTCCGTCGGATGGCGACGGAAATGCGATGCAGCCTCTGATTTTGCAGAGGGGGCGTTGTCATATCTGCGGCGCGTTGCAGGTGGTGCAGCCGGGCATGCCTGTTGCCTTACTTCTGGGTAACCAGAGGAGTGTGTACGATGGCAGAAGAACGCAGCGGGTACAAGCATGACACGAGTGACAAGAAGCTCGACCAGTCAGCTGAGGCCGCGAACGACGGAGGAGGGACCTCCGACACACAGCATTCGGCCGGTGTCCGGCACGATCCCGACAAGATTCGTCAGCATGACGACAAGGGCAAGGATCGTCTCTTCGAGGGTCGCCAGCAGCATGATGACGCCGAGAAGAACAGTGAAAAGACCAGGCTCGCACGGGATGTCGCGCGTCACCACCATCCCGTTGAAGATGGCTCCGGGGATTCGGGTTCCGAATCCTGATTTAACCGGGTTGGGTTGAGCCAGGCCCTGTTCCGGCCTGGTCCGGCCGAACCTTCAGGTAAGCCTTAAAAAAGGTCCGGTAGCCCCCGAACCCTGTCCTTGCGGATTCGGTGTTTGTTCGGGTAGTGTTCGGGGTGAAATATGTGGAGCTGCGGGCGCATTCTGCTTTCTCTTTCGGGGATGGAGCGGTCACCCCTGAGGCACTGGCAACAGCTGCTGCCGCATTCGGGTTTCACTCGCTCGGCCTCACCGACAATGCCGACCTGGGCGGAATCGTGCGCTTCACCCTCGAGGCGAGGCGCCAGAATCTCCGGCCGGTGATCGGTGTCGAACTCAATGTGGATGGACATCCCGCCGCCTTCCTGGCGCGCACCAAGGAAGGGTTCAACAATCTGGGTGCGCTGGTAACACGTGCGCGTGCAGGAAAGCTGGCCGGCTGGAAAAAGGGACAGAACAAGGACAGGCGCGGCCGTCCCGGAATCACATGGGAGGAGCTGGCCGAACGCAGTGAAGGGATTCACGCGCTTACCGGTCCCGCCTCAGGCAGGATTGCGTCGCTCCTCGACGCAGAGCATTTCGACCTCGCCGCACACGAGCTGGCAAAATGGCGTGAGCTGTTCGGTGAACGGCTGGCGGTCGAAGTGCAGATGCACAACACAGGGGGACGTGAAGCAGCCCTGGCAACAGCACTCATCGATGTCGCCAGCAGGAATTCCTGCCGCTGGGTCGTAACTCATGATCCACGCTACATAGATCATGACAGCCGGATGGTGCATGACATTCTCACTGCACTTCGTCATGACATGGACATCGACACGGCGCTCGCGCAGGGAGTGCTGCATCCCAATGGTGAGTGGAAGCTGCAGACGCCGGCCGAGATGGCCGTCCGATGGAGAGGGCGGGAGGAGGGACTCGCCGAAAGCGAGCGCATCGCGCTGGAGTGCGGCTTCGATCTCTCCTGGGTGCGGCCCCCGATGCCGCGCTTCGATGTCCCACCGGGTCACACTGACATCACGTATCTGCGCGAAAAAGTGTACGAGGGTGCGCGAGTTCGCTGGGGTGAGCCGGATGAGAAAACCCGCACGCAGATCGAGCACGAGCTCGGGGTAATCGGGCGGCTCGGCTTCGCTGGTTTCTTTCTCGTCATGTGGGATGCCGTAAAGTTCGCGCACTCCAGGAACATCCTCGCCCAGGGGCGGGGCAGTGCGGCGAATTCCGCAGTCGCATATTGCCTGGCCATCACTGCAGTCGATCCCGTACGGCACGGACTGCTCTTCGAGAGGTTTCTTTCGGAGATTCGCGTTGACGGACAGACGGAGGCGCCGGACATCGACGTGGATATCGAGCACGACAGGCGTGAGGAGGTGCTCGACTATGTGTACGGGAAATATGCGCGCAGCCACGCGGCGATTACCTGCATCGTCCAGACTTATCGTGCACCCAATGCGTTTCGCGACTCGATGCGTGCGTTCGGATATCCTGTCCCAATGATGGACGCAATCTCCAAACGACTGCACCATCATGATCCGCTCAACGGCGCGCACCATGTCGCTGAAGTTCTGGCGCCGAGGTTCGGGCTGGATGTGACAGACGCACGCGGACGCGCGATGATCACGGCAATGGCGGCGTTCGAGAACCTCCCTCGCCTGCGCGCAACGCATGTGGGAGGATTCGTTCTCTCCTCACAGCCACTGGGCGACTACATGCCGATCGAACATACAAGCATGGGGCGAACGATCATCCAGTTCGACAAGGATGACCTGGATGCGGTCGGCGTTCCCAAGTTCGACTTTCTCGGTCTTGGCGCGCTTGCA
>JAKFCC010000063.1:0-2322 GCA_036676795.1 Gemmatimonadota bacterium
CGAAGCGCTTGCAGATCGCCTCGGCGTCCATTACTGGCCCAGCCTTTTCTTCGTCGCCGAACCGGCCACGTCCTCATCCTTCAGGCGAGTGAGGATGTTGTCGGACATGCCCGTTCCCTGCGTTGCGGCCATGCGCTGCTGATTGGCAGCGGCGATGTTCGCCATGTTCGGGTTCGGAGGCGGAGGCGCCGCCTGCGGCTTGGGAGGTTTGACGATGCACATCAGGGCCTGCTCCATCGAAACATCACGTAATCAGTTCCGTCCCGTCCATATCTGGACAGGATCGATTCAGGCTCGGCGCCCAATGTCTGTAGCCAGCGATGCGCTTCGACATGATCGATGCGGCTTTCGCACTGCATGCGATGTGCGCCACGTTCGAGGATGAACGGACGCAAGACCCGCAGCGCATAGCGGGTGAGTTCAATCGCTACCTTCGGCCAGTCATCCGTGCCGAATGCCCATGCAGCCCACACACCGGGCCAGAGAGGCGTGACGCCTATGATCGCAGTCGGACGGCCCTCATGCTCCGCAATCCCCACCTTGCCGTAAGGTGCAACCGCGACGATCTCTTTCGCGAGGATCATCGGATTTTCATGCGCTCGCATGCCGAACACTTCAGCCCGGTCGATGTCGCGCATGTTGAGGCAGACGTATTCGACCGCGCTCAGGCTGATGGGCTTCAAGCTACTAGGCTACCCGGATGACGCCGGACACATACATGATCTCGCCATCAACGGCTGGGTAGGTTCCGTCATCAGTGGTGATGATCACCTGAGTGCCGTTGTTGACCACCCGCCCCACAAGCGATTGCTGGCCGCTGGCGTTATACCCGGAGATGACCTGCGTTATGCCATTGATACCAGTTACGCCGGGCGGCAGTGTCGCGCGAACCGATGTCGCACCGGTGCCGTTCGTCGTGACCGTGATGATCAAGTCAACAAACGCGAGGCCCGGAGAAAATCGCCTGAAGTTGGCCGTCGCGCTGGCCGTCGTAATTGTGCCGGTGGACGACACAACGGTCGGCGTATAGGCTTCTGACACCCCCGTGAATAAGCTAAACCCGCTCATGGCGTCACCCGTAGATCACGTTGAGGCCAAGCACATCGCCCGCTGTCAGCGCGCCAGTGTCATTGTCCGCACCAGCTGTGGTCAGGGCGTAGGCAATGCCGGTGCTGAAATAGACGCCGTCGAGATCAAGTGCGAAAGCAGACGATCCGGGCAGATAGAACGTCATGACAGGCGTATCGGTGCCGACCGTGGGCGCGCTCGCCTTGTTGTAGAACTTCAGGTAGCGAGCCGATGCAGATGCATTGTAACCCACCACCTTGTGCAGGTAGCCCCGCGATGCCTTGGCGCTCGTCGCATTGGTTGTGGCCGCAGCGGACAGAATGCGCGAGACAGAACGCGCTACCCATTCATTCGCATAATAGGACATATGTCCCTCCTAGAATGGTTCGTATTCCATGCCGGCCAATGCCTGGCGGTTCATCCGGCGCGTCGTCTCTTCAGCTTCGAAGATGTCGTAGTCACCATGCGCAATGGCTTGTGGAGCCATCTGCCTGCCCCTGTCGGAGATCAGGCCGGGGAAGAGATCGGTGAATGCCCACACCATCGCGTCCAGCCGGTCAGGCGAATAGCCTTCCTTCTTGCGATCGAAGTCAGACGTGAACACGCACATCTGATCTTCAAGCTCCTGGAACTCGCCAACGTGGCGAATGCGCCCTCTGGCATAGAGAGCAGCAACAGGTTCGGCCCGGATGTATTTGCCTCGGCTGGCCTTGACCAGCGTGACCGGAATGTCAGGGTTTTGGGCATGGATGACAGCCGTCACCATCTCCCCACCCTGATTGGCCTCGGCGACGATCCTGTCAGCCTTGTAGTAGTGATAGAGATGGATTGCAGAGCGCGCCCATTCTTCCGGCTTGAACACGCCAGATCCATCGGCAAGCACATATCCTTGCCCTGGCCCATCGGTAGCAGCGGCAATGATGCCCGTCTCGTTCGATCCCGTCTCGCTCGAGATGGCAGGATCAAGCGCAATGACCACACGCTTGAAGTGTGGAAGCTCAGTCTCCGTCCTGATGTAGAGCCGGTTGTTGTCGATCACCGAGCGCGTCCACAGCGCATCGGAGGAATCGCCTGAGAACTTGCCCTCGAAGAAGCGCGCACGCTTGGCACGCGGCATGAGTTCAAGCCCTGCGATATAGGCAGGATCGAGGTTTTCCCGGTTGTCCGAGGGATTTGCGATGCCCCACACGTAGTCATCACGTGTGAGAGGCTTCTTCTCCATAGGCTCGATGCCCTGGACGAACATCTTGTAGG
>JAKFCC010000064.1:0-2118 GCA_036676795.1 Gemmatimonadota bacterium
CGCCGGATCCTCGTGCGCGGAAATCATCGCCACCGCGACGCCCGGGTACTCGGCGCGCAGCGAGGCCAGGCCCATCAGCCCGTGGCTGCCGGGCATGTGCAGGTCCAGCAGCACCAGGTCGGTATCGGGGCGCGCGGACAGCGCGGCCTGGACGCCGGGCATGTCCTCGGCCTCGGCGATCACCGCGTCGGGCAGCACGCCGCGCACCGCCTGCGTCAATGCCAGGCGGTACAGCGGGTGGTCGTCGGCGATCAGCAGATGCGTCATTCGGCAGGCCTTCCAAAAAGATCACTGCGCTCCACCAATGGATCTCCAAGTACTTCGAGAGTCAATTCGAAGCCTCCGGCTGGCCAATCCTTGATTTCAAGCGAATAACAGACGTCACCATATCGGACCGGGCCGCCACCAGCCGCCAGCTGAATTTCTTGGCCACGGACATCGCCATAGGCGCTCTTCTTAATCAGCTCAACAGCGCACTCCTTGAACATCTCGATGGCAAGTTCCTTGTCTTCGATGTCAAAGACACTAAGTTCAAGCCACATCTTTCGAACGCAAAACCTATCTCCATGCAAGACGAAGACAATGGAATTCAGGCTGAAACCCCTACTTGGAACCTTCACAGGATTCGAAGTAGCCCCCCACCCGTCATAGCCGCGACTATAGAGACCCGTCTTGAATCCGCGATTCTCTAGTAGACGCACCGCGTCCTCAGGACGCCAACCGATTGCAGGACTCACAAGGTTGTTCAGTCGGCGGCGCAACATGGCCTGCCTCACCTCGCGAATGGAAGAATCCACTTCACTCTTTGAGACCGGGCTAAAAATCAAGAAATGCCTCTGAAGGTGAACCATTCCATGTGGCTGAAGAAGAAAGGCAACGAACGAGCGATTCCTCGTATACCTCCACAAATCGGCGTCCAATCGTCTCTTTAGAACAGCCACGAATCGATTGGCAGTAACCACGAAGAATGTTCCAAACAGGAACGGCAAGTAGAGTGTCGTGAGCAAGACTGGGACAAAGAACTCTAGAAACGTTCCAGCGGAAAAAAATTCCTGCGGTCTATCGGCTATCCCTTGACACCCCTTTAGCAAGAAGATCAGACCAAAAGCCATCAGGATCCAATCCAATGCAATCGACGGACCCATCCGCTGCTTTCCGGGGCCTGATAATTCGCGCGCTATCGCCGTTAGGGTAATTATCGGAACTATTGCTAACTCTACGGGGAGCTGGAAGGTTTCAAACTCGCTTACGAACTGTAGGAGCACCGTAACTCCAACCGCTTTTTTGAACGTGCTTCCCAGAAACTTTCTTTCGTTCTTCGCATCGACAACACCAAATAGAGAAACAAACGCGAACGCAATTACCCAGATAACCGTCGTCTTTAGGTGGCTTTGGTTCCACAACCCGGCTGAGTGAAGAAGGAATATAGTTATGCCTAAATAGACAGCCATTGCGCCAACTAGAAGGACCAACGACTTCGATTTGAAAAGAATGCGCGCGCTTGCGCCCAAGAAATTGCGAACCGCACGAACGGTCAATGCAACCGACAAACCCATCGCCAGCCAAATGAGAACTGCAAGCTCGCGGGAATTTAGTTCCAACTCGGAGGCCCGATTTTCGAAAGACTGTCGGGTTACTACTTTCCTTCACCAATTCGATAGGGTCTCACTTGACCTGGTTCGATTGGACCCGTCCACTCGAGAATCTCAGCATACTCACGATGCTCTGGTGAGACGATCCGCACGCCGTCAACTCGGCTTCCGCTTTCTTCGAGCATCCGAATTTCCAGCGATTTGTCCGGACGCATTCGAACGAGGCCGGATTGCGGCGCGCGGTTGTAGGCGGTGGAAGGCGTCCCCCTAGCCGCGCAGGCGGTCAGGACGTACAGGCTCAACAGCACGACGGCGAGCAATACGATGCGGAATGGGATGACGGAGGTGATGGCCATAGCGGTCGATTTCCAGTGCGACACGAGCGTCACCGCCATTCTAGGACGTCACTGCGCCGTCCAGCCCCCGTCGACCGGGATCGCGGCGCCGTTGAGGTTGTGCGCCTCGCGCCGGCACAGCCACACCACCAGCGCGGCGATCTCGTCGGGCAGCGACATCCGCCCGCTCG
>JAKFCC010000065.1:0-1995 GCA_036676795.1 Gemmatimonadota bacterium
TCATGTCCCTGCCCCGTAAGTATTCGTTAACCATTGAGCAGCCGAGATTTGTGCATAGGCCCCTACGTCACGAGCGGAGGCCCGATTACCCGTTGCGCATCTGCTCGAATATGCGTCTCCTGCCCCGCGATGGGACACATCAGCTTGGGAGCGAAACGCATGGATTCGCATTTGCCTTTGGTAGAGCCGATCGCAGTTCTCGACACGCTCGTCAGCGAACTGACGGAGGTCGAACACGTTGGCGGCGGCCGCTACCGGTTCACATTCATCGACGGCGCCGGAGAGAATCAGGTCAACGCGCGTCTGGTTCTGTCGACGCCGGCTATCTTCCGCGCCGCCACATGGGCGCTGCGAACCATCGGGGCGCGGTGCTGTGGGCAGTTCATTCCGGATCGCTGCCGAACACATTAGGCGGCCTCGCCGGCTTCGACTGGAGCGGCCTCGATGAACTCGGCTGCGGAAAGCGCAATGCCGTTCTCGCGCGAATACTGGAGGAGCGTCTGTGCGTCCGCCTGCGGAATGAAACCGCCCGTGCCGCCGCGCTCTTTGGGATACATCCATCGGTAGACGCGCGAGACGTGCTTGCCTGTGACTTCGGCAACCTTTTCGATGCCGATCTTGGCGATGATGGACCGTGCTGGGTCGAGGTGCTTTTCACTCATGGCTGCTATATTTGCGATTATCGCGAGTTTATGTCAAGCGCCTTTGCGAACTTCGCGATAGAAATATTCGCGCTGATCGCGAATATCACCGCATGACCGATCCGGAATATGAAACGCGCGTCTGGCTGGCGGAAAACCTGGCCCGCATGGGTCACGGGTCGAAGGGGCGACTGGCAGCCTTCCTTCGTGTGCGCCCTGATGCGATCACGCGCATGGCAAATACAGACCCGGAGAAAGAGGTTCGGGAGATCCGCGCGCATGAACTACTGAAGATGCGGGCGTTCTTCGCTGGCGACGATGAGACGCCGGAACATCTCCTTGGCAGGTCAATTCCCATTATGGGGTTTCTGGGTGCCGGCGCAGAAGTGGAACCCGACTATGAGCAAGTTCCGCCGGAGGGGCTTGAGACGATCGATCTGCCGTTCGGCGTGACTGAGGATCTGATCGGCTTCCGCGTGAAAGGGACGTCGATGTTGCCCTTCTATAAGGAAGGTGCCGTCATCGTCGTTTATCGTGAGCAGAAGAAGCCGCTCGAATCGTTCTATGGCGAGGAGGCAGCGGTTCGCACGACCGACGGCCGGCGCTTCATCAAGACAATCATGCGCGGCCAAGGCAATACGGTGAACCTGATTTCATGGAATGCTGCGCCAATCGAAAACGTGCATCTCGAATGGATCGGCGAGATTTTCGCGACACTTCCCGCATCAGCTCTGCGAACAATCAACCGGCGCGGCGTGCAGGGTCAGTTGAAGCTCAGGGCCTAAGACAATAGGCTGTCAATAAGATGGTCCTGTGGAGACCACCCGCCCTGCCCCGATCCCGTCGAAGCCAAGCATCCATGAAGCCGATATACCAACAGGTCGGTTTGTTCACCCGGCCGCTACCGGACTGTGGTCGGCATCCTCCCGCTGGTCAGGCGGTGCAATCGGAACTCGCCGAATACTGAGAAGATGGCCCGAGGGCCGGTCTCCACATTTGGGTCCTGTTGTTATCCCGCGGACAGCAAATCCGTGATCGGGCGGGCCATCAACCCCGTCTAGCTTCGTCCGGTGGTCCAAGCGCCGGCACCGTCAGGGGTTCATGCGCCGGATTGATCGGCGCGGCGGGGCAACACCCAGGAAGACCGCCGCTGCTGCGCTCTTTTCCGTCATCCTTGCCGGGAACCTCCGAGCAGACACAAGGAATCGGGACTTTCTGCGCCACGGCGGACTACTTCGGATGCAAAACCGGTTGCCTTTCGGTAAACCAGTTGGTATAACATCCGCGTCACAGTAGTTCGTCGCGCCCCGGTCGGATCATCCCGCCGGGGCTTTTCTTTTGCGATAGTCTCGAC
>JAKFCC010000066.1:0-27340 GCA_036676795.1 Gemmatimonadota bacterium
AAGGGAACGGAGTTCTCCGTGTACTTGCCTGGACTGGGAGACGTCCCGACCTCAACTCAGGAGCATCCTGTTGCCGCTCCGCATCGAACCGGATCCACGGAAACCATCCTGCTCGTGGAGGATGACGACCCGGTTCGGCAGCTGGCCGCGAGGATCCTGAGCCGGTCCGGATACAATGTCCTGCAGGCCAATGACGGCATGGCGGCTCTGGATGTCGCCGAATCATATCCGGACGAAATCGATCTTCTGCTGACGGACGTCATGATGCCGGAGATGGGCGGGCGCGAACTCGCCGACATTTTTTCGCAGCGCCGTCCAGGGACACGGCTGATGTTCATGTCGGGTTACACCAAGGAGGGGCTGCCACTTCTTGAGGGTGACCGGAAAGTCGTCTTTCTGCAGAAGCCGTTCACCTCTGCAAGTCTGTCAGGGTGCGTCAAGCAGGCCCTGGACTAAAATCCCGTACCGCAAAGGATAGGCAGCAAGCCGGCGACGACCCGCAGAGTCGTGCGGCTTTTTCTTTTTCTGGTGCGAAAGGCTCGCATAGAGCAGTTTTGTCTGGTGTCTGACCCGACGGCCTCAAACGACATCCTCGCCCGGCTCAGGTCAGGGCTTAGCGACCGTTACACGGTCGCGCAGGAACTCGGCGCTGGGGGAATGGCGCTGGTGTTTTCCGCTCATGACATCCGTCACGACCGCGACGTCGCGATCAAGGTGCTTCGTCCCGAAGTAGGTGCTGCAATCGGGGCGGAAAGATTCCTCCAGGAAATTCGTATTTGTGCAAAACTGTTCCACCCGCACATCCTGACCATCTTCGACTCGGGTGAAGTTGACGGGCTTCTCTACTACGTAATGCCACTTTTGATTGGCGAGTCGTTACGTGACCAGCTGAAACGAAGCGGGTCGCTTCCCCTCTACCCTGCCCTGCGGATTGCGCATGAATGCTGCGATGCGCTGGCATTCGCACATGCACAGGGAGTGGTGCATCGCGATATCAAGCCTGAGAACATCCTGTTCGAGGCAGACCATGCAATTGTTTCCGATTTTGGAATCGCTCGGGCCTTGAACGCGTCGGGCAATGAACGGCTCACGACGCTGGGACTGGTTCTCGGGACGCCCGCCTACATGAGTCCGGAACAGGCCGCGGGCGAAAGTACAGTTGATGCCCGGTCAGACATCTACTCGATGGCGATGGTGGTCTTCGAGATGCTCGCCGGCCGTCCTGCCTTTGAAGGATCCCCGACCGAAGTCATGGCGAAACAGGTGACAGAGCGCCCACCCGAACTCGCGACCATCAAGCCTGGCATTCCGCAAAGAGTAAGCAGCGCTGTCGCCCGCGCCCTGTCCAAGAATCCAGCAGACCGGTTCGGGTCGGCCATGGACTTTGCCGCAGCAATGGGGACCCGGCATGCAGACGATACTCCAAAAAAGAGAAATGTCTGGCTGCCAGTCGGAGTCGGGATCGGCACGCTGCTCATCGCGTGGATGGTGTACAGCTCGCTCGGCGCGCCGGCGGTGGACTCCAACGGCAGATCGCTCGGCGGGGTCGCCTCGGGTGTCAACCGCAAGCTGGAGCAGGTAACGTTCGCCGAGGGTGTGGAGCAATGGCCGGCGTGGTCGCCGGATGGAAAGTCCATCGCATATGCCGCGGAAGTACAGGGACACCGAAAGATCGTCGTGCGCTCGGTCGCCTCGGGAGATGAAAAGCCAGTGACGACAGGCAACGCTGACGAAATCCAGCCGGCGTGGTCGAGTGATGGCTTACGGATCGCCTTCGTCCGCGCACGATCAGCGGCGCGTCTGGAACCTGCAGATGTCAACGGCACCTACCAGGAAGGCGGGGATATCTGGGTGTATGACACCCGCACCGGAAAGGAATCACGCATCGTCGAAAATGCTTTCGATCCTGCTTTCTCTCCTGATGGAAAGCAGATGGCTTTCGATGCGAGCTGGGCGGGTGCGCAGAGGCTCTGGATCGCGGACGCAGAAGGAAAAAATCCCCGACAGGTGACGAGTGACTCGAGCGAAGCAGTGGTGCACGCGGAGCCGAGCTGGTCACCAGACTCGAAACGCATTGCATTCAGACGTGCTGAGAAGACGATCTCAGATATTGCCGTGCTCGACGCTTCTTCGCAGAAGGTCACACTTGTAACACAGGACAACATCCTGGACATGAATCCATCCTGGGCCCCGGATGGGAGCATCTACTTTTCATCAGCGGGTGGCGGCGGTATCAACATCTGGCGTGCCCTTCTCACATCGGCGAACGAGAGAGGCGGAGCGCTGCAGCAGATAACCACCGGCGCAGGTGACGACATCAATCCATCTGTAGCCAAGAACGGTGATGTGGTCTTCTCTCTCCGCGCTTTCGACTCTGATATCTGGAAGCTGCCAGTCGACCCGGGCACCGGAAAGGCGACTGGTGCACCCTTGGCGGTGAGTACAACGACACGGGTGGAAAGCCGGGGGACATGGTCGCCGGATGGAAGCATGATTGCGTTCAACTCCGACCGTCGTGGCGAGATGAATATCTGGCTGAAGACGCTGGCCACGGGCGCGGAACGGCAGCTTACGTCGGGAACCGGAGGAGACTATCAGGCCGACTTTGCGCCGGATGGAAAATCGCTGGTTTTCTTTTCGGCCCGCGCGGGCAACAGCGACATCTGGTCGGTGGACATCGGAACTGGCAAGCTCACCCAGCTCACCACGGACCGCGCGATGGATACGAATCCATCTTATTCGCCAGATGGAAAGTCGATTGCGTTCATGACTGACAGGCGAGGCCGCCTGGAAGTCTGGGTGATGAACGCTGACGGAAGCGATCAGCGACGGGTGAGTGACCTGCGCGCCGGGGGCCACTTCGTCCGCTGGTCGGAAGACGGCCGTTACCTGATTTTCCGCGCGGAATCTGGGACTGCGTTCCAAACAATGAGGGTCTCGGTCGCCGATGGAGCCACAGAGCGTATCAGGGACGTGACGAGCGGAGCACACATGTCGTGGTCACCGACCCGCTCGATCATCATGGACGTGAAGGGACACAAGACCCTGTTTGCCTACCCATTGAAGGCTGATCCTGTGAAGGTGTTCGAATTCCCGGAGTCACAGGTGCGAATCGACTATCCCGTCTGGTCGCCCAATGGCAAATGGATCTTGTTCGACAAAGCGGCCGCACGTGGAGGGGATATCTGGGTGGCCAGGGGAGCACCAGCGGAGAGATAGCTACTTCCCTTCCAGCGCTTCCGTTGCCTTCGTCCACTCTTCTATCGCCGCATCAAGCTGCTTCCGAAGTCTGTCCAGATCCTTTCCAAGTGCGACAGCTTCCGCTGCACCATGCGACTTGACGTAAAGCTGCGGATCCTCGAGCTGGTGAGTAATTGCGCTCACCTTTGCCTCGAGCTCTTCCACCTTCTTCTCCGCAGCATCTGCCTTCTGTTTCGCCGCGTACTTGTTGTCTTTTCCCTTTGCAGGCGCGGGCTGATTCCTTCGCGTGGCCTGCTTCTCATGCACCCGACGAAGCGCTTCCTCTTCCTGCGCTGCAACAGCTGCCGCGTGCTCGCGCTCCTGCGCAACTTCTTCCCACTCGGCAAAAGAACCGGGAAAGTCAGTCACATGCTTTTCGTGCAGCACCCACACGCGTGTGGTCAGTGCGCGTAACAGCGCACGATCGTGGCTGACGAGCAGGATGGTCCCCTGATATGCCTGAAGCGCATCCTCCAGCGCCTCGATGCTCTCGACATCGAGGTGATTGGTGGGCTCGTCGAGCAGCAGGAAGTTCGCGCGGGAAAGAACCATCATGGCGAGTGCAACGCGCGCACGCTCGCCGCCTGAAAGTGTGTCTGCCCGCCGCTGCGCCTCATCTCCCGAAAAACCAAACCTGCCGAGATGACCCTGCACCATCCGGCGCTCCCACTGCGGCTGAAGTTCGTCGATGATCTCGTACAGGGTCTTCCCCGTCGGAACCTGCGCCATGTCCTGTCTATAGTAGGCGGATATGGTTGACCCACCCATGCGCAGCTCGCCCGATGCAGGCTCACGATCACCCACGAGCGATCTGAGGAAGGTGGACTTTCCACTTCCGTTGGGACCAATGAGGCCGACGACTTCGTTGCGCTGGATGGTCGCGGTGAAATTCTCGATCAGCGTGCGGTCATCCACCGCAATCGCCACATCTTTCGCCACGACCACCTGATCACCACCCCGCTCGGTGAAGCTGAGCGAAAGCGCCATCGAACCCTCTGCGCCAGGCGGGGGACTCAACCGCGGAGTGCGCGCCAGAATCTTTCGCTTTCCCTTGGCCTGCCGCGTGTTCTGGCCGGCAAGGTTGCGGCGGATGTAATCCTCCTTGTCCGCGATAACCTTGGCCTGCTTCTCGAATGCACGCTGCTGGGTGAGACGACGCTCCTCACGCTGCTGCACGAATGATTCGTAGCTGCCGGAGTACGCGAATGCGCTCCCCGCCTCGAAGTGCAGCACATGATCCACCACATTGGCGAGGAATGCACGATCGTGGCTGATGAGCACGATGGTCTTGTTGCTGGAGATCAGGTAGTTCTCCAGCCACTTGGTGGTCTCGAGATCGAGGTGGTTCGTGGGTTCATCCAGCAGCAGCATGTCGGCAGAGCTGGCAAGCTGGCGCGCGAGGCCGAGCCTTCCCCGCTCTCCTCCGCTCAGATGCTCGAGCGGCTGGGTTCGCGCCTTGGCCGCGTCGAATCCGAGTCCCTCGAGAATCGCATCCACCTTTGGCGCGAAGGTGTATCCGCCCTCACGCTCGAATCGCTCCAGATCTCGGTCATACCGGGACAGCAGCTTCTCCATCGTTGCATCGGTTGCGTGCGCAAGTGCATCGGCCTGCTCACCCAGCGATTTCTCGAGCGCGAGCAGATGAGCGAACTCTCCGGCGCCAGCCTCCCATACAGTCGTGACATTGCCGAAGTCGCGGTGCTGGTCGAGAACGGCCATCCGGATGTTCGGACGTCGTGCAACCGACCCCTCGGTCGGCTGCTGCTCGCCGAGCATGATGCGGAAGAGTGTGGTCTTGCCGGTGCCGTTACGGCCGAGGATACCCCAGCGGTCACCGTCGCCCACCGTAAGCGTGATGTCCTTGAAGATCCGGCTTGCGCCGAATTCCATTCCAACGTTCGAGAGAGAGATTAGCGTCATGACTGTTAATGAATCTACTCACTCAGGCATTGCGATTTGGGGCGGGCGGGGAGAACCTTGTGCTTCAGACATGCATGGCGGCAGTTGGCCATTGGCTTCGGCTTAACAAAAGGAATTACCATGAGTGAAGGTGAAGGCCAGCCGAGAGATAACGCGGGGGTGTGGTTCCCTCCTCCGCTCATCTATGTCCTTGGTTTGTTGGCCGCGTGGCTGCTCAAAAGGTTCGTTGCGCCATTCAGCGTGAACGGGTCGACTGTTGCACCCGTTGTGCGGATTTCCTATTCCGCCCTGTTTCTCGTGCTCGGACTGGTGCTTCTGGTCTGGGCCATTGGGTGGTTCAGGAAGTCAGGGACCGCAACCTTCCCTCTGCACACCACGACCAGAATCGTTGAACATGGTCCGTATCAGTTCACCCGCAATCCGATGTACCTGGCGATGGCCTTCATTTATCTGGGCCTTGGCACGCTGGTTAGCTGGGGGTGGTCGATCGTACTGCTGCCGATCGTTCTATTCGTCGTGTACTTCTATGTCATCCGGCGGGAGGAACGGTACCTGTCCAGGAAGTTTGGACGGGCCTATCTCGAGTACAAGGAAAGAGTTCGCCGCTGGATCTGAGCCGCACTCCCACGAAATTGCCTCGAATGGCACCATCTTCGCTTTAAAGCCGGGCTAACTGCTCGGCTTTTTTGCATGGGAGATGACTGATGGCTATGCCAAAGATGACTACGGCCGCGCTGCGGTGCAGAAAGAAGTTCCTGCGCTTTTTTCGCGGCGGATTCGCGGACGACAAGTACTACGACTGGGAGCGCGGCTACAAATGGGAAGCCCACGAACGCTGGCAGGAAATGCTTGGCGCCGGAGAATTCCGCAAGCTGCTGGAAGACGGCAAGCACAGCGAGATCGCGCGGCGTGCGGTGACTATCGAGTCACGCACCAACCTGCTCTTCTCTTTCGAGAAGATGGCGCTGCGCGACGCCGTCAAGAGCGCAAAGGGAGCACGCGACTTCGCCGTAGGCCTGCATGACTTCCTTCACGGCCGCGGATCTGACGAGACGAAGTTCGAGCGCTGGGTGGAAGTCATCGGAGCGCTTCCGCGCAAGCAGACGCGGGTGCTGACCTGGCCGCTTCTCACAGTCTTCGGATTTCTCGCGCAGCCGGAGAAGCATTTCTTTCTCAAGCCCAACGTGACTCGAATAGCGGCCCGTGAATATGAATTCGATTTCGAGTACAAATCAAAACCGAACTGGGATACCTATACGAGCCTGCTCGCCTTCGGCGACCAGGTGCGGAAGGACCAGCGCGACCTGAAGCCAAAAGACATGATCGACCTTCAGTCCTTCATGTGGGTACAGGGTTCGGACGAGTACGAGGAGTAGCTACCTGAACGCGGACCTGAGCGGGACACCGTCCAGTTTCTCCAGTGGCCTGACACCGAGCAGCGCCGCGAGGGTCGGCCCGATGTCTACGGTCCGGACGAAGTTCGCATGCACTCCTGGCCGGATGCCGGCGCCGTAGAAAATAATTGGGACATGGCTGTCATAGTCATATGGTGAGCCGTGAGTCGTCCCTGATGGGCTCCCAATACTCATTCGCGTAAGAGTGATCGCCAGGTCGATTTCGCCCGGGTAGAACTGGTGATTCCACCTGCGCGCGATCGGGTCACCTACCGTGTCGCGCTTGAGCAGATCGGCAAACCGATCCACGCGAGCGACACCATCGACGGCGCGAAAGTCCGCGGCAACCTTGTCGAGAATTGAATCAGGCGAAACTTTGGCCGCCTTGAACTTGTCGCGATCTGCACTCACAGTGAACCCGTCGAAGAGCAGCGCCGTGGTGTCCACGCCTGCGTCACGCAGGTGCTTCCGCGCGGCCGTCACCACCCCCCTCAATGAAATGCGAACCGGGGGCGGCGATGCGCGCTCGATATTGAGCTCCGGCAGTGAAGCAACACCGTGATCCCCTGTTACCGCAAAAACGATTTGCGACGAGTCCCGCATCTTGTACAAAGAGTCGATGAAGGCGCCGATTGCTCTGTCCACCCGCAGGATCTGATCGTGCAGCTCCCGTGAGTCAGGACCGTATGTGTGCCCGATGACGTCAGTCGCCGACAGGGAGATGTTGAGCAGATCGGTGTGGGGACCCTTTCCGATCCCCAGTGCATCCACACCGGCGAGCGCCGCAGCGAGCGTCATTTCATCCATGAACGGGCTGTTGCGGACCGCGCTCGCGGCGTTGGTGCTGTCGCTCGAGATTATGTGCGGGAACGTGACTTTGGATCCTGCTTCTGCCGGCACGCTGTCCGGCTCCGGGTATGCCGACTCGGGCAGCAGCAGGTTCCAGACTCTTCCCGCAGACCGGCGGCCCAGATCGCGTGCATTGAATGCGTTAAGCCATCCCGGCACCTTCGACGCGTAATAGGTGCTTGTCGTGAATTTTCCCGATGTTGAATACCACACGACGTTCTGCTTCGCCTTTCCAATGGGCAGAATGGCGGACCGGTCCTTCATGGAAATCGACAGGGCACGTGAGCGGCCGTCGGCCGCGTGCATCCAGTCAAACAGCCCTGTTCCTCGAAACCTCATCGGCGAGGCGCCAGGTTCGCCCGGATAGAATTCCAGCCAGGGTGAGCTCGGGTCATTCACTCCGGCACGATTGCTCGCGATTTCTGTCGAGCGTGGGAAGCGGCCAGAAAGCAAGCTCGCGTGGCCCGGGGCCGTCTCAGTAATTGCGTGGTCGTGATGTGCGTTGGTATACCACGCGCCGCTGTTCGCAAAGCGCGCCAGACCTCCGGTCAGCTGTGGCCGGAAACGCTGTATGTAGTCGCCCCGCAATTGATCGAGCGTCAGCATCACCACAAGCGTCGGTTTGCTGGGTGTGGTCGGGGTTGCACCAGGCGGCGTGGAATTCCCGCTCGACGCACAGGCTGCAAGAGCTGCCACCGCAATGGCGGCCGGAAGTGTTTTACGCATTGCTGGAAAGTACACCTTGGAAAGGTGATGGCAACGTATGGCGCGATGGCCCCTGAAAGACAATATTCGGTCGTCCGGGAGGGCACGTATGGAAGCAGCTGGCAGCCGTTCAACAAGAGACTCTGGCACCCGCGTTCTCGTTCGCGTGGTGGTTTATTATGCCGCTCTTTTGACAGCTGGCTGGTTTCTGCTGCAGCAGATTCCGCGGAGTCCGTCATCGGATAGCGGCGCGTTTGAAGCGCTGTTCGGCCTCTCTCCGCATGCTGGCGTCACGGCACAGGGCACCGCGCCAGCGCTGGGCGAGTCCCGCCTCGCCCTCGCGGTGGCTGCTTCAATGCTCGCTTCCATCCTGCTTTCAATTCCGGTCGCATGGATTTACCTGCTGACCCGGGCGAAGAAGGGATATCAGCAGTCGGTCGTTCAACTTCTGATCATCCTGCCACTCGTTGTGGCCGGCATTGTCGTAATGGTGAAGTACAGTCTAGCGCTTGCGTTCAGCCTGGCGGGAATCGTGGCTGCCGTGCGCTTTCGAAACACCCTGGACGACAGCAAGGATGCCGTTTACGTCTTCCTTGCAACGGCTATTGGCCTGGCCGCGGCAGTGAACATTCCCGTTGCCGCCGTGATCTCGATTGTGTTCAACGCGACGATGGTCATTCTGTGGGCCACAGACTTTGGACACGCCCCAGTGGCCCTGGACGGAAGCATCGCGGAGCGGCGGCTGCGCCAGGCCAAAGAGATGGCCCGGACCGGGACATTTGTCGCGCAGCTCGACAACGAAGTATTTCGCAACATGAACAGAGAGCAGCTCGAAGGAGTTGCCGAGCGCGCATGGAAGCGGGCAAATGAAGCCGAGGTCGCTCAGGAATCCGCGGAACGGATTCTCAGAATCGTAACCAGCGATGCGGAGTCGCTGAGGGAAGCCGTTGAGCCGCGCCTGACTGCGCACGTAAAGAATTGGGAGCTGGAGACGAGCGAGATATCTCCCTCTGGCGATGGAGATGTACTGGAATACTCGGTCAAGCTGCGGAAGAAAGGAACGCCTGAAGAGCTGGAGTCACTCATTCGTGCCGCGGCGTCCCAATGGCTCGTGCGCGTGGAGGTGTTATGAGACTGGGAATTATTCTCACACTCCTGACGGCAGCGACAGCTTTCCCGGTGACCGCGCAGGACAGTGCTGCCACAGCGAAAAAACCAAAGCGAGTGGCATTCTTCGAGAGCGGCGATGCCGTCGATGTGACGATCACCCTCAACCTCAAGCAGATTCAGCGGGACAAGGCGGATTCGGTTCCCTGGCGGAACGCGACACTGAGTTCGCTTGGCGCCGACGGAAGGTCGTCGACAATCCCGATCAAGCTCAAGACGCGCGGCAAATGGCGCTTGAGGAAGTGTGAATATCCGCCAATCAGGCTGAACTTCGCCAAGGCGAATGTAAAGGGGACGGAGTTCGAGGGCCTCGACAAGCCCAAGCTCGTGAACTTCTGCAGGGACACGGATCTGCACGAGCAGTATGTGATTCAGGAATTTCAGCTGTATCGCGTCTTCCAGCTGGTTTCGCCCTACAACCACCGGGTTCGCCTCATAAGACTTTCCTATGTGGACAGCGCTTCCGGAAAGCTCGAGGCAAAGCGTTTCGCATTCATTGTTGAGGAACCCGAAGCAATGGCGGAAAGACTGAGCGGAACACTAATCGAGGAAAAGGGGGCGCGGGCCGAGGACCTCGACGACGCGGCTATCGCCATTTTCGGCCTGTTCGAGTTCATGATCGGCAACACCGACTTTTCCATCTCGTCACTGCACAATGCCGTTCTGCTGACGCGGCCGGTTGGACCAATTGTACCGGTGCCCTATGACTTCGACTTTTCAGGGGCGATAAATACCACGTATGCGACTCCGGAGCCCAAGCTCAGGCTGGAGAATGTGCGAACGCGGAGGTACCGTGGTTACTGCGTGGACGCCACTCACATCGATGCGGCAGTCGCACAGTTCAACGCCAGGAAGCAGGAAATCTTTGCATTATACGAGGATCGCGTCGGGAAGATGATCAATCCGAGGCTCAAGAGCTCAGTGCTGGACTACTTCAACGAGTTTTACAGAACCATCAATGACCGCGGAGCACTCAAGTCGCAGATTATCGACGGCTGCCTTCCGCGAGACAAGTCGGACGCACCCAATCGTTAACCTGTGAAGACGCGTGCATGGACGGAGCTGATGCTCCGCTGGACGCGCTCGGCCGAGATGTCGGCCTCGGAGCCGCTGAGCCCCAGTCCCGTTCGTTCCGGAAAGGAAGGTTCCTGGGATCCGGGCCCATTTCTCAATCCGGAGCTCAGCCTCCTGGAATTCCAGAAGCGCGTGCTGGCGCTGGCTGAAGATGAGAACGTTCCCCTGCTCGAGCGGCTGCGCTTCCTCGCAATTGTTGCCGCCAACCTCGATGAGTTTTACATGGTCAGGGTTGCCGCACTCAAGTCGAGGATTCCCGTCCAGCTCGACGAGCATGCAGATGATGGCCTGGACAAGGTCGAACAGATGGCGCGAATCGTGGAGACCGTTGCCGACATCGTCGCACGCTCAGGGCGCTGTTACAGCGAATGTCTGGGTGAGCTCAAGGCCGCAGGAGTTCGCATTTGCCGGTGGACGGATCTGGACACCGACCAGAAGCGAATACTGCGCGCCGAATGCGAGAACGACCTGAAGCCCGAGCTGACTCCCCTTGCGATGACGCTGAGTCCGGGCCACCCACTGCCACATCTGGCGCACATGTCGCTTTCGCTCGCAGTCGTCTTTCGCGCCAGCACTGATGACCGGCCGCATCTCGCACAGCTGGAGCTGCCCTGTTCCACCGGACGGTTCCTGAAAGTTCCGGGAGCGCAATACGATGTGATTCCTGTCGAGGAAGTGGTCCGCGGGAATCTCGACATGGTGTACCGGGATGCTACCGTCAGCGACGCCTATGTATTCCGTGTAACGCGCGGCGGTGAACTGAATCTGGACGAAGCGTCGACCGACGATCTGCTCGAGGCCGTTGCAGTGGCATCGGTCAACCGGTACGCCAACCCGGCGATACGCCTGGAGGTCGAGCGCGGGATGCCAGCCTTTGTGCGCGAGCTGCTTCTCGAGAGCATGCGCCGCGACAGTGTCGCGGGCGAGATCCTGGTCAGTCCAGTTGAAACGCAGGAGGTGGATGGACTGCTCGACCTGCGGTGCCTGATGGAGCTGAAGCTTCCTGACGTGGCGCGGCTGACTTTCCCTCCGTTGAAAACCGTGGATCCGATTCCGGCCGGAACGTCGATGTTCGACCTGATCCGCGGGGGCGATCTGCTCCTGCATCATCCCTTTCAGTCTTTCGATGCATCCGTCGTGCGCTTCATTCGCGAAGCTGCCGACGATCCAGCCGTCACTGTAATAAAGATCACGCTCTACCGGGTTGGGTCACCCTCGGGAATTGTGGATGCACTGCTCGACGCCGCGAATGCGGGAAAGCGTGTTGTGGCATTCGTGGAGCTGAAGGCACGCTTCGACGAAGACCAGAACGTGACATGGGCAAAAGCACTCGAAGCTGCCGGCGCCAACGTTGTCTATGGTATGGTCGGTCTTAAGAATCACGCGAAGGTGTCGCTGATCGTGCGGCGCGAGGATGGCAAACTCAGGAGCTACGTGCATGTCGGCACGGGCAACTACAACTCGCGCTCCGGCCGGCAGTACACCGACCTCAGTCTTTTTTCGGCCCGTCCCGAACTAGCGTCCGACATCTCGGACCTGTTCAACGGATTGACGGGATCTTCGCTGCCGCCTACTGGGCTCACCCGCGGTGCGCTCACGGCGCCGCATCAGCTGCTCCCCACATTCATCGAGAACATCCAGAGGGAAGCCGCGAACGCCGCGACCGGGTTGCCAGCCGGAATTCGCGCAAAACTGAATGGACTGTCTGATCCGGAAATAGTCGAAGCACTTTACGAGGCGTCAGCGGCAGGAGTGGACATCGACCTTGTTGTGCGCGGAATCTGTACACTGCGACCGGGTGTTCCCGGAATCTCCGACAGGATTCGGGTCAGGTCAGTGCTGGGGCGTTTTCTGGAGCACTCGCGGATTTATCGTTTCGAGAATGCGGGCTCGCCCCTGTACTTCATTGGATCGTCAGATATGCGCCCGCGCAATCTCCGGCGGCGGGTGGAACTGCTGGTGCCCGTGCTGGATTCCGTGTCGTGCAGCAGACTGGATGAAATACTGGAGCGGTACATCGGGGATGAATGTGCGTGGGACCTTATGGCGACTGGGTCTTATGAACAACAGACGCCCGGTTCGTCGCGCGCCCAGGATTTCTTCGCCACCCGGTCTTAGTGGAAGTCGTTATACCGCCGGAAGGACGAGGATCTTTCGATCCACATGCTGTTCCCCCGAGTCTTGCCGTTCTACGTGTGCTACGTGCCTTCTACGTGTCCTACGTGTAACAAAGAACCCGCCCATTCACTGACCAAAGTAGCCCGGCCGCCAAAGAACTCAGTCGATCGGCTTGAGATTCGCTACGATCGCAGCCCGATCAGGTTCGAGGAATGGTGGAAGCGCCACTTCCTGGCCGAGTGTGCTCGGATCCTCATCAACAGCGAAGCCCGGTCCGTCGGTCGCGATCTCGAAAAGGATTCCATTGGGCTCGCGGAAATACAAACTCTGGAAATAGTACCGGTCGATCTCCCCGCTGTTCGGCACGCCCATGGAGTTCAGGTGGTCGTACCACCGGTGATACTCCTCGGCGTTTGGAGTTCGAAATGCAACGTGATGCACACCGCCAGCACCCAGACGAGCTGAAGGAAGGTCGGGCTGTTCTGCCACATGAAGCTCGGCGTGCGGACCGCCATTCCCCATTTCATAGACGACAACGCGGTGAGCAGAGTTTTCGGGGTGTGCGTACTCGCGGACGGGACGCAGGTTCATCACACCGGTGTAAACCGGCTCGCTTCTGCGCAGCTTCGTGACGCTCAGCATGATCGGCCCCAGTCCACGAATCTGAAACTCTGCGGGCACCGGACTGTCATCCCAGGCCACGGGAATGTCACCCGCGCCTCCGTCATCGATGAGCGCGAGACGCTGGCCCTCGGGATCCTCGAAATCCATGGTGAGCCGCCCGTCACGCTCCTCGATATCGGAGGCAGCGACACCCAACTCCGCGAACCGCAGCTTCCACCACTCGAGCGATGCGCTGCCCGTCACCCTGAGATTCGTTCGGCTGACGCAGTGTGAGCCGCGCTGCTCGCGCGGCATCTGCCAGTCGAAGAAAGTGAGGTCTGTGCCGGGCGAGCCTATCGCGTCAGCGTAGAAAAGATGGTATGCCCTCACATCATCCTGGTTCACGCTTCGCTTCACGAGTCGCATTCCGAGGACGCGAGTGTAGAAGCGGTAGTTGCCCTTTATGTTCGCCGAAACAGCGGTGAGATGATGGATGCCGGTGAGGTCCATCAATAATCATAACAACTACCGTTTCACTTTCGGAGCCAGGTCCGGCGGGTCGAAGTAGTCGAAGGGGGTCTTCCTGCCAAGGAAGCTCAGCGATTGAACCAGTGATCGCCCGTTCGACGCGACCCTGCGGGCCGCGACGAGGTGATTCACATAGTACTGGCCGCGCCGGGTGGAGAGATCATCGTACCGCACTCCATTGCCGCTGGACGAGGAGTGCAGGATTCTTCCATCTCCCGCGTACATCGCCACATGATTGATGACACCTTCGCTTCCCGCGAAGAGCATGAGGTCGCCAGGCTGCAGGTTGTCGATGTAAGGAGGAACACTGACGCCCGCATTCGCCATCTGGCGTGATGTCCGGGGAAGCTCGACTCCCTGTTTGCGGTATACGTACTGCACGAAGCCCGAGCAGTCGAAGCCGTCCGGGGTGCTGCCGCCCCAGAGGTATGGAACGCCGAGATACCTGTCGCCGGTGCGAAGTGCGGCTGATGCTGAGGCGCTGGAGACTGTAGTGCGCGACGATGTTGAGGTTCTGCCAGCCGAGCCGCCAGGGCTCCTGCCCGACGAACGTTCTGAACCGCTCGAGCGCCGGGTGCTGCGGGTGATGTCAGATACGGTTCGCGCGATTCTTACCGCGCGCTCGACATCCCTGAGACTCACATCCGACAGGCGAAACTGGGCATTGGCCACCGAGCTTACTGCGAACAACGGAAAAGCGAGCATCGACAGTAATGCGCGCATGGTCTGACTCCCTGTGAAATTGAGACCCACCAAGGCAGGGCTCGGGCCCGGCGCACATCGGAGGTCAAGTCCTTACGAATTCACGCTTTGCGATTTCTGCAGCGGGTGCCCGCGGGAATTTTCGTCCCCGGAGGATGACAGCCAGTGTCACCGGAATCGAGCGCGAACAATCGGAGACGATTTGCAGTCGCGGACGGTAACGCCGGATGCGAGATTTCCCCTATGGTGCACAAGCTCGATCTCTCGACGTGGAAACGCAGGCCGCATTTTGAGCTTTACCGGCAAATGGCGCATCCCTTTTTCAACGTGTGCGCCGAGGTGGATGTGACCAAGGTCTGGGAGCAGTGCCGGAGCGACCGCAGTCTTTCCTTTTCGCTCGCGTCACTTTACCTCGGCTCCAGGGCTGCGAACGCCACGGAAGCGCTGAAGATGCGCATTCGCTCGGGTGAAGTGTGGGTTCATGACCTCGTTCATTTCAGCACGACCGTGCTGCGCCCGGACAACACCTTCGCATTCGCGCGCACGGAACACAGGAACAGCTACCGGGAGTTCGAGGAAGATGGGCGTGCGGTCCTCGAGCGCGCCCGGACCTCTACAGGCCTCGAGATCCCGGAAAAAGACGACGACGCCATATACCATTCGATTCTGCCATGGGTCCGCTTTACCGCCTTTTCAAATCCGACCAGCGGTCGCGAAGACTGTTTCCCGAGGATAGTGTACGGGAAGGTCGGACGGACAGTCGACCGGTGGATGATGCCGGTGGGCGTCGAGGTGCATCATGCACTTGTTGACGGCTACGACGTTGGCAAGTTCTTCGAGCGCTTTGAAGAAGAGCTGGCGGCGGGTATCACCGACTGACGAAGATGGATTCATTCTTGAACAGCATTCAGTCCCACATCACACACAGCAAAGGATTTCTGATGCGCTTCTCGACTTTGGTTCCCCTTTCCGCCACTGCAATGTTTCTCTCGGCTTGTGCCACTGTGCCGCAGACTCCAGTGAGCAGCCCCGAGATGCAGGCACAGCTGGCGAAATATCACACCGTGAAGCTGGAGGCGGACACCAGCTCGCTCACCGCCAACGAAAGGCGCATGCTTCCGCTCCTGAAGGAGGCGGCCCGCGCAATGAACGACGCTTTCTGGCTGGAGTCGTACGGTGACAAGAATGCGCTTCTCTCGGGTATCGCTGATCCGGCAATGCGCAGGGTTGTGGAGCTCAACTACGGACCGTGGGACAGGCTGGACGACAACGCTCCATTCGTACCCGGAGTGGGAGTAAAGCCGGCTGGTGCCAACTACTACCCGCACGACATGACCAAAGCGGAATTCGAGACTGCCGTTGCAGCAGGCGGCGCCCGGGCTGATTCGCTCAAGAGTCTTTACACGATCGTAAGGCGCGATGCTGCGGGAAAACTGTATTCGATTCCCTTTCACGTTGCATTTGCGTCGGCTCATCAGCGTGCGGCAGCGAAACTTCGTGAGGCGGCGGCATTCGCTGACGATCCCGGCCTGCGGCGATACCTGGAACTCAGGGCCGATGCACTGCTCACGGACAATTACCAGCCCAGTGATCTCGCCTGGATGGACATGAAGAACAACACCCTCGATATCGTGATCGGCCCGATCGAGACGTACGAGGATGCATTGTTCGGATACAAGGCAACGCACGAAGGCATCGTTCTCGTCAAGGACAAGGTGTGGAGCGCACGGCTGGAAAAGTTCGTTGGGATGCTGCCTGCCCTGCAGCGCGGGATTCCGGTCGCCGAAGAATACAAGCGCGAGAGCCCGGGAACCGGTTCCGACCTGAACGCATATGACATCGTCTTTGCTGCCGGAGACGCGAACAGCGGCGGCAAGTCGATAGCCATCAACCTGCCAAACGACGAGGAAGTGCAGCTCAAGAAGGGCACGCGCCGTCTCCAGCTGAAGAATGGAATGCGCGCGAAGTTCGATGCCATCCTGATGCCCATCGCGCGCGAACTGATCGTAGCAGACCAGCTCTCGGGGGTCACCTTCGACGCCTTCTTCGAGAATGTGATGTTCCACGAAGTCGCGCACGGACTCGGCATCAAGAACACGATCAACAACAAGGGGCCGGTTCGTACAGCGTTAAAAGAGCGCTATTCGGCGCTCGAAGAGGGCAAGGCCGACATTCTCGGCCTCTACATGATTCGCCAGCTGAATACCGCGGGCGAGCTCGGACAGGAAAACCTGGATAACAATTACATCACTTTCGTCGCGAGCCTTTTCAGGTCTGTAAGGTTCGGAGCGGCGGACTCACATGGCCGCGCGAATGTCGTCGCGTTCAATTTCCTCGAGAAGATGGGCGCGTGGACCCGCGGAACCGACGGGAAGTACCGGATCAATGTTGCGAAAGTGCGCGAAGGTGCGGACGCACTCTCCCAGAAGATCCTGCTGATCCAGGGTAACGGCGACTATGAAGCCGCAGGCGCACTTTCAGCGGAGTTCGGCAAGATCGGGCCGGTACTCCAGGCCGACCTCGACCGTCTCAAGTCGAAGTCCATTCCGGTGGACATCATTTACGACCAGAACTAGCCTCAACACTCAACTGGAGCCGCATGAGCAGACACCTTGTAAGTGCGATTGGCGCATGTGTTGTCCTTTGCCTCATGGCGGCGGATGCCGCCGCACAAGCTCGCTCCAGCAGTGCTGGATCGCTCTCGGGCATTGTAGCGACTGAGTCCGGAGTTCCCGTTACGGCTGCGAGCGTGCGCATCATCCAGGCGGCTGGCGCCATGCGGGAAGACACCACCGACGCGAAAGGCGCATTTCGGTTCAGGGATCTTCCGCCGGGTATCTACAGGCTGACGGCACGGAAGATCGGGTTTCGCGAGGCCGTACTTGGCTCGCTCCGAATAATCTCTGGACAGAATGCAGAGGTGCGTGTGGCACTAACGGCTTCTGCCACGCAGCTGTCCACGGTGACCGTGCGAACATCGCCGGTCACCATCGACGCTGCAACACCGGAACTCACGCAGAAGATATCGATAGAGGAAGTGAAACAGGTTCCGATGGGCCGGGACGCGGCAGCGCTGGTAGAGCTGGTTCCGGGCGCCCGCCGCGGCTTCGTGTGGGGTGGAGCCGGTGATGCCGCAAACAATTACCTGCTTGACGGAATCCCCGTGAATCACCCCGGCGTCGGTGGAGATTTCCTGACTCCCGGAATTGACTGGGTGGAATCTCTCGAGGTCCGTGGACTCGGAGCGGGCGCCGAGTACGGAAGTTTCCAGGGTGGAATCATCAGTGCGGTCACAAAGACAGGAGGCAATGAAAGACAGGGCGCGCTCCGCCTGAACTACATCTCGCCAATGCTGACTTCGTCCAATATTCAGCCGCAGGAGGAAGGCGCGGAGCAGACGACACGGACCGAACTGAGCGGCGAAGTACGCGGACCGATTGTCGATGACCGGCTGTTCTACTTCGCCACGGCGCAGCTCGTGAAGCGCGACCTGCAGATGCCGGCAATACGGGGTATCTCGGAAATCATATTCAGGGATGACAAGCAGGAGTTCAGCGACCTGCGCGGAGTGGCCAAGCTGACTTTTTTGCCCGGTGCCGGAAGCCGGGTGGATTTGCTGGCCGGGGCTGCCGGCGCTGATGTCGAGCGGGCAGACCTGAATGGAATCGACGCCGTCGAGGCTTCACGCAAAGTCGAAGAGCGAACCACCTTCTATTCACTTGGATGGACAACTGAAAAACCGGGATCCAGACTTGAAGCCCGCCTGGGCGGATTCAACTCCAGCGAAAGCAAACTCGGGTACGGCGGAGATGATGTTCCTGGAATCCAGATTTTCTCGAGGGGCCGCCAGCCGGCCTTTCAGAACTCCGCCTTCAACGAGCGCCTCGCACCACAAAGCATGAGCGCCAACATGAAGTGGGAGAAGCAGCATCGCATGGCTGGGGGTGAGAACCGTTTCATTGTTGGAGCTGAGGCCACGCGCGGCAAGTGGACGCATGACAAGACAAGAAATGGCGGCGTGACCTGGCGGCCATATCCAGACCCGGCCACGGGCGAATTCGATCCGTACAATGCGGCGAGCTGGGTGGAGGTCGCAAGCGACTGGGGTGGGGATATCCGCCTCAAGTCACGGATACAGGAGCTGTCGGGGTTCGTGCAGAACTACTTCAGTCCGGTGCCGACCCTGACTTTCTCCCCGGGACTGAGAGTGGGAAGGTGGTCGGGCTGGCTGACACCATCGAGCGGAAGCAGCGGAGAATTTCGCGCAGTGAGTGCAAGTGCGCTCGACCCGAGAATTGGAATCGTGTGGGATCTCTCGGGACGAAACACATTCGTCATGAAAACTCACTGGGGCCGCTATCACCAGGGAATGAACAGCCTGTTCTTCGACAGGGCAGAGGGCGCCGACGTCTACAGCAATGAGCGCTTCTATTTCATCGGGCCCAGCCTGACCAGTCCGACGCAGACGTTCACTCCCGAGCAGCGCGATGCAATGCTCGACACGACCAACGCCTCGTTCTCGCCAAGGTATGCTGAATCCATACTGAACGAAGCCGGACGAGTCGAGAATTACAGGCAACCCTACATAGACCAGTGGATACTGGGACTGGAGAAGAGCTTCGGCACCGAGTGGAAGGCAGAGCTGTCGTACACGAACAGGGTCAACAAGGACATTGTAGGCCTCGTAGACAGAAACCTTGCGACCAACTACTCCAGGCTCACGAACGTCACTGTTCAGAACCGTATTGGCGGATCCTCGATATACGATCATACGGGAAGCCCGCTCATGCTGCCGGACATATGGGTCTCGAATGCAGACCTGATCAGGGTCCTGAAGCAGCGGCAGGCTGGAATGCTTCCTCAGCCACCGGTTCCCGGCTTTTCGTTCGCAGACCTCGCTACGCTCAAGTACGATCCGGACATCGTCCTTACGACCGTGGAGAACGCGCGCCGCAAGTTCGACCAGGTCTCTGTTTCTCTGCGAACCGCCCAGAAGAAGTGGGACGGCATGCTCTCGCTAACGGGCACGAGACTCAAGGGCAACCTTCCGGGGCTCACTGCATTCGGCACTACTGGGACGACCTTCAGCGCCGGTTCCGCAGTTCGACCCAACGAAGGCATCAACGCGGACGGGTGGCTGCCGAACATCAATGCCTTCGAGAGCAAGCTCTGGATCAGTGCCAAGCTCGCAAAGGATTTCAGGGCGGGAGCATATGCGACAATGGCCCTGGGAGAATATTTCGCGCCAATGTTCCAGATCAATCCGCGCTTTCGCTTCCGCGCGTCTGATCTTTCACCGCTGGAAGACGAGCTTTTCGACGGGGTGCGCGGTCAGACGATTCTCCTTGAGGAGCGTGGAACGAGGAAGTATCCGGCCCGCATGAGCCTCGACCTGCGCGCGGAGCAGGCGGTTTCAACCAGGTACGGAGAATGGTCGTTCAGCGCCGATCTTTTCAATGTGCTTGGCTCCTCCGCGATCACGCAGCGTAACCTCACAGTCAATGACGGGATCATCCAGGATCCGACATCGCTGTTCGGTGCACCACGGCTGCGCGTGCCGCCGCGCGCTCTGCGTTTCGGTGCGGCTCTCGAGTTCTAACCCGAAGTTTTCAAGGAGTGCCGAGTGATCACAAAGGACCAGCTGTGCGCAGCGATGACGAAGGAATGCGACATAGCCGTTCACCTGTTCTCGAAGCTGCCCGTGAGCTCGTACGATTACAGGCCCGGCCCCACTCAGAGATCGACGACCGAGCTCCTGCGTTACCTGTCATCGTGTGCAACCGCGGGAATTCAGGCGATGGAACATGGCAACTTCAAGATCTTCGGTGAGATCATTGCGAGAAACGCCAACATGAAGGCGGAAGCGTTCCCCGCAGAGATGCAAAAACAGAAGAAGGAGATCGAAGAATATTTCTCCGGTCTAACCGAGCAAAAGCTCGAGACACAGCAGGCGACGACTCCCGGAGGCGGCCCCGTTCCCTTGCAGGTCGCGATAATGAACGGGCCGCTGAAGTGGCTTACCGGTTACAAGCTTCAGTTATTCCTGTATGCGAAAGCATGCGGCAATGAGAAGATCGGAACCGCCAACGTATGGGGCGGATTCGATTGGCCGCCGCCAGAGGAAAGCTGACCAGGCTCCCATGTGATCGAACCTGGTAATTGCACCAAAATCTCCAAGGAAAAAGGCGCATTCAGGTTTACATTGGTGGGCGCCGAACCGGCGCTCACCTTCAGCCCCACCACAATTGGCGCATACCGACGCTGTAGTAGTTCTCACGACGCTTGCAACGAACGATGAAGCCGTATCACTTGTCCGGGCGCTGCTCGAGAAGCGTCTCATTGCATGCGGTACGATTCTGCCTGGCGCTCGTTCCCTGTACAGGTGGGAAAACCAGATGGCCGACGAGCAGGAAGTAGTGGTCATGCTCAAGACAAGATCCGCATGCATAGACGCGCTGCAGCGCGCCTTTGCTACCCTGCACCCGTACAAGGTCCCGGAGCTGCTTGCCATTCCCGTGACCGGCGGGCTGGACAGGTATCTTGGCTGGATCAATTCAGAAACAAACCTGACGATCATCTAGGACTCCAGGCAGCGAGGTAGAGCAGTGACCAGGCGCACAGTTGCAATTGGAGTGATCGCGCTTTGGATCGGCGGACTGCTGCTCTTTGCGAGACGCCAGATCGTGCAGTCGCCCCTGGACCGGCTGCTGCAGGCCTCGCTGAAGATTGCACCGGCCGTGTATTACTACGCCGTGGAGATGAATGGCGAGCGAATCGGCGCGGCCATGTCGAGCGTGGATACAACCGGAAAGCGGGTCATTACCACCGACGTATTCACCGGGCGATATCCGGTCGGGAAGGACACACTGGAAATGACTGCACGAGCTGTGGCCTCCTACTCGCGCGCACTCCTGCTGAAAGAGTTTTCATTCGAGCTCGAAGGGGACCAGATGCCTGTTTTGATCTCGGGGCGGACGGTCGGAGACTCGATCCTGCTCGTCATGACGCGTTCGTCCGGCGACTCTGTCTCGCGAACAAGGCAGCGGCTCCATTCGCCGGCCTTCATGCCGACCTTCGCTCCAATAGTTGGGTTTTTGAGCAGGGACCGAAACGCGGGGGATACCATACACGTCTCTGTGTTTGATCCCCTTTCCCGAGAGCTAAAACTGTCCACGATTCAGGTTAACGAAGATTCGCTCTTTCACATCGCCGACTCCGCAGGACTGGACCGCGCAACGAACGAATGGAGCGCAGCCCGCACTGACACCGTTCGAGCCTGGCGGCTGACCGGACCCAAAGGTGCGATTACGGCATGGGTCGACAAGGAAGGCCGTCTGGTGGCTGCGAAGGAATCGGGTGGAATAACAATGGTGCGGACAGCATATGAGCTTGCCTTCCGGAGGCGCAGGCAGTGATCAGCATTTCCGGACTCACCAAGAAATATGGAAAGTTCGTCGCAGTGGACAGGCTCGAGCTCGAGGTTCCTCGCGGACAGCTCTTTGGTTTTCTCGGGCCGAACGGCGCAGGGAAGACGACGACGCTGCGCATGATCGCGGGCATTCTTCAGCCCACATCGGGAACCGTGCAGCTCGCCGGTTTCGACGTGACGAAGGAACCAATGAAAGCAAAGGAGCGGCTCGGGTTCATTCCGGACCGCCCGTATATCTACGAGAAACTTACGGGAGTGGAGTTCCTGCGGTTCGTTGCGGGATTGTACGGAATGACAGGCTCGGAGCTGGAGAATCGCATCCGGGAACTGCTTGAGCTGTTCGACCTGAGTGACTGGGCTGATTCCGTTGTCGAGAGCTATAGCCACGGGATGCGGCAGAAGCTGATTATCTCCAGCGCATTCGTTCACAAGCCGGAGGTAATCATCGTGGACGAGCCCATGGTCGGGCTCGATCCCAAGGCTGCTCGCACGCTGAAGGATCTGTTCCGCGAATATGTGCAGCGTGGGAACACAATAATGATGTCCACGCACACGCTCGAAGTGGCGGAAACCCTGTGCGACCGCATCGCAATCATCCAGGCGGGAAAGATCCGGGCAATTGGCACGATGCACGATCTCAGGCAGCAGGCAACGGCGGGCGCGACGGGGCTGGAAGAGATATTTCTCCAGCTCACGGGGGAAGAATCTGCCCGGCACGCCTCGCACGTACTCGACGCATGATTCTTCCGGCAACACGCGAGCTGCTCCGCCCCAAGTTCATCGCTATACGGAACCGGGCTAGCGGAAGCATTGCAGGAAAACACACAAGGTTCGTGCTGCTGGGCCTGCTCGGGCTCGTTTTCTGGCTGGCCGTGTTCGGACTTCTGTTTCGCATCCTGAAGTATTTCCGCGGCATTCCGGAGATCGGTGCACTGATAGCGGGCAAGCTGCTCGGGATGGTGTTCCTGAGTTTCTTTGGACTTCTCCTGCTCTCGAACCTGATCGCTGCGCTGTCCACATTTTTCCTCGCGCGCGACCTCGACATGGTCAATTCCGCGCCAGTTGACTGGCTGGACCTCTACATCGCCCGACTTGTGGAGACCATGACATCATCCAGCTGGATGGTGGTCCTCATGGCGGTGCCGATTTTTTCCGCATATCAGGCAGTGTACGGCGGCGGGATCGTCTTCCCTCTCCTGGTCATCCTCGCCTTCATTCCCTTCCTGATCATTCCAGCGGTCTTCGGATCGATGCTCACGCTGATTCTTGTGAATGTATTTCCGGCAAGGCGGACCAAGGAAATCCTCACGCTCGTGACGGTGCTCGCAGCCGCGGGATTGGCTCTCTTGTTCCGGCTGCTAAGGCCTGAGCAGCTTGCCCGGCCCGAGGGATTTCGATCGCTCGTCGAGTTTATCACGCTGCTTCGCGGTCCAACCTCCCCGTGGCTGCCGAGCGCATGGGTGGAGCTGGGATTGATGGGCTGGCTGCGCGATGAACCGCAGTTCCTTCCCTTCTATCTGCTGTGGACAAGTGCTGCCGGCCTCGTAGCCATCGGGGCGGCGCTGCACTGGAAATTCTATCCACAGGGTTTCAGCCGCGCGCAGGAGAGCAGCGGTGCCGGCAGGAGCGGCAAGGGCAGGTCGTTCTTCGCCGCGCTCTTCTCGCCTTTCGGAATTCTGCGCCGCGAGTTGATCCTCAAGGAGCTGAGATTGTTTTTCCGCGATACCACGCAGTGGTCCCAGCTCATTCTCCTGGCGGTGCTCGTCGTGGTCTACGTCTTCAACGTGCGGTACCTGCCCCTGGGCCAGGGCGGCGTGAGTTTCTTTCTCCGCAACGTGATTCCCTTCCTCAACATTGCGATCGCCGGATTCGTACTCGCTTCCATCGCCGCGAGATTCATTTTCCCCTCGGTCAGCCTCGAGGGGCGCACCCTCTGGCTGCTGCGGTCCGCACCGGTGTCGATGCGGGATGTGCTCTGGTCGAAATACTGGGTTGGCACCGCTCCGCTCCTTGCCCTGGCTGTCATCATCGTATTCGTGACGAACGCGCTGCTGGATGTCAGCCAGTTCATGATGACGGTCTCCGTTTTCACCATCGTCTTCCTTACCAGTGCTGTTGCGGCAATGGCTCTCGCTTTCGGAACGATATTTCCGCAGTACGAGTCCGAGAATGCAGCGCAGATCCCGACATCGTTCGGCGGACTGCTGTTCATGATGGCGTCGGTGACGCTGATTGGGATTGTCGTCCTTCTGGAGGGGCGGCCTGTCTATGAATACCTGAGCGCGCGCAGCTTCAACACGGAGGCGAATGTGCGTGAAATGAGTTTTGGCTTCACGCTCGCCGGCCTTGTGTGCGTCGCGGCAACCCTGATCCCGCTGCGGATCGCCGAGCGGAGGCTCGCCGCCGGCGAGATCTAGCTACACGCCGAACTGCTTCAGGTGGTGGTCGATGTGCCTGTAGCCGAGCCTGCCCCACGCATTGCGGGAGAGCTGGCCGAAGGCCGGATGCTCCGGCATCCGCACATGACTCGCGGTGCCGAATCTGCTGAGCAATTCCTTGAAGCGGGTCACTTCTCCGTGCCACTCACGTGGTTCGCCGGCAAGCAGCTCTGGTGCCGTGGGTGCGCCCTTCGGAAAGGGCGCAACGTAGATAATCAGCTGCTTGAGCGGGAACCGCTTGAAGGGCGTCTTTCGCGGCTGCACGGGCAGCTCACCAAGTGCCATGCGCAGCGACTCATTCAGGTGTGTCACCATTTGTGGAGCCGTGAACTTTCCCCACTTGGGCTTCGTATTCGCGTTCAGACTGCTGATACGGCGTTCAAGCTTTTCACGAGCTGACCTGTCCCAGATGCTTTTCATTACTGCCCCGTTCGTGTTCTTACAGTCTTACAATGTACAGCACGCGGGGCTAGGCTGAGAGCGGGCGGCCACAGTTGGAGCAGAAGTCCGCATCCGTTTCCGGCCGCAGGCCACAGTTGGGGCAGGAGAGCTTGCCGGTTTCCCCCGACGCCTCACGGGTCTGCGATGGCGGGAAGAACAACGGTTGCAATACGAAGGCGAGGGCAAACAACGCCAGGGCGGTTCCGACCATAAGGGGAATCACGAGTCGCCCCGGATGAGTGCCCGAGGACTTGCCATCTCTCCAGGGGTCGTGGAAAGCATACCTGGCGGAGTCGCGGCGAGTGGCCACATCATGATGAGACCACCCACAAGCAGCAGCGCGCCACCGATCCACACCCAGACTACGAGCGGATTGAAGGCGATGCGAAGTCGCGCCGCCTCATCAGGGCCGAAGCCCGCAAGAACCACATAAACGTCCTGCTTCGCCGACGTCTTCATTGCGACTTCAGTGGACCGCTCGAATGTAGGCTGACCGCGTGAATCAACATGCTGCCGCTTTTCACTTGCCAGCACCCCTGCGAACCGGTCGTTCCTGTACGTATCGAGCGCGACGGAAACAACCTCTCGATTCAGTGCCTCGTACCGCGATACTCCCTGGCTCACGAACTTCCACCGCGCACCAAAGGGATCGACCAGCTCCTTCGATTCCCCGACCTTCAGCGTGACATCGAACTCCGTCCTGAATGCGAGTCCCGCAAAGGCGGCAAAGATCACGACGATGCCTGTGCTCACGACATATCCGCCGTACCGCCGGCGGTTGCGCGCGACCAGCGGGAGTTCGGCCTGCGTCTCCAGATCCTTTAGGCGTGTCGTAACAAGCCACGCAGTGAGAATGATGCAGGCGACAAGGAAGCCGGCGATCCAGTTTCCGACTGGTGATTGAGCGAACGAGTGAACGGCGGAAACGATGCCGCTGTGGGCGATGAATGTTCCGAATAGTGAAAGCAGGAATGTGGATACCACCAGCGTGACATTCCACTTGCGCAGCATTCCACGCTTCTCCTGAACCATGGTCAAATACAGGAACGCACTGTTCGTCAGCCATGGAAGCAGCGAGGCATTTTCAACGGGATCCAGCGCCCAGTATCCGCCCCCTTCGGGCTCGACGTACGCCCACCACATTCCGACGATGATTCCTATCGTGGTGAAGAACCAGGCGAGCAGCGACCAGCGGCGTACTGTGGCAAGCCATTCAGCTTCCAGCCTGCGCGTAAGGAGTGCGGCAATGGCGAACGCGAAGGGAATGCTTGTGCCGACATACCCCAGATAGAGATTGGTCGGATGGATTGCCATCCCCGGATTCTGGAGCTGCGGATTCATTCCGCGCCCGTCCAGCGGAATCCAGTCCAGGCGCTCGAACGGATTGGCGCCAAGGCAGAGCGTACCGAGAAGGAAGACTAGGATGACCGCGAGCGTGCCCGTCACATAAGGACTCAGGCCGGGCATGCGCGACTTGCCGATGAAGACCGCAATCACCGAGTACATCCCGAGAATCAGCGCCCAGAACAGGAGCGACCCTGCCTGTCCCGCCCAGAATGCCGTGAACTTGTAAATGCCCGGGAGATTGGCGCTGCTGAACGACGCAACGTACTTGATCGAGAAGTCGCTTGCGAAGATCGCCGTCCAGAGACCGGCCGACGCGAGGACGGTCATGCCGAACGCCGCATATATCGCACGTTCGCCGCTTACGATGAGATCAGCTCTGCGTAGTGAACCGCCGGCGAAAGAAACTAGTGCCGCCCACACCGCCATGAGGAGAGCGACCCACAGCGACAGCTCCCCTAAGAGGATCACGTTCCGCCTGTCTTTGTGCCAAGAACGATCAGTCCGCCGGAAATGAGCATAGTGCGTGGTTTCACGGTGGGAAATATATCCCCAGCGCGCCGCGTGGAATTCCTTAGGCTTTTACGGCGCGACTGGGCGAACTACGGCCTTTCCGTATGTCGCAGCACTGCAAAAGCGGCCACCCCGCCCGCCAGATCCCAGACAAGATCCCGAAAACTGAACTGGTTTCGGACTCTCTTGTCGTGAAGCTCGCGGACTACCGACACAGCTCCAGTGAGCGCAAACGCTCCAATGAAGGCACTGCTGCGCGAAGCGCCGGATGCCTGAAGCGCGGCGAAGCTGGAGGTCTCCACAAATCCCGCCATGAGGAAATGCTTGGCCTTGTCGGGCGAGACCCAGGAGTCAGTCGGTGCAGGAAGTACCGAGTCGCGCTGCGGAACTGGAGCGGCGCTGGTGAGGATGGTCACCACCGCCGCTAATTGCGCGAGCATTCAACTTCCCACAGAGATGATTTCATCAGGTTGCCAGCAGTGATTTTATAGCGATCTTACCAGTCCCGCTATGCTCTTCAATTCCATAGAATTTTTTGTCTTCTTTCCGGTCGTCGTGACCGTGTTCTTTGCGCTGCCCCAGAGCGCGAGAAAGTCCTGGCTGCTCGGCGCAAGTTGTGTGTTCTACATGGTGCTCATCCCGGCTTACATCCTGATCCTGTTTTTTACAATCGGGATCGACTACTGGGCCGGGCTCGCCATCGATCGGTCGGAAGGCACGAGGCGGAAGGTCTATCTCTGGATGAGCATAGCAGCGAATGTCGGTGTGCTGGCCATCTTCAAGTACGCGCTCTTCCTGGCCGACAGCACCAACGCCCTTCTCTCCTTCATAGGGCTGCCGCCGGACATCCCGCTCCTGCGCATCCTCCTGCCGGT
>JAKFCC010000067.1:0-1596 GCA_036676795.1 Gemmatimonadota bacterium
ATCAACCAGTGGGCCAACGTCGTGCGCTGGGAGATGCGTACCCGCCTCTTCCTCCGCACGCTCGAGTTCCTCTGGCAGGAAGGGCACACCGCGCACGCAACGCACGAGGAAGCAGAGGAAGAGACGCGCAAGATGCTGGGTGTGTACCGGGACTTCATGGAAGGCTGGATGGCCATGCCTGTCGTCACGGGTGTGAAGACCGAGTCCGAGAAGTTTGCCGGCGCGCTGCGCACCTATTCCTGTGAAGCGATGATGCAGGACAACAAGGCGCTTCAGGCTGGAACGTCGCACAACCTGGGTCAGAACTTCGCCAAGGCGTTCGATCTCAAGTTCCAGACCGAACAGGGTGGAACCGAGTTCGCATGGAACACCAGCTGGGGAGTTTCGACCCGCATGGTTGGCGGGCTGGTTATGACGCACGGCGACGACAATGGCCTGCGTGTCCCACCGCTGCTGGCTCCCATAGAAGTTGTCATCGTTCCCATCTGGCGCTCGGATGAAGACAAGACCCGCGTGTTCGAGGCGTGCGACAGGATCAAGGAGCAGATGTACGCGTGGGAGCGCCGCAAGCCGGAGAAGCTGCGTGTGCACGTTGACAATCGTGAAGGCATCAAGCCTGGCGCGAAGTACTACGAGTGGGAGCTGCGCGGCATTCCGATCCGTCTCGAGGTTGGTCCACGCGACCTGGACAAGAACCAGGCGGTGATGGTGCGGCGCGACACGCGCGAGAAGATTCCTGTCTCGCTCGACACGCTTTCCGAGGATATCGCCGAGCTGCTCAGCACGATCCAGAGCGACATGCTCACCCTGGCGCGCGACCGCCGGGAAGAGAACAGCATCCGTGGCGGAATCACCTACGACCGTTTCAGGGAAGTGATGGCGGGCCCGGGCGCGTTCGTCTATGCGGGATGGTGCGGCTCCGAGAAGTGCGAGCAGGAGATCAAGGAAGAAACCAAGGCGACCATTCGCTGCCTGCCCGATGAGGAATTCCAGTCGGCTGAAGCGCCGACGGAGTGCCTCAAGTGCGGGTCGGCAGCGCGCCACGAAGCGCTTTGGGCGAAAGCATATTGACCGCGGGATTCAATAGAGTTTCGGGCGAGATGCGCTGTGAGGGCGTCTCGCTGAACGCGATTTCTGCCGCGGTGGGCACTCCTGCCTATGTGTACAGTGTGGGGTCCATCCGCGAGCAGTACGAGCGGCTCCACGGCGCATTCGCGAGTGTGGATCACCGGCTGCACTACAGCGTGAAGGCCAACTCCAGCCTGGCTATCCTCGCCGAACTGAGAAAGCTCGGTGCGGGGCTCGACATCGTTTCCGGCGGCGAGCTGTATCGCGCGATGAAAGCCGGCTTCAAGGGCGAAGACATTGTGTTCAGCGGAGTCGGCAAGGATGTGAGCGAGATGGAGGATGCGCTCAACTTCGGGGTGCTCCTCATCAATGTCGAGTCGGAAGAGGAGCTGATACAGCTGAATGCGGTCGCGGGCCGGATGAAGAAGCGGGCGCCAATCGCACTGCGTGTGAATCCTGAAGTGATGGTGGACACACCGCATCCGTATACTCGCACGGGCGAGAAGGGAATGAAGTTTGGAATTCCAT
>JAKFCC010000068.1:0-4473 GCA_036676795.1 Gemmatimonadota bacterium
AATGGGCGAAGCGCCAATGACAAAGGCCTTCCGAAGAAGGCCTTTGAAACAATCATCAGTGCCAACCATCGGTTGGCTCCCCGACCTGGGCTCGAACCAGGGACCTACGGATTAACAGTCCGGCCGTAATCGCATCCCGACAACGCCTGACCTAGCCCTACAATGAACCCCTCAGAGGGGGATCACGTCCGCAGGCGGTTTCATGGGTTCCCGGCCTTCCCCTCAATTTCCCGGAAAAGTGCTTACAAACGCGCTTACAAACCAAGGGGGAGCGCCGTGCAACGAGTCAGGCTGTCAGATGAACGAATGCGGGCGCTGGTGTGTCCAGCAGACAAGCCGCAGTCCTTTCTGTGGGACATCTTGGCCCCAGGCCTGGGGGTGCGAGTCACGCCGACCGCGAAGGCGGGTGACAAGAAGCGAAAGGCCTTCATCTTCCAAAGCCGATTCCACGGTAAGCCGCTGCGGATGACGATTGGGGATGCTCAGAGTTGGGACATTGCAGACGCTCGGGCAAAGGCTCGGGAACTACAGCAGCTAATCGACAACGGGCGCGATCCCCGCATAGTGCAGGCCGAGAAGACCGCTACAGACGTTGCAACCCGCGAGGCTGGCAAGCGGCATGCCGTGACGGTGGGCGAAGCCTGGACGGCCTATCTGAGCGACCGCAAGCCCCATTGGGGCACCCGTCACTACGCGGACCATGAGGCCTTGGCGCATACCGGAGGCGCGGCAAAGAAAAAGCGGGGAGGGAAGGGCTCCACGGTTGCGGGGCCACTGGCCGAATTGATGCCCGAAAAGCTGTCATCCCTGACGGCGGATCGTCTGGAGGGCTGGGCCGCGAGAGAGGCGACAGCGCGACCCGCACGGGCGCGGCTCGGGCTGCGGCTGGTGAAGGCGTTTCTGGGCTGGTGCGCAACCCACAAGGAATATCGCGATGCTGTGCAGGCCGATGCAGCCAAGAGCAAGCGCATTCGGGAAAAGCTCGGGGACGCGGAGCGGCGACAGGTTGTGCTGCAGCGGGAACAGCTCGGCGCGTGGTTCCTGGCGGTGCGGCAACTGCCTAACCCGGTGATTGCGGCCTACCTGCAATTTATGCTGCTGAACGGACCGCGCCCCAATGAGCCCTTGGCGCTGGAGTGGGAAGACCTAAATTTCCAGTGGCGAACGGTCAACATCCGGGACAAGGTGGAAGGGCTGCGCGTTATCCCAATGACGCCCTACACGGCCCACCTACTGGCGGCGCTTCCTCGGCGCAATAAGTGGGTGTTCTCCAGTCCAAAGAGTGCGAGCGGGCGACTTATTGAACCTGGAGACGCTCACGATGCCGCATGCAAAGCCGCTGGCCTGCCTAGGGTCACGCTGCAAGGGCTGCGGCGATCCTTCGCTACCTTATCGGAGTGGGTCGAGACTCCAGCGGGCATAGCGGCGCAGATTCAAGGGCACGCTCCGCAGGGCATCAGGGAGCAGAACTACGTCCGGCGTCCGGTGGACTTGCTGCGGGTATGGCACGACAAAATTGAGGCCTGGATGCTGGAACAGGCGGGTATTAAGTTTGCGCCCCAAGGGCAACGCCTGCAGACAGTGGGAGGCAACTAAGGCGTATGACCACAGTTACCGACTGGATTGTCTGTGTCCATGAGGCGGCGCATGCAGTGGTCTATGCGACCGCAGGCCGGAAGGTAAAGCGCATCATTCTTCGCGGTGCAGACGGCGGCGAGTTGAAGGGGGACACGGCCGGAGGATGCGAGCTAGAGCCGCTTGGCTATGTCGCTCCGTGCGGCTGGAATACACAGGCTCAAACGCATTGGAGCGGCGTCCACAAGTGGGCGGAAATGCTCGGTGCTTCGGCTGATCGCGGGGCAATGTTGCACGCCGAACGCGCGGAGATTTGCGGCCTCTTCGCTGGCCCCTTGTCCGAAATGCGACTTTCCGGCAACGAGGATGGTCCACTTCCGACGACGCCACCCGGCATTGGCGATGATTTGACGCTTGCAGCCGCGCATGCTGGCCTGCTTGGTGATGTGGACGAGATAGCGTCGGACTTGGCAACCCAAACTATGGAGTTGCTCAAGGAGCAGGAGACGTGGGGCAAGGTGCAGGCCTTGGCGCTGGCTCTCCAAGAGCGGCGCGCACTGTCAGGCTCAGAGCTAGCGAGCTACCTGCCCAAGACCCGGGAAGGCTGGCCCCGATGATTGCCAGCGTAGTTCTCTGCCTGGTCGTGGGCGTCAGCGACGGCGACACGCTCAAGGCTCGATGCGGCGATCCCGGCGCATACGAACAGGTGACTATCCGGCTGGCCGAGATTGACGCTCCCGAGAAGGGGCAGGCCTTCGGGCAACGGTCCAAGCTGTCTCTAGCGGCTCTGTGCTTCGCTCAGTGGGCGACCATTGAAAAACTATCAACCGATTTGAAGGCGAGCCGGGACCGCTACGGGCGCACAGTGGCTCGCGTCCAATGTCGTGGCAGGGATGCCAGCTCGGAGCAGGTCCGGCAGGGCATGGCGTGGTTCTTCCCTCGTTACGGCAAGGACGCCAGCATTAGGGCGCTGGAAGAGGACGCAAAGGCATCTAGGGCGGGTTTGTGGGCCGATCCTGGTCCGGTGGCTCCGTGGGAGTGGCGTTCTGTGCGCTGAGGTCGGCTAAGAGCTTGAGGCGTTTCCCCAAGGGGTCCAGCCGGTCTGCAACGGCTTCAGCCCAGGTGAGCCACTCGCCCGGCACCTTTTCTCCGGCCGCACTTAGGGCGCTCAGATAGCGCCGGATGGTTTGTCCGGCCTCCCAATCCTGCGCCTCTCTAAGTAGCTGCCGCTCCTTCTCGCGTTCGTTCTCCGCGAGTCGCTCGGCTTCCTCTTGCGCCTGTTTCACTGTGGCGCGTTCATTCTCGATTTCTCGCACCTTCTCCCATATGCCGCGCTGCTTCATGGCTGATCGTGTAGCTTTAGATTTCGTTCGGAAGGCTCAGGGCGCCTGTTCCGGAAGAGGCCTCCAGGTACAGGCTATAGACGTGAGCTAAGCGGTAACGCGGCTTCGTACAGGTGATCGACAGTTGATGCGCCTCCGCTCCAGTCACGGACGTCAAAACGTGGGAGTACTCCTCCGGGGTTAGCGCCCAAGTTATCGACCAAGCGTCCTTGCTACCGCCTAGGACGGCGATTACATCGCAATCCATGGACGCGCCGATCCTTTCTTGCGAGACGTACAGGAGCAGCAACTGAGGTTTCCATCCCTCGGGAAGCTCGCAGATGATCTCTAACGAGGCGCTTGCACTCCTGTGGACTGAATGCCCAGACCCAAGTGCAACAACCAGTCCGGCACGCCATCCAGTGATGTTCGCAACAGCGTGCACTTCGCCCACAGGAGCCCGCTTCCGTGGCGCGGGCCGTGGCTTTGCGCGTACTGCCTGCGAAGTGCCCATTGCTATCTCCGATGCAAGATGTAATCCGGCGGTTGAAGAGGGCGGAGTTTCCGAAACGTGCGCCCCAGAGCAATCGCCTCTACAAAGCTTTCCTCTACCTGAAGTGCGATTGCGACCTGCGCGACTGAATAGGTTGCTAAGAGGTGTTTGGCGTACGCAGCCGCAATCGTTCTCTCAATGCGAAGGATGCGGGAATCTACGACTTGTCCCCGGCTGGAGGAGGGCTCGGCCATCTTCAGCAGTTCATACCTCAGTGGGGATGTACGCTTGAACTGCATAGGGGAGCCGGTGCGGGCGCGGCGCATGGCGAGTCACTGTAGCGAGCCAGGTGCGTATGTGGATAACTTTTCCGACCGCTGGCAGATACGCTGCAAGCAGCGAGCGTCAATCCCGAGAAGCTCAATGGAATCAGGCACTTGCAACGCTATAGGCGTTTCCTATCCTTGGCATTTCTATTTTACATAATTGCTTATTGTGTCGATTATCTAGGATAGATTTGATCTGTCTGTCTTTCGATCCCCTTCCGGATGGGTTACCCTGTTTGGCCTAGGCAATCTCTGCCTGGACGGTTTGCTCCTTCACCGAAATTCCAACGGGGGAGCGTTCAAAAGGAGCCATCATGCAGAAGGCCATCGGTATTGTTTTCTTAGCGCTCGTTCTGTCCGCTTGCGGCGGCGGAGAGGGCGAGGGGGACGCGGGGACTTGGGAAGGGGTGTCTCTCAGTGACGCCGAAAAGGCGGAGCTTGCCCGGCGCTGCCTCGTGCAAGGGGCTTCTCTGGTGCATTTCACGCGGGCAATCGTTATTGAAGCCGATGGCCGACACGACTATGTGCGCGGAACCTGCTCAAACGGCCAGACGGTCCAGTTTGAGGATGCCTGATCGGATGGGGCATGCTTACGCCCCATGACGCCGACTAGCGACCCGGATAGCCCTGGCGACCTGCACGCACTGATGCTGGCGCTAAACCTCTCTAACGCCGATCTAGGCCGCATGCTGGGCATGGATCGCGGCACCATCGGCCTATGGGTGGCCGAGCCTCCCCCGTGGCTCCTGCTGCATCT
>JAKFCC010000069.1:0-1929 GCA_036676795.1 Gemmatimonadota bacterium
CGCGACCGACGAGCGGCCATGGCATTCGCCATTCGCGCGCTATACTTTCGTCGTCCTCTGCTGTGGACGACGGCGTGCGCAAACATTCGCCTTGTCCCTTAATTACGACCATGGGGGCGCAGCGGAAGCCCGGCGTGCAAGTCCGCCTCGTAGCGGGAAGCCCGAAGGCCTCCAAGTGCTCCCACTTGAACCCACGGTTCAAGGTCGTTTCGCACGCATCGCCATGGCGGAGGATATTTTTTCATCACGTGCCCGCTTGTCCACTCGTGATCTCCCTCACGCGCTACTTCGTCTCATCGCCATGGATCGCGCTGCATGAGTGTTGACCGCGCGGCACTCCGCCAAGAACTGCGCACCCGCCGCCGGGCGCTCGCTCCGGGTGAACGCATCGCCGCTGCAGAGCGGCTGGCCGACCACCTCCTCGCGTTACCGTTCGCGCCAACGTCGGGATACGTCGCCGGCTACTGGGCAATGGATGGCGAGATTGCGTTGCATGCGTGGCAGCTCAAGCTGCCCCGTGACTGTGCGTACTGCTTGCCGGTCCTGCATGAGGAACGCCTGCACTTCGCACCCTGGCGTCCGGGCGATCCTTTGGTCAGCAATCGATTCGGCATTCCAGAGCCGGAGCTCAGCCCAACCTCATTGCTCGCTCCACAACTGATGACGCTCGTGGTGACCCCATTGGTGGGCTTCGACACGCGTGGCCACAGACTGGGGATGGGAGGCGGCTGGTACGATCGCAGCTTCGCATTCCGCAGGGAGCAATCGCCCACTCCGTGGCTGGTCGGTGCGGCATTCGACCTGCAGCGGGTCGATGGCCTCGACGCTGCTGGATGGGATGTCGCGCTCGACGCAGTGTGCACAGAATCGACGACCTACGACTGTCACGCCTCCAGGACTCCTAGCCCCGCATGACTGCACGCCGCCGCTACTGGCTGATGAAATCCGAACCCGACGCATTCTCCATCGACGATCTGCAGCGCGTCGGTATCGAACCATGGAACGGTGTGCGCAACTACCAGGCGCGAAACTTCATGCGTGATGGCATGCGGGTCGGCGACGGTGTGTTGTTCTATCACTCCAATTGCGCCGTGCCTGGCATCGTCGGTACCGCAACGGTGGCCAGCGAGGCCTATCCGGACGAAACCCAGTTCAATCCGAAGTCGGACTATTTCGACCCCAAGAGCACGCGCGAGGACCCTCGCTGGCAACTGGTCGATATCGCCTTCGATCGCAAGCTCACGCGCACCATTGCGCTCGATGAGATCAAGCAGCACGCCGACAAACTCGGCGAAGAATTCGCACTGGTCCGTCGTGGTAACCGACTGTCCGTGTTTCCGGTGTCGGCCGTGCAGTGGAAATACCTCCTCTCCCTCGAGTAAGCGATCCCTCCATGTCTGAAGCCAAGCGCCTGGCCGGCGAAAAAGCCATCGACTACGTCGAGGACGGCATGATTGTCGGCGTCGGCACCGGTTCCACGGTCGCCTATTTCATCGACGCCCTCGCTCTCATCAAGCATCGAATCCAGGGCGTCGTGTCGAGCTCCGAGCAGAGCTCGCGACGTTTGCGTGGGCATGGGATCGAAGTCTTGGATCTCAATGCAGTAGGTCCGCTGCCGCTCTATGTCGATGGCGCGGACGAATGCGACCCGCACAAGCGCCTCATCAAGGGCGGCGGCGCGGCGCTTACCAGGGAAAAGATCATTGCCGAGGCAAGCACGCGCTTTGTCTGCATCGTCGACGCGGCCAAGCGCGTCGACGTTCTCGGCAGGTTCCCGCTGCCGGTTGAAGTGATCCCGATGGCGCGCAGCCTGGTCGCCCGCGAGATCGTGGGTCTGACGCAAGGCCAGCCGGTCTGGCGGGACGCGGTCACGACGGACAACGGCAACTGGGTGCTGGATATCCACGGGCTGTCGATCACCGATCCGGT
>JAKFCC010000070.1:0-12010 GCA_036676795.1 Gemmatimonadota bacterium
CCCTCCGGCTCGATCCCTACTATATATACGCCGCCCACGTAGTCATGCCCCGAGTTCATCCCCCCTTCTGTAAGAATGAACGGCGCGGCGGCGACCACGCCCTCGATCTTTTTCACCTTGCCCAGCGCTTCGCGCCAGTTGGCAACCTTCAGGTCTTCGCCGTAGGTGAGCACGCGCACGTCGGGGCTGGCAACAAGTATTTTCTCGCGCAAGTCATGCTGCAAGCCATTCATGACACCAATGATGATGATCAGCGCGCTGACGCCCACCATGACGCCGCCGATGGCGATCATGCTGATCAGCGACAGCAGCTTGGATCCCCGCCTGCTGCGGAGGTAGCGCCACGCGATGTCCATCTCCAGGCGTGTCATCAACCTTCCTGCCGCATTGTCGGGAAAAGAATTACATCGCGAATGTTCGCGGTGTTCGTGAGATACATGAACAGGCGGTCCATCCCGATACCAACTCCCCCCATCGGGGGCATTCCGTATTCCATGGCACGAAGGTAATCCTCGTCCACGCCGGATGCTTCCTGGTCGCCGGCCGCAAGCAGCCTGGCCTGCGCCTCGAGCCTTGCGCGCTGGTCGAGCGGATCATTCAGCTCACTGAACGCATTCGCCATCTCGCGTCCGCGCGCGAACAACTCGAACCGCTCGGTCAGCGCCGGATTGCCGCGCTTGGGCTTGGCGAGCGGAGAAAGCTCCTTCGGGTAGTCGATCACGAACGTTGGACCTTCGAGCGTGGACTCGACTGTCGCCTGGAAGATCTCGTCCATCAGCTTCGGCCGGCTCAGGGTGCTCGCATGCTCCACTCCGAACTTTTCGGCGGCTTTCAGCAGTTCCTTGTCGGTGGCCGTCAGTGGATCGATTCCCGCTGCTTTGGTAAACGCCGGAACCCACTCGATGCGCGGAAAGGGAGTGGTAATCACAGGGACCGATTCATCCTTGAGGACGGCCCTGACAGCTTCGCTGCATGCAACCACAAGGGACTCGACGACACCCATCATCGTTTCATAGTCCGCATACGCCTGGTAAAACTCGAGCATCGTGAACTCGGGATTATGCGTCCGGTCTATTCCCTCATTCCGGAAATCACGCCCAATCTCGTACACGCGGTCGAATCCACCTACTACGAGACGCTTCAGGTAAAGCTCGTCGGCGATGCGCAGGAAAAGCTGCATGTCCAGAGCATTGTGATGCGTCACGAAAGGGCGCGCAGACGCGCCTCCGTAAAGCGGCTGCAGTATCGGCGTCTCGACCTCGAGAAAACCCTGTGCGTCCAGGAAGGCGCGGATGCTCGAAGTCATTCTCGACCGCGCAACGAACAGGTCCCGCACTTCCGGATGAACCGCTAGATCCGCGTACCGCTGGCGATAGCGCTGCTCCGGATCGCTGAATCCCGAATGCCGGATCACTTCGCCATCGACAGTCTCCTCCTTTCCAAAGGGGAGAGGCCTCAGCGACTTCGCGAGCAGCTCGAATGATTCCACCCGGATCGTTGTCTCACCGGTGCGGGTCCGAAACAAGGGACCTTTCACACCGACGATGTCACCCAGGTCGAAATGATCGAGCGTGGCAAAAGCAGCGTCGCCAAGCTGATCCTTTCTGAAGTACAGCTGGACTTTTCCCGACGGATCTGCAAGGTGCGCGAACACAGTCTTCCCGTGCGCACGCCAGGCGATCAGCCGCCCCGCACATGCCACCACGGGACCCTCTCCCTCGGCAGGAACCGTTTCCATGGCGCGCAGTGCCTCGGCGGCCAGGTGGGTGCGGTTGAACGAATACGCAAAAGCGTTGATCCCCGCCGCAGCCAGTGCGTCGAGCTTGTCGCGCCGAGCGCGCTCTACAAAGTTCAGGTCGCCGGTCATGCGGCTGCCGATGATCGTTCAGCGCTCTGCTTCAGGTACGCCTCGATGAATGGATCGATTGCTCCATCCATGATTTTCTGTACGTCGGGAATTTTTAGCTCCGTGCGGTGGTCGTTGACCATGGTATAAGGCTGAAATACGTAGCTGCGGATCTGGCTTCCAAAACTTACATCGGCCTTGGTCGCGTTAAGCGCGTCCTTGATGGCGTTCAGCTTGTTCACTTCGGCCTGATACAGCTTGTTCTTGAGCATCTTCATTGCGGTCGACTTGTTCTTGAACTGAGACCGCTCCTGCTGGGAAGCAACTACAAGTCCGGTTGGAATGTGCGTGATGCGTACCGCCGAGCTGGTCTTGTTAACGTGCTGGCCGCCTGCGCCTGAAGCGCGGTAAACATCGATGCGAAGATCTTCCTCGCGAATCTCGATGTTGATCTCCTCGTTCACGACGGGATATACGAAAACCGACGCGAAGCTTGTGTGCCGTCGTGCCGCCGAATCAAATGGCGAAATTCGAACCAGGCGGTGCACGCCCGTTTCAGCACGCAGGAATCCATACGCGTATTCCCCGCGGATTTCGAGGACAGCGCCCTTTATCCCTGCTTCTTCGCCCTGGCTTTCATCCAGGATCTCGACATCGAAGCCGCGGCGCTCTGCCCAGCGTGTGTACATGCGCATCAGCATCTGCGCCCAGTCCTGGGCCTCCGTGCCTCCCGCCCCCGCGCTGATCTCCAGCTGTGCGAAGCGGAAATCGTCGCGGCCGCGCAGAAGCGACTTGAGCTCGAACGCCTCGATGTCGGTCTGTATGGCTTCGATGTCGCGGTCGAGCTCGGCACTCATTTCATCGTCCGAGGTCTCCTCCAGCAGCGAATCCATTTCGGCTGCGCTGGCCAGTCTTTCGGTGAGCTTTTCGTAAGGCTCTACCCACCCGCGCAGCTGCTTCACTTCGGTGAGAACTTCCTGGGCCTTTTCCTGGTTGTTCCAGAAATCAGGCTCGGCCATCCGCTCTTCGAGGCGGGTTAGCGACTCGCGCTTGGCCCCGATGTCAAAGGTACCTCCGCAGCTCGGCGAGCCGGTCGCCTGCGCGCGCCAACGCGCGGGCGCGTTCTGTTTCTGCCACTGTTATCCCCTGTCTGTCTAAAAGACTTTCTTGCCATTGGCGAGCAGTTCGTTCAGTGAATCCTGGAAGAACGAAGTACTCTCCGCGAACTCGGTTCCAACCTGTGCAACATACTCCTCATAGCTCTTCTTTATTTCTTCCTTGAAAAGCTTCTTCAGGGTCCCTTCGCGAAGCCCTTCTTCGTGCTTCGCGGGGTAGTACGTCACCATATCGGAAATAAGCGCGCGCGCAAGGCGTTTCGCCCGAATCCCCGGGTCCCTGGACAGGAAGGGATTGATGGATTTGGTGGGCGCTGGCTTGACGGGGGCCGGGGCCGCGGCGGCTTTGGAAGCAGCGGGTTGAACCTCCGGCTTTGACTTGGCGGCTGGTTTCGGCTGGGCTTGTGCTTCAGCCTGGTCTTCGGGTGAGAGGATGCTCATGACCCCGGCACAGACTGAACACCGGGCCTGCACTCCCCCGCCCGGAACTTTGGCCGGGTCCACCCGGAAAACAGTGCCGCACTCCGGGCAGGTGACGTTCACGCAGAACTCTCGTCCACGCGATCCGCGGCAAATGCGGGAACGGCGTGAGGCGGGGTGAACCGCTCGTCCGTCCGGCGGTCGATCGCGTACAACGACCCGGGAAGAGTTTTAGCGTATGTCTTCATCTCGGTCGCCAGATGGCTCACCTGGGCGGCGTGGGTGAACTTGCGGCGGCTGTTGGTCACGACCCCGATGGAGAGGGTCATGAGAGGCACCCGGTCAAGATGTCCGCGGCGGTCCTTGCCGAAGAAATAGCCCATGGTGCGGTCCTGCTCCGAGTACTGATACGGCACTAGTAAATCGAATACAGCCACGATTTCGCCGCAGACATCCGCGACCTGGTCGAACGGGATGATATAGATGAAATCGTCGCCGCCGATGTGACCCACGAATCCGCGCTCACCGCAAACTCCCTTCACTACATCATGAAGGACCTTTGCGAGAATGCGAATGACACGATCGCCCTCGGTGTAGCTATACCTGTCGTTGTATTCCTTGAAGTGGTCGAGGTCGGCATAGCACACAGCGAACGTTTCATCCAGCTTGATGCGGCGATTGATCTCGCGGGAGATGGCGGGTGCGCCGGCGAGTCTCGTCGAGGGGTGCACCTCGATGTCACGGTCAGCGCGCAGAAGCATCGAGTTGAGACGCTGCCTGATTTCGGCAGGACTGTGGCCAGGGATCACGACTTCATCGGCCCCGGCGACGAAACCGGGTTCGAGATCCTTGTCGCTCGCGAGAAGCATGGCCGCCGGAATAATCGCCGTGTACGCATCGGCCTTGAGGCGTGCGCAGGCGCCGAATGCGATGTCCCTTTCCTTTCGGCCGTCAAAAAGGACGACTCGGAAGTGCGACCGAAGGGTGCACTCCATGAGCTCGTCCGCGGTTGCGACCACGCGAGACGTGAGCCCCTGCTCCGCAATCCAGCGGGTCAGATGCTCGGGGACGGTCTCCCCATCGGGCATGAAAACAATCGCGCTGGTTATGGACACAAGTATTGTTGGCGGCCTTTCAAGTTAATGTCGCTTCCTAGAAATAGAAGAATGCGATTGCGATGATGCCGTAGACAAGCAGGAGAAATGCCCCCTCCAGCCAGTTCGACTCATTATCCCTCATAACCGAGGAGGCAATCCCGACCGCGAGGACAACGCTCGCGACTTCCATCGGCTTGAAGTTGAGGTCCATTGGCACTCCGATGGCCGCTCCAATTAGGACGAGTACCGGCGCTATGAGCAACGCAACCTGGATGCTCGATCCAGCCGCGATGCCCACTGCAAGGTCCATCCTGTTCTTCATCGCCATGAGCACTGCGGAGCTGTGCTCGGCGGCGTTGCCGATGATGGGGATGAGGACAAGCCCGACGAAAATCTCCGACATGCCCAGCGATGCCACCGCGTGTTCGGTTGCGCCCACCAGCATTTCAGACATGACTCCGATAGCGGCAGCTGCAACGAGAAGAACGGTCACCGCTTTCCTGAGTGACCAGTGTGGGGGCGCTTCGTGGTGCGCAACATCGCCGCCTTCGCCGAAAACCGCCCTGTGCGTTCCCATCGAGTACACGAGGGACAGCGCATATCCGATTATCAGCACGACCGCCACCCAGATGGAAATCAGCCGCGTCTTTGCGTGTGTTGGATCGGGATGCAGCGAGTCGAAGACCGCCGGAACAACGAGTCCAATGACAGTGATGACGAGCAGAGACGCGCTCATCCCTGCAAGGCTCGCATTGAACTTTTGAGTCTTGTACTTCAATCCGCCCGCGAGCAGCGAGGCTCCCAGGACCAGGAGCAGGTTGCCGAGGATCGAGCCGGTGATGGACGCCTTCACCAGGTCCACCAGGCCTGCGCGCAAAGCGAGTATCGCGATAACAAGCTCAGCAAAATTCCCAAGGGTCGCATTGAGCAGACCGCCGATTGTCGAGCCGGTGTACCCGGCCACTTCCTCAGTGGCTGTTCCAAGAAGGCCGGACAGGGGCAGAATGGCGGCGGCCGCCAGGATAAAAATCACCGTCTCTGACGCCCCCATCAGCTTTGCCGCGATGGTGACAGGCACGAAGATCAGCAGCGCGTATATGTATTTCAAAAGAGGTAGCGGAGGGAGAAATACGTCGGCGGCTGTCCTGCATCGGACGAAAGGCCGCCAAAGCTTCGTGCAATGTCGAACTCCAGCTTGCCTGCGACAAGCCCGAAGCCGAGCGCCGCACCCGCGCCATTGCTTTCGCGCGCCGCGTAGCCAGCCCTCAGGTGCACCTGACGCTGCCAGACCAACTCTGCACCAACGCGTGCTGCTGACTCACCAAATTCCCTGTCGGACGTGACCGCCGCCGCGAGGCGGACATCGATATCGCTCACGTACTTCGCGACCACAGCTACCGGATAAAGCACTCCTGCCTCGATTCGGGTAGGAAGAGGATCCGGCTCCGACCGCTCATCCACCTTGAGCCGCGATCCGAGGTTGCGCACGGCGAGGCCAAACATCATCGGCGCCGGTCCCAGCAGCTGGTACTGCATCCCTACATCCACGGCGTTCGCGCTCGCGGCAAACGTGGCCACATTTGCGCACTGTCCGGAGCAGTCCACCCGGAACTGAATGAGCTTGTAGCTCACGCCGCCATTGAACCGTTTCCCGATTCCGCGCGCGAGTGTGCCGGCGAGAACGAGATTGCGAGGCAGAATTACACCCACAGGGCCCTGCTCGTCGGTCACCTGCTGGTCACCGAAGTTCAGGACGTCGAGCGATATGGCCAGGGTACCGATCCGTGAGGGCGCCATGTAGGTGAGCGCGTCTCCGGTCGCCACGACCGTTTGCGAATGATGGATGGCGGCTTCCCTTTTGGTATTCCTGGCGGCGGCGGCAGGATTCCACCAGACGGCTTCGCTGCCGGGATTGTCTGCAACGACAGCCTGTCCCATGCCTACGGCACGGGCACCAATCGGCAGGAGGAGAAATGCTGTGCCGGTTGCATCACCCGCATTTTGAGCGGCGAGATCTCCTGAAACCAGGAAAAGCGCCGCGATTACCGCAGCGCTAGAGGGGAGTAGCCTCATCCAGGAGCATGATGGGAATGTCATCGCGAACCGGATATCGCAGCTTGCACGCCACACAATCGAACCAGGATTTGTCTTCCCTGTATTCGAGGCGTCCTTTGCATTTGGGACAGACCAGAATTTCGAGCAACTGCGGCGATAGACTCATTTCTTTCACCCTTGCCCATGTAATAGCCAATTCTCTGGAGACTGCCGGCCTTTTTGCGCCAGTTCTCGATCACTTTTACCTGAAGCTCCAGGTACACCGCTTCCCCAACGAACGATTCGATCTTTTTCCGGGAATTCTCCCCGATCTTCTTGATCATCGAACCGCCCGCGCCCACCAGCATTCCCTTCTGGCTTTCGCGCTCGACGTAAATTACCGCGCGAATGAAAAGTGGGGACCTGCCTTCGCGATATTCCTCGAGCTCGCAGGCGATGCCGTAGGGTATCTCCTTGTGCAGCAGCTCGAGCGTGGTTTCCCTGATCATTTCGCCGAAGAAGAATCGCACAGACTGCGTGCTGACCTCATCCTCCGGGTACAGATACCGACTTTCGGGCACGTTCTGGCCGACGAGCCGGTTAAGGAGAGTGGACATTCTGGCGTTCGGCTTGCCGACGATTGCGAGGAATCCGGCGCGTGTCATGCCGCAAGCTACTTTGCCGGCGGATGAACTCCAACATTCAGGCGCGTATTGCGAACAACGGATGGTGATTTCGAGAATACCAACGATCCGATGCGCACCTGGTTAATGGGACCGTGCGCATCTACGCCGGTGGTGGATTAACCGAAGCTGGAAAGCCATTCGACCAGAATGACAATCGCATAAAAAGTTGCTGCGGTACCGTGACAAAGTGAATCGGGCCAGAAGGAAAAATGCGTCTGTCTCTAGCTCAAGGATTCGCCGGCTCGCAATGACGGTCGTTACCCCACGGGTGTGACACGACCAATGGTGAGGCACGATGGTAACTGGCCCCTGAGGCATCCTACGTCCGCCCACTTCGCATGAGAATTTCCGCCACGGTTGCCATTGCCGCGCCGGATTTATATGTTCGCCGGGCTGCCATTTCAGGCATCCGACGCAACGGCCTTCCTCAGCGAGATTACTCTTGTGGGTTTCAATTTCGTTCCGAACGGATGGGCACCTGCTGATGGCCGCTCACTCCAAATCAACGACTACCAGGCGCTGTTCGAGCTTTCGGAACGGCATACGGGGGGGACGGAACGACCACCTTCAACCAGAATCAGGCTTCGTTCAGTCTTCCTGGGGCTCGGTTCGGCGGCAATGGCATGACAAACTTCGCACTGCGCAACCTGAAAGGCCCTACGGACAAGGTTCGATACCTATCGCAGTACGTGGCATCTTCCCCTCGCGGTACTAGCTGATGCCGCGTCTCCGACACGCGATATTGCGGCTCACAGCACTGTGCGCTCTCACATCCTGCTCAACTGGTGACGGATCGCCAGATCCAGCTGCGTCCCCGGAGGGATTGCGGGCAGACGCAATCACTTCGCAGCCGCTGTCTTTCGCTGGATACCCTTTTGACAGCACGGTTGTCGAGGGATGGATCCATAACCCGGCAGGTCCGGACACTGCTGCGATTCGCCAACACGCCTGGGAGCTGTGGGCAGCGGTCACCGCGATGACCGGCGAAACGGCCAATGGCATTAACCTGCCGGTGTACGAAACCTGGTTGACACGGTTCGAGGTTTTCGACCGCGGCGGACTCGCTGTGAAAAACGTGGCTTCGGCAGCACGCGACGAAGGCACGCGTGGTTTACACCAGCCAGCACAATTCAATCACGAGGCGCTCGCCGCTGCGGGCGCTGCGCTTGGCTCCGCTTCACCGACTGTTGCAAGCGTACGCTACAACTCGGCAGCCGTCGAACACATCCGCCGTTACCGGTACAACGATTCTACCGTATTGCGCGCGCTCAACGATTCGTTTCCCGCTTCCACTCCAATTGGAGACAGGAACATCATTCCATTTCCGCGCGGCTCGGCGGTGGTGAAAGCCGCTTACTGGATGATTAAGCGCACTGGATTGACCATCATGCCTTACTGGGTAGGCCCGGGCTCGAGCACGAACCCGGCGGAACCGTCACCGGACACATGGACACAGTGGGTAGCGGTGGATCCGTCTGGCCAGCAGGTAGGCGATTCAGTATCCATCAAGCGCAACGGCAAGTCGCACCGCGTAGTCGTCGTAGGTCTCGACAAGTTTTACGGATTCCCGATGGACAGCGACGAGGTCAGCGCGGTGAAGCTCACCCTGAAGGGAAATCAGGCGCTGGCTATCGATATGGACGGGGCCGTGTCACCGGATTCGGTGAGTGTCGGCGACTACGCTGTATTGATTGCCATGCACGTGGTGACCAAGGAAATTCGCCCGTGGACATGGCAGACGTTCTGGTGGACTCCCGATCCTGCGCATGATCCCATGGCGAGTGATGCCCCGCCAAGCGTAAAGGGCCCGTTTCGAAATTTCGCGATGTCTGCGGCGTATTATTCAGTTGTGCCTGCCGGCCGTGCCGCAGGTCGCGAGCACGTATCCTTCAATCCATACCTGGAAACCGACATGCCGATGGGAGTGCAGTCGAACTGCATGAGCTGTCATCGGACTGCGGCATGGCCCACCAACGAGTACGTCTTCACCGGCAAGGTTCGGCCTGATGACCGCCGCCTTTTTGCACAAAAGCTAAAGCTCGACTTCCTGTGGAGCATCCAGCTGGGCGATTCGCTGCAGCGGGCGTCGCAGTAGTACCGGCGTCCCGCTATCGCGCAGGTGTGCAAGCATACGGTTCGCCCGGCCGGAAAGGAATCTCCCGGGCACCGTGCAGCTTGGGCTCGATCCGCGCCCGGTAGTTGGACATCTTGTGATCGCGTGCCTCGATACGTGGTAGACTATGCCAGAAGGACGTGACGTCGAGCCGCTCTGCATAGTGCTCTGGGAGCACACTGTGTAGAGGTCCGTCGTACAGGACGATCTCCCGACCGAAGTGGCGAAACTCTCCATTTTGCGCTGATCGAATGCCGCGCGGAGGCGTGAGGGGAATCGGATCCCGGCAGTCCACCACGCGCGTGATTGGAGCGCCGGCGTACCGGGCGACTCCGTATGCATCGGTTACCTTGGGTTGTCCGAAGGTAACAACTTCACCCAGCTGCACGCCGTCGGCGTGCAGGTACATCATGATAATCGCGGCAGCAGCCCCGCCCAGAGAATGCCCAGTGAGGTTGACCCGGTATCCTTGCCGAAGCAGCGGGTACACCCTGGCATAGGCTGCATCGGCGTACTTTTCGAAACCGCGGTGAAGGCGCACGCCGGCGTGGCGGTCCGGCCGCGAGACAGACTCCGCGTCGAGTAGCACGTCCTCAAAGTTCTCCGTTCCGCGCGCTGCGATCCATTGCACTCGCTGCGCGTGGTCGGTGAGGATGATCACCCGTCCAGCGACGGTGGGCAGATCGATCCCACTCACTTCGAAACCCGGGAAGTTCGCGTGCAGGACCGAGTCGGATGCACCAGTGATGTCCGCGATGCGCGCGAATTCGTTCAGCCGAATCCAGTCAACAAGAGGTGGTGTCTGGGTCTGCGCTATGGGCGCGTGGAGCGGAGCGAGAAAAAGCGTGAACGCAACGGAAATACATTTGGCATAGCGGCGAGACATCCGGGAAAAATAATTTTCGGTGTGGGTATCCGCCATAGAATTCCTGGCTTGCGCTACCGGTGTCCGAAGCTGATTTTCAGCGCCATGAAACCGTCAGTCGAACAGCTTGATGACAAGGCCGTCGCGCTCCTTCCTGTTTCCGTGACTCTGCTTGGACTTCTCAAGGCATTCGAGGGACTCAAAGGCATTGAGTTGTTCATGGATGAAATGCTCGCGGTCGCCTCTGTCTTTTTCCTGGGCACCCTGCTTCTGACGAGGTATGCTTCTGGACAATCGAAGCACGATTTGCCTGCCGGTCTTGCGCAGGTGTCTTACGATCTGGGGCTCGTCACCTTGATGGTTGCGGCCATTCTACTCGCTATCGGACGGTTCTAGGAGTCGCACGCCAGGAAAAGCGCCGCGATTACCGCAGCGCTAGAGGGGGATAGCCTCATCCAGGAGCATGATGGGAATGTCATCGCGAACCGGATATCGCAGTTTGCAAGCCGGGCATACAAGACTGGACTCGGATTCCTTGTATTCCAGGGTGCCCTTGCACTTGGGACAAACCAGGATTTCCAGCAGCTGCGGCGATAGACTCATTTCTTTTCACCCTTGCCCATGTGATAGCCGAATCTCTGGAGACTGCCGGCCTTTTTTCGCCAGTTCTCGAGCACTTTTACCTGTAGCTCCAGATACACCTTTTCCCCAACGAACGATTCGATCTTTTTCCGGGAATTCTCCCCGATTTTCTTGATCATCGAACCGCGCGCGCCAACCACCATTCCCTTCTGGCTTTCGCGCTCGACGTAAATTACCGCGCGGATGAAAAGCGGGGACCTGCCTTCGCGATATTCCTCGATCTCGCAGGCGATGCTGTATGGGATTTCTTCGTGCAGCAGCTCGAGCGTAGTCTCCCTGATCATTTCGCCCACGAAGAATCGCACCGACTGGGTGCTCACTTCATCTTCGGGGTACAGGAAGGGGCTTTCAGGCAGCCTCGCGACGATGGCATCGATCAGGAGGGTCACTTCGTCGCCGGTCAGTGCCGAGAGCCACATCGCATCGGGAAGAGCCTTCTCGATCGCCTCACGCTGGGACCGGTCGATCAGGTCCGACTTGTTGATCGCCGTGATTACGGGCGCCTTTGGCGGGCCGCTGAGGGATGCAGCTTCGACCAGAGAGACTGGTACTCCTTCTGACCCGTCGACCAGGTACACGATGACATCGGCATCTTCCAGCGCTTTCACTGCCGCGTTCTGCATCGACTCCTGAAGCGCGTACTTCGGGTTCAGCAGTCCGGGCGTGTCGAGCAGGACTATCTGCGCATCGCCGCGGTTCACGATTCCAACGACGCGGTCCCGCGTAGACTGCGGCTTTGGGCTCGTAATCGCGAGCTTTTGTCCAACCAGCCGGTTGAGCAGAGTGGATTTCCCGGCGTTTGGTTTTCCTACCACGGCAGCGAACCCGGCACGGGTCACCTTGCAGGCACCTCGCCGGCAGCTTCTTCGATCACTTTTGTCAGCGCGCGGCCTGCGTTTTCCATGGAGAAATATCTGAGGTAGGTTGCCCGCGCGTTGGAGCGCAGCATATCAGACAATGTACGGTCGTTCGCCAGCTTAATGCAGGCATCAGCTAGCTCCGCACCAGTTGACCCCAGGATGCAGTTCTCCCCGCTCACTAGCTCGGGAATCCCGAGAGCATTGGCGCGATGCGCCACGATACAGCAGGAGTGAGCCAGCGCGGTGAGGATACGGACCCTGATGCCAAGCTCGATTGGGGTCGGGACGATCACTACGTCGGCCCTTTCAAGCTCTTCATCCGCTGGATACAC
>JAKFCC010000071.1:0-39814 GCA_036676795.1 Gemmatimonadota bacterium
GCCGTAATTGTAGTAGTCACGGTCGTTGCCGAGCCTGGCCGCGATCGCTTTCTGGTACGATGTGGTAGTGCGCTTCGAAACGCCCGCGCGCCACGATGCGCGCGCCAGCAGCAGATGCTCGCCGGCCGACACAGTCGTGAATGTCTTGTCGAACAGCTCCATTGCATCGCGCAGCTGATCGGAGGAGCTTGCCCCGGATATCCACTCGAGCATCTCCCTTCGCACGGTGTCCTTCGCGACTGAATCCCCTGCAAGCGCAAGCCTGAGCCGGAAATGATTCACCATTGCGCCCACTTCGCGGTACTTCGCGGCTGCTTCCGGGATCTCACCAAAGCGCTCGAGAGCAAACGCCTCGGTCCAGTCGATGCGCTCCTTCGCGACCTGGGTCTTGATTCGCCCGTAATAGCTGTTGCGATCCCCTTTCGATGCCGTGACACCTGCGGCGCGCAGATGCAGCCAGTCGGCTATTTGCGGGAGTGCCTTCGCGGACGCGTCGTACAGCAGCCTGGCGCTGTCCCGGTTTTCAGCCCGGTCGAAGGCACGTGCGCGCACGACGAGACCTGTAGCACTGTCATTGACGACACGCTTGACGTTGAGTGAATCGAGCGGAACAGATATGGATGCCGACGCAGATGAGTCCGTGCACGCCGCTGCGGACAGGAGTGCGGCAATGAGAATGCAGCCGCCTACCGCCAGCGAGCCTGCTCCTTTGCGAGCAGCTGGTCCGCCTGATCGGGACCATCGCTGCCGGCCGGATAGAACGCCAGCTCGGCCTGTCCCTTCCTTTCCCAATATTCGAGCAGTGGATCTATTACTCGCCACGCCATCTCCACTTCGTCGCTGCGCGTAAACAGAGTTGGATCGCCGATCATGCAATCCAGCAATAGCGTCTGATACGCTGGGGGTGACTTCTCGCCGAATACTTCGGCGTAGGAAAAATCCATGTCAACTGGAGCGATCTCCATTCCGGGAGTAAGCTCGTTCTCCGTTCCGGGGACCTTGACCTGGAATCGCAGCGAAATGCCTTCATCCGGCTGCACCCTCATTACAAGCACACTCGGTGCCATCTCCGCCACGCGGCGCTGCCCGAAAAGCATGAGCGGCGGCGAGCGAAACTGAACGGCGATTTCGGAGGTTCGCCTGGGCAGCCGCTTCCCTGAGCGCAGGAAGAAGGGCACGCTGTCCCACCGCCAGTTGTCGATGGCAATTCGCATTGCCGCGTACGTGGGAGTGGCCGACTGCGGGGCAACGTCTTTTTCAGCCCGGTACCCCGGCACCTCCTCATCTCCAACCTTGCCTGCGGCGTACTGGGCCAGCACTGCTCGCGGCGGCCGTCCGTCCTTGATGAGCGGTCTTATGGAGCGGAATACCTTGACCTTCTCATCACGCACGGCGTCCGCGGTAAAGGAGATGGGAGGTTCCATCGCGGCGAGTGCAAGAAGCTGGAGCAGGTGGTTCTGAAACATGTCACGCACAACTCCTGCTTCCTCATAGTACTTGCCCCGCGTCCCGACTCCATCCGCCTCGGAACTCGTTATCTGAACATGTGAGATGTGCGAACGGTTCCAGAGCGGCTCGAAGATGGAGTTTGCAAAGCGGAACACCAGGATGTTCTGAACGCTTTCCTTCCCCAGGTAGTGGTCGATGCGATAGATCTGGTGCTCGGCGTACCGGTCGAGCACCAGCCTGTTCAGCTCCTGTGCAGTCTGCAGGCTGCGCCCAAACGGCTTTTCGATGACTATGCGCACCCACGGGCGATCGGACGAGCTGGGGATGTTGGGAGCGAGCCCGCTGCTCGAAAGATGTTCGAGCGTCGGAGTGAATACGCTGGGCGGAATCGCGAGATAGAAAAGCCGGTTCTTTTCCCGCGCCGGATTCCGGGACTCGATCGCGTTGAGATGGTTGCCGACGGCGCGATACGCCTCCGAAGTGGTGAAATCACCTGAAGCGTAAAAGCAGCGCGAGGCGAACCAGCCCCAGGCCTCCTCGTTCATCGTGCAGCCTTCGTCGGACTCTTCGATCGACTTGCGCAGCACAGCGCGGAAGGCGTCGTCATCCCATGCCTCTCGCGCGACACCGAGCAGGGCGAAATCCGCAGGCAGGATCTTGTCGCATGCAAGTGAGTAGAGCGCGGGTATGAGCTTGCGCCGCGTCAGGTCACCGCCGGCACCAAAGATCACGATCGTGCAGGGATCGACCTTGGTGGACTCCCAGTGCCTGTGCTTTGCGAATCCTGAAAGCGTATGAATGGATGACTTCACGTTTTCCTGATGGCGTGACCGCCGAATTCATTGCGAAGTGCTGCGATCACTTTTCCAGAGAATGAGTCTGTCTGCCTGGAACGAAGCCGGGCGAGCAGCGCAAGCGTGATGGCCGGTGCCGGCACGTCGAGGTCGATCGCCTCCTGCACGGTCCAGCGGCCTTCGCCTGAGTCCTCCACATATCCCTTCAACTCCGAGAGCGCCGCGTCTTTCTCGAATGCGCGCTCCGCGAGTTCATTGATCCAGGACCGCACCACACTTCCGTGATTCCATACCTGAGCGATCTGATGAAGATCGAGCTTGAAGTCGCGCGAAGCATTGAGGATCTCATATCCCTCGGCATACGCCTGGAGCAGGCCGTACTCGATCCCGTTGTGGATCATCTTCACATAGTGCCCGGCGCCCGGCGGACCCACGTGTGCGTATCCGTCCACGGGAGCGAGCGCCTTGAAAACGGGCTCGCATACCTTGAATGCCGGCTCAGTCGCGCCGATCATCAGGCAGTAGCCGTTGGCCAGGCCCCAGATCCCTCCGCTGGTTCCGCTGTCGATGAATTCAATGTCCTTCGCCGCGAGTTCAGCTGCGCGCCGCATGGAGTCGTGGAAGTTCGAGTTGCCGCCATCGATGATTATGTCCCCCTTTTGCATGCCTGCCGAGACGGCAGCGATGGTCTCATCGACTGGCTTGCCCGCGGGAACCATGATCCAGACCACCCTGGGAGACTGCAGCTGCGACATCATGTCGTCGAGCGACTTCGCGGGCTTCGCGCCGAGTGCCGCGTATTTCGCAATTGCTTCGGGGCTTCGGTCGTAAACCACAACCTCGTGGCCCTTACCGATAAGTCTCTCCGTCATGTTCCCGCCCATCTTGCCCAGCCCGATCATTGCAATTCTCATTTCAGTTTCCTGGCGGAAGTAGCCCTGCGTTTACCATCTGCTCGCGCAATCCTGCCGGCTGGACGCAGTGGATAGTCTGCATTCCCAGCTCCGCAGCGCGAACGATATTCTGTTCCCTGTCATCTATCAAAAGTGATTCCGCGGGATTCGCGTCTGACACGCCAAACGCCCGGTCGAAGAACGCCCTTGTGGGCTTGCGCGCATTGAGCCAGCAGGAGGAGAGGAATGCGCTGAACAAGCCCGAAAGCCCGAATGTCTGAATACGGTGCCGGTTGAGCTCGGCCGATTCGTTGTTGAGGGTCATCATTACATGAGTCCGCATCGCGGAAAGCTCCGAGACAGCTGCAATTGACTCGGGAAAGGGAATGCTCTGCGCAAAGACGAATTCGCTGAACTCTTCCGGGGTGAAGTCCCGTGGGCAGTAGAAGACGGTGAGCTTCATGTACTCGTCCATCGACATGCGCCCCTCTTCCCAGTCACCTACGATTTCCTGGTGGCGGAAATCGAAATCAGTCTTGTCGAGCTTGAACCTCTCGAGTGCGCGCTGTCGCTGCTCGCGGTCCCATCCATTGGTGCCCAGCACGCCTCCGATGTCAACGAAAACGTGTCGGATCGGCATCAGGCAGTCGGCTGGATGAGGACCGCGCGGGCTGGGGCTCCGTCACCACCTTCGATCTTGATCGGCAGGCAGATGAGATCGTATTCACCTTCGGGAGGCTCTGAAAGCTGGAGCCCTTCTATGATGATTACCGAGTTGCCGAGCAGCGCATGGTGGGTTCGATGATGGCCGGAACGGAACTGCTCGATGGACAGATAGTCCACTCCGACGAGGCGAACCCCGATGCTCACAAGATATTCCGCCGCATCGGGCGCAACATACGTGTAGTCACGCACGAACTCGGGGGACCTGGCTTGCAGCTGCGAATTGCGAGTCGCGAAAAGAACACGTGTCACGCCGTCGAGCTTCAGCGCCTCGAGATGCGCCCGCGTGATCTGCATCACGGAATCATCGAACCTGACGAGCCGCGCGCGGCCCATCAGGATGTCCAGCGGCAGCGTTTCGACTCCCGCACCCGCATCGCTGAAATGTTTGGGCGCGTCAACGTGCGTTGCTGTGTGTGATCCGAAATGGAGCGACGACACATTCGCACCGGCTCCCTGCGAGATGGCCTGCTCCGTCTCGATCCGGATCTCGGGATTCCCCGGGTAAACAAGCCCGCCGCTGCGCACGGGCATCGAGATATCGTATATGCGGCTCAATTCCGCGTCACGACGGGAGACTCGTGGACCGGCTCGCGCTCAGGATGAACCGCGGAATCGCAGCGTCAAAGGTTCCGCCATCCGGGCGCAGGAAGGTGTAGTGTCCTTCCATGAACCCTTCGCCCGACTTGAGCACACAGAAACTCTGGTACTCGTGTACCGCTCCCGGATTGACGAGAGGCTGCTCGCCAACGACACCTTCGCCGGTAACCTCGGTGTCCTCACCAACCTCATCGTGGATGAGCCAGCGGCGCGACAGCAGCTGCGCCGGCAACCCGCCGATATTCTCGATGCGGATGAAGTAGGCGAACAGGTAGTGGTTCTGTGAAGGCTCCGACTGATCCCGGAGATACATCGGCCGGACAGTTATCCTGATTCCGTTCGATTCCCTGTAGAAGAACGCGCTGGCTGGCATGTGTTTCAAATTAGCATGTCTGGAATGAAAAAGAGCCCGGGAGCAGCTGCTCCCGGGCTCTCATTCATATTGCGTGCTACCAGATGATGACTCTGACCGAATCAGGACGCACCATCGGGTCGCCAGGCTTGCATCCAAAGGCCTGCGCAAACTCGGGCATGTTGGAAACCGGCCCATTCGTGCGCCACTTTCCCGGCGAATGCGGGTCGGTGAGTATCCGGCGAAGCTGCTCTTCCGGACGCATGTTCTGGCGCCAGATCTGGGCCCATGCGATGAAGAAGCGCTGCTCAGGTGTAAATCCGTCGATTAGTCCCGGACGCCCCTTCTGCGAAAGCGCCTTTTGCAGGGCCGCATACGCCGCCTGGAGGCCGGCGATGTCGGCAATGTTCTCGCCAAGCGTGAGCTGGCCGTTGACCGAAACGGTGTCGAGAACCTTGAACCCGCCATACTGACTGACTACGAGTCCGGTTTTGCCCTGGAAATTCTTGAGGTCTGTTTCCGTCCACCAGTTGCGCAGGTTTCCCTTCTCGTCGAACTGGCTGCCCTGATCGTCGAAGCCATGCGAGATCTCGTGCCCGATCACGGAACCCATTCCGCCATAATTCACGGCATCGTCCGCCTTCGCATCGAAGAAGGGCGGCTGCATGATTCCCGCGGGGAACACGATTTCGTTCATCGTCGGGTTGTAGTATGCGTTCACGGTGGGAGTCGTCATTCCCCACTCCGCACGATTTACCGGCTTCCCGATCTGGGCGAGATCGCGGCGGTTCTCGTACGCGGTGACAGCAATCCTGTTCGGAAGGAATGAGCCGCGCCGTATCGTGAGCGACGAGTAGTCGCGCCACTCATCGGGGTACCCGATCTTCCGGACATAGGTGTTCAGCTTCTGGATAGCCTGCTTGCGTGTGTCGGGGCTCATCCACGCAAGGTTGTTGATTCGCTCACGATAAACTGCCGCGAGATTGTTGATCATCTCGAGCGCCCGGGCCTTGGCCTCCGGCGTGAAATTTCTTTCCGCGTACAGGCGGCCCAGTCCGTCACGCAGTCCCGCGTCGGTTGCACGCGTGCAGCGCTTGAAGCGAGGCAGCTGCTCCTTTGCGCCACTGAGCTTCGAGTCGAACGCAAAGCTCTCATTCACGAATGCAGAGCTCAGGCTGCCAGCGTACGACTTGACTGCTCTCCAGCGCAGGTACGCTTTCCAGTCGGCGAGCGGCACTGCCACGAGAAGGCTGTCCACTGCCCGCATGAACTTCGGGTTCTGGATGTCAACCGCCGGTACCCGCGGGGCACCGAGGTCCGCAAAGTACCGCCTCCAGCTGAAGTTCGGCGTGAGCGATGCAAGCTGCGCAGCCGTATGCAGATTGTAGGTTTTGATGGGGTCGCGCAGCTCGACGTTCGACATCGAGGCGCGCGCAAATGCAGTCTCGAGCTCCAGGATTCTCTGGGCCTGCTCAGCTGCCGCAGCCGGCTTTGCGCCCGCCAGCGCCAGCATCTTTGCTACATGTCCGACATAGTCTTTTCGGATCTGCTGAAAGCGTGGAGTGTTCTCGAGGTAATAATCCCTGCTGGGCAGTGACAGCCCGCCCTGATACGCGCCGCCGATGACCCGCTCGGACATCTTGGCGTCCTGCGTTGCGCCGAATCCAAACACGGCTCCCACACCCTGAAGATGCAGCTTCGCAATCTGGCGCTGAAGCTGACCGCGGTTGCTCACCGCGTCGATCGGGCGGAGGATTGCGAGAAGCGGAGTTGCACCATCACGCTCTGCACGTGCGGAGTCCATGCACGAAGTGTAGAAGTCCGCGACCAGGCGCTCATTTCTCGAAAGCTTTCGTGCGGATGGATTCTTCGTTACATCGGTGAGAATGGCCTGAAGCGACGCCTGGTTCCGTTCGCCAAGCTCGTCAAAGCTTCCCCATCGCGAGAATGCCGCGGGAATGGCAGTACGCTTGATCCAGCCGCCATTCGCAAACGCGTTGAAATCGACGCACGCATCCGCACTGCGATCGATGTTCGCCACGTCTATCGGAACCGCCTGAACATATCCGGACTGGGCGCCGGCCGTGCCTGCCGCCAGCACCGTCACTGCAACAGCTAGTCGCCTTACATGTCGAAGCATCAGGATATCCCCTTTGGTTAACGTTTTGCGCGCTTTGTCTTCTTCCTGGTTCTTTTCTTCTTCGCCGTCTTCATTATCGTGCCGCGGCAGTTCTCGGCGCCGCAGCGACACTTGTAGAACTTTTCCATTTCGTCATCGTTCTCGCCAGTGCGCTCGTACTGGTAGTCGTATGAGAGCTCCGTGCCCGGCTGAATCGTCTTCAGTGCGTAAATGAAAATGCGCTTCTTCTCGATTACCGCTTCGCAGTTGGGGTCGCACGAGTGGTTTATCAGTCTCGCATCATTTCCCTCTGCTGCCCCGTCGATGACTGTCCTGTTATCGAGCGTGAAGAGAAAGGTGTGATGCCGCTGCATCTTGTCATCGTCGTAGCGCTTGTCAGCTTCCTCGTTGGTTATGCGCTCGCCCTCGTATTCAATGATTCGCTGGCCCTTTCTCAGTTTCCTTGCTGCAAAGACACCAAGACCCTGAATTCCCGACTTACGGACTCTATAAAGCGGCTGCTTCTTCTTGCCTTCGGCCAATTCCAACTCCCATGCACATACATCTAGTTTCCGGCCGGAAGAATTGTTCCCCGGCACTCGCCAAACCCGATTCGTCTTGCACCTGCGCGTTCACAGTACCCGCGCATGATAACCTCATCCCCATCCTCGAGAAACTTTCGCGTCTCTCCTGACGGAAGCGTCAGAGGCTCTGCACCGCGCCAGGTCAGTTCGAGCATGCTTCCCCTGGACTCTTTCGTTTCACCTGAGACAGTTCCGCTCCCGAGCAGGTCACCCGTCCGCATGTTGCAGCCTGCACTTGCGTGATGCGTAAGCATCTGTGCCGGCGTCCAGTACATGCTGCTGAAGCCAGCCCTGCTGACCCTCATCGGCGCGATGCCCTGGTCGCGCATTCGGCGCGATGAGATGAACACTTCAACTTGCAAATCCAGAGCCTCGGCCTGTGGATTTTTCGACAGTAGATAGGGCAGCGGCTCGGGGTCACCGGCCGGCCTGGCGGGCCGTGGGACGCGGAATGGCGCAAGCGCGTCGCGGGTGACGACCCAGGGTGAGATTGTCGTCGCGAAGTTCTTCGCGAGAAATGGTCCCAGTGGCTGGTACTCCCACGCCTGTATGTCACGTGCCGACCAGTCATTGAGAAGGCAGAACCCGAAGATGTGCTCTTCCGCCTCATCGATGGGAATTGGCCGCCCGAGATCATTCCCCCGCGCTACGAAAAAACCGATCTCTGCTTCGTAGTCGAGCGAACGCGAGGGCCCGAACACCGGCGCCTCGGCATCAGGGGCCTTTGTCTGCCCGCTCGGACGCCTGACCATGCTGCCGCTAACTACTATAGAAGAGGTCCGCCCGTGGTAGCCGATTGGAACGTGCTTGTAGTTGGGAAGGAGCGGATTGTCGGGACGGAACATGCTGCCGACGTTCGTTGCGTGTTCGATCGATGCATAGAAGTCAGTGTAGTCGCCGATACTCGCTGGCAGGGACATTATCGTCTTATCCATCGGCACCAGGCCCTGCCCCACCCTCTCGATGATCTTGCTGTCGGTCGAGCACACCAGTTCCTGCACCCGCCTGCGGAATTCGCTCAGCATCTGCGGCGGTGCGTTCATGATTCCGTTCAGGGTGGCATCCCGGCAGCGCCGGGCAATCTCCCCCGCGTCTCCCTCGAAAAACTCAACCACTCCCTTCCTGCTTACATCCAGGACCTGATCACCGACCGCAATCCCAATGCGACGCGACGAGGCCGATGCTCCCCCGTCGGAAATCGAGAAGACGCCAAAGGGCAGATTTTCCGGTGGGAAGTCGGTCGCCGGATCGTTCGCGGACGGGATCCAGCTCACAAGAGATGTCATTCTGAAGTATTCGAGGTAAGAATATGGGTGAGCTCTTCCACAGGCTCCGTGAATGAACAGGAGCCGAAGGAGATCGCGAACTCTGCTCGGGCCCGCTCAATGTCTGCGTTTGTCGCTTTCAGTGCGCGCCAGCGCATGCCCTCTTCTGCAAAGCCAAAAGCGCGCACATCCCGCTCCTCAAGGATGGCGAGGACGTCACTGCGCGATGCGCCGGCGGTAAGGAATACCGCTGCGGCGAACACATTGAGAAATCCGAACATCGGAGCCGATTCGGAGTCGGCCGCGTATGTCAGCGGGTATGTGCTGCATACTATATGATGGAGTCCGGCTGTGGCCTTGAAGGCAATGCTGCGATCCTTACACTGTTCCATGAACCTGACGATGGCGTCCGCACTGGGAAAGGCCGCTCGCTCCACTCCACCTGTTCGAATCTTCGCTGAAAAGCCCGCCGCCTTCGTTGCATCCAGCAGCTCCCCCAGTCGTTCAGTGAGCGGAAGCTCGACGAATGCGCGATAAAAACCGGGAAGAGCGGCCTTCAAGCCCTGAATTTCCGCGGGGTCGTTTGCCTTCATCTCCACTACGTCAACTACGGCATGTCCTGCTGGTGAATCCACCCAGTGGGCGCAATTGAACTTGAGGACGACCGGTATCTCGTCGCGAAAGCGTTCAGTGAGCAGGACAGCAAGGCTCCAGGGTGCTGCGCCCTCACCGCGCGGGAGAACGCCCGCAGCCGCCTCAGCGAATTCCGAGAGGCGCGCGGCTGGCAGGACGAATCGGCCAAGCATCTCAGCCTCTGTCCATCGGAGATATTCCGCATAATTGCGGACGGCCTCGTCCATCCCCAGCTGCGCCGGAGGGAACAAGCCGGCGTAGTCGATCAGTCCGGCGGTGAGGATACGATCAGATTGCATTGCGGCCGGAAATCTATCCAGAATCCTCGGGCAGACCTAATGATGAGGTCTGCCCGGTCGTTTGCTCTAGAGGACCTTGCGAACTACCCCGCAGGCGATCCGTTCGCCACTGTTTCCAGCTGGCTGCGACATCTGGTCATCGGCAGCTGCATGAACAACCAGGGATGATCCGTCAGAGTCGAAGAGCGTCGCGCTGCCCGCGGTAATGGTGACGCGGTCGGTAACGAACTCGACGTGAGCAGTGCCATTGGCTTCAACGGTAAAATTCGGCGCGTCACCCGCGTGCGGCCCGGCCGGATTTGAGAGTCCATGCTGCCTGTTTGCGGGATTGTAGTGCCCGCCTGCCCCGCTGAACGCGGACGGCCCCGATTCGCAGCTTCCCACCGAGTGGAAATGGATCGCATGTATCCCCGCCGGCAGCCCCTGGAGCTGGAGATTCACATGCACCTGTCCATTGTTGTCCTGCCACACCTCGCCGCCGCCGCGCAGCTCTCCGCCCGGTCCGTTGAGGGTCACCGCCGCAGAGCCCTGCCGTCCGGCGAGAGTTTGAAGTTGAGCACAGCCGAGAGCAAGAGTGGAGAGTGCTGCGAGGAGCGATATTCGGGTAAGTGATCGCATAGTCAGTCCGGGATCTTTATGGCGACAGTTTCCTTTTGTGAGGCGGGCAAAATTCCTGCCTGCGGACTGGCGGAAAGGATGCGTGTTACGAACCGCTGACCCTCCGAAATCCGCTCCACTTCGATGGCAACCGCCTCGACAGACTGCTCCAGGCGTTCGAGTCGCTGCGCTGCTTCACCCTGAATGGCCGGAACAGTGACGGTCTGCTTAGCACGCTTCCACATGAGACGCGACGCGGAGATCGCGAGCGGAAAGAAAACCAGAATCGTGAATACAATGGACAATGCAGTGAACTGAGCCGGCGAAAAAATGCCGAAGGCCCGCGGGAGTCCTGCATCGTCGGCGACACTCGTTCCTGCGGGTGCACTGGTCAGCTGGCGACCAGTAGCGGCAATATCCGATTCAAGCTGGACGATTCGCTCATCCAGAACCTTGATTCGCTGTTCGAGGCCCACCTTGTCGGCGCCCGAAGCTTGACGCACCTCCTCCGCGAGATTCTTTCGGCGGCCCGCGGCTGAGATGAGCTGGTTCGAGAGTTCTTCGCGCCGTGCGCGCAGCTCTCCAATCGTGAGCGGGGCAGCGACTGGGGCTGCGGGTGCCTGGGTGCCCGCCGTGGCCGGGGGCAAAGCGGTAGTCTGCATACCCTAATTTACGGAGAAATCAGGGGTTCGGTTACACCGAGTTGCAGGCCTACCGCGAATGCCTGTCCATGAGGTCTACGATTTCGCCGTACATGGCTTCTGCGCGCTCACCGTCCGACCGGATTGCGTGGGCTGCGCAGTGCTTCAGGTGGTTGCGCATGAGTTCCTTGCCCACTCCACGCAGCGCTTCCTGCACCGACGAAACCTGGGCAAGGATGTCGGCGCAGTACCGGTCCTCATCGACCATTTTCTGAATCCCGCGCACCTGTCCCTCGATCCTCCGGAGACGCTGGAGGTTCTTTGTCTTGATGTCCGTATCGACACCGACGGCTTTCTTGCCCGTGGCTTTGGAACTCGATTTGGGTTCTCTCATTTGTTCAGGATGGGTTGAAGCTGCGAAGGCGCAGGCTGTTTCCTACGACACTGACTGAGCTGAACGCCATGGCCGCGCTGGCGATTACCGGCGTGAGCATTATTCCCATGAAGGGATAAAGCGCCCCTGCCGCTATTGGGATTCCAATGACGTTGTAGATGAAGGCCCAGAACAGATTCTGTTTCATGATGCGGGTGGTTCTACGGGAGAGTGCGATTGCGTCGGCAACGCTGTGCAGATCGCCGCGCATCAATGCGATGTCGGCTGCCTCTACCGCAATGTCGGTTCCGGTTCCAATTGCAATGCCGACATCCGACGCGGCAAGAGCCGGGGCATCGTTGATCCCGTCCCCGACCATCGCGACCACTGCCCCGCCGCTCTGCAGCCTCTGAACCTCCGCGACCTTTCCACCGGGCAGGACGCCGGCGATCACATCAGTTATTCCAACTCCATTTGCGATAGCCTGTGCCGTCTCCTTCCGGTCCCCGCTGATCATTACGACCCTGAGCGACATCGACTTGAGCCGCGCGATTGCGTCCCGGGAAGTTGGGCGCACTGGGTCGGCGACCGCGAGAATTCCAGCGAGTGCTCCATCCTTCGATACATACACAGCAGTTCGAGCCTGCTCGAGCAAACGAGTGGTCTGATCCGCGACGGCCGCGAGATCCACACCCAGCTGGGTCATCAATGCGGCATTGCCTATCGCGACGCTCGAGCCCCCAACCTTTGCAGAAACGCCGAGCCCTGTGTGCGAGTCGAACTCGCCCGGGGTGACAATTTCAATCCCCCGCTCCTTTGCGTTCCGCACGATCGCAGTTGCAATGGGATGTTCGCTGGCGCTTTCCAGTGACGCCGCAAGGCGCAGGAGATCTTCTTCCGTGATCGAACCAACGGGGATGATATCGGTGACGTCAGGACGGCCAAGAGTGACCGTTCCTGTCTTGTCGAGCGCAACCACTGTGACATCTCCGGCGCGCTGGAGTGCCTCACCCCCCTTGATCAGGATGCCGAACTGTCCACCCTTGCCTGTCGCAACCATCATCGCAGTGGGGACCGCGAGGCCCATGGCGCACGGGCACGCGATAATCAGGACTGTCACTGCAGCTGCAAAGCCACGCACAGCTGCAGCAGCCGTGGTCGCCTCGCCCGTATGCAGTGCGACAAACCAGACCACAAAGGCCACAATTGCAATTACGATAACCGTGGGCACGAAGACCGCGCTCACGCGATCAGCAAGGTGCTGCATGGGCGCACGCGACCCCTGTGCGTCGCGCATCATCTTGAGAATCTGTGCAAGAACGCTGTCCGACCCCAGGGTCGTCGCTCGATAGCGCAGCGACCCGGTTCCATTTATGGTCGCGCCGACCACGCGCGAGCCTTCAACTTTCTTGACGGGCACCGATTCGCCCGTGAGCATGGACTCGTCAACCGCGCTCTGCCCCGACACAACTTCCCCATCAACCGGCAGCCTTTCGCCCGGCCGCACGACGACGATGTCGCCTGAGACCAGCTCCTCGAGCGGAATCTCCACCTCCACTTCGTTGCGAAGCACGCGTGCCGTCTTCGGCTGGAGGCCCGCCAGAGACCGCAGGGCCGCAGTCGTCTCCCGCTTGGCGCGTGCCTCGAACGCATTGCCCGTGAGAATGAGGGCGATGATGATGATGATTGCCTCATAGTAGACGTCCGGCGCGGCGCCATGCGAGATGAAGAATTCCGGCGCAATGGTGGCGATGACCGAGTAGACGAAGGCAGCGCCGGTACCGAGCGCGATGAGCGTGTTCATGTCGGCGGCACGATGCCTGAACGCGGCCCATGCCCTTACATAGAAATGCCTTCCTGCCCACCCCATCACGCCAAGCGAAGCGAACAGCATCGCGAATGACAGCTCCCGCTCCGCCCCGCTGCCATGCAGCAACATCGGTACGAACATGGCGATCAAGCCGGCAGCCCCGGAAACGATGGCCTTTACTTTAAGCTCACGAAACTCCGCAGCCTGCTCGCGGTCGCGATTGGCCTGGTCTTCAATCGCATTCTCAACCGGGCCTGGCACGGAAGCCTCGTATCCGGTCTCACGAATGGCATTCACGAGCTTGTCTGTGCTGGTCTCGCCGGCGTCGAAGGTGACTGTCGCGTTGGCCATCATCAGATTGACGGATGCGTCCTTGACGCCCGGCGTCTGTTTCAGCGTCTTCTGGACCCGGGCCTCGCAAGCGGCGCAGGTCATGCCGCTGACAGGAATGACGACTTTCATTCTGCCACCATCCTGCCTCGCAGCATCGACATACCGCAGGTGAACTCATAGCTGCCGGCCGCAGGCGCAGGAATGTCCACTACGGTCTTCTGAAAGGCCGGCAAAAACTTCCTGATCCCGAAATCCGGGAAAACAATTTCCTCAGAGCAGCTCGAGGTTTCCTGCCTGTCGAACACAAAGCGCACTGGCTTGTCGGTGCGAACCTTTATCAGCGCGGGGTCATAACCGCCCTTCACAGTCACTGACACCTGCTGAAGGCCGGCATCTGCGACAGCCGCAGCAGCCGGTCCGCTGGAAAAGAAGAAGTACCAGAGCACCCATCCTATTGCGGCAGCTCCTGCCGCTACAACTGCATAGTCAATCGAATTCATGTTTCCTCCCTTGCCCCGAATCTCATATACCCCCCTCCCCTATGTCAAGGGCCCGCTTCCGGCGGGGCTGCGGCTGCGGACTCACCGGCGGCGATAACCAGACGTTCCTTCCATAGAGAGTAGACAGCGGGAATCACAATCAGCGTAAGCAGAGTGCTGGAGACCATGCCGCCGACCATTGGTGCGGCGATGCGTTTCATGACGCTCGCTCCAGCCCCGCTGCCCCAGAGGATGGGAAGTAGTCCACCCATGATCGCAGTCACGGTCATCATCTTCGGTCGGACGCGATCCACCGCACCTTCCACGATCGCTTCATACAGATCGCGCACTGTCGGTATCCGGCCATTCGCCTGCCGTTCCTTCCATGCATGGTCCAGGTAGATGAGCATCACGACTCCGGTTTCCGCTGCGACTCCAGCGAGAGCGATGAAGCCGATTGCCACGGCGACCGACCAGTTGTAGCCGAGCGCCCAGAGGAACCAGACTCCTCCAACCAGCGCAAATGGCAGCGAAAGCATTACGATCAGTGTCTCACCCACACTCCTGAAATTGAAGTAGAGCAGGAGGAAGATGATCGCGAGCGTCGCCGGGATCACGACCTTCATCTTTTCCGCAGCGCGCTGCATGTACTCGTACTGTCCGCTCCACACAACGGTGTAACCGGAAGGCAGCACGACCATGTCGCTCACCATCTTCTGCGCATCCTTCACGTAGCTTCCGATGTCACGCCCTTCCACATCTACATAGACCCACGCTGTCGGCGTTGCGCCCTCGGTGCGCACCACCATGGGTCCCGGCACCTGCCTGATTGTCGCGATCTGGCCCAGTGGAATCTGAGCCGACCCTGTCGACATCGCCGAGGAACCCATCGACCCGCCTCCCATTGCCGTTGTGCCACCCGTGTTCGCCGGGCGCGCGCCAATTTCGTGATTCACCGGAACGAGCACGGACCCGAGGCGTTCCGGAGTGTGCCGCAGTTCCTGCGGGTAACGCACCCGCACCCCGTACCGCTCGCGCCCCTCGACGGTCTGTGTAATGGTCATTCCCCCGATCGCCGTCGCTATGACTGCCTGCACGTCGGCCACATTCACACCGTGGCGCGCGGCCGCTGCTCGATCGATGTCGATGTCCAGGTAGTACCCGCTCACTGCACGCTCGGCGAAGACGCTGCGCGTTCCCGGAATAGGCCGCACCGCGTTTTCCACTTCCCTCCCGATCCGCTCAAGCTCGCCAAGATCTGGCCCGAAGATCTTGATACCCACGGGCGTGCGGATGCCCGTCGCCAGCATGTCTATCCGTCCCTTGATCGGCATGGTCCAGGCATTCGTCACTCCCGGCATTTTCACCGCCGAATCCATCTCGGCGATCAGCCGGTCGTAGGTCACTCCAGGGCGCCATTGTTTTTCCGGTTTGAGCGTGATGGTCGTCTCGAACATGTCGAGACCGGCCGGATCTGTCGCTGTTTCGGCGCGACCGGCCTTGCCCCACACCCGTTCCACCTCCGGAAAGGATTTCAGGATCGCATCCTGCTGGCGAAGCACCTCGCGTGCGCGCGCGATCGGTATTCCCGGGAGCGTGGTCGGCATGAACAGAATCGTTCCCTCGTCGAGGCGCGGCATGAACTCGCTGCCCGTTCTGGTCCACGGAATCCAGGTGACGACAAGAGCCAGCACCGCCGCCATGATGACCTGACCGCGATGTGCGAGCACGAAGTGGATCACCGGCCGGTACACGCGGATGAGCGCGCGATTGATCGGGTTGGCGCTCTCGCGATAGATCCTGCCCCGTATGAACAGGCCCATCATCACGGGCACAAGGGTCAGTGACAGAAGGCTCGCAGCTGCCATGGAAAATGTCTTAGTGAACGCGAGCGGCTTGAAGAGCCGCCCCTCCTGACCTTCCAGCGTGAAAACCGGAATGAACGAAACGGTAATGATGAGCAGCGAAACGAAGAGCGACGGGCCGACTTCCTTCGACGATTCCACTACGATTCTCCACCGCTCGGCCGGGGAGAGGATTGAAGCACTGAAGGACTTCGAGTCATTTCCCGATTCACCGGCTTTTGCCATAGCCGCGCGCTCGAGGTGTTTGTGCATGTTCTCAACCATCACGATGGCTGCGTCGATCATTGCGCCAATTGCGATCGCAATGCCGCCAAGTGACATGATGTCGGCGCCCACACCAACTCCGCGCATGGCCACAAAGGCCATCAGAATTCCTATCGGCAGCGTGAGGATTGCCACCAGAGCCGAGCTCGCGTGCAGCAGGAACACGATGCACACCAGCGCAACTATGACCGACTCCTCGATCAGCTTTTCCCTGAGCGTGCCGATGGCGCGTTCGATCAGGTCACTCCGGTCATAGACGGACCGTACGATCACGCCCGGGGGCAGGCTTTTCTCAACGGCGGCGAGCTTTGCCTTGACGTTGCTAATCGTGGTCAGCGCGTTCTGCCCGAACCGCATCACGACGATGCCGCCCACTGCATCGCCGCGGCCATCGAGATCGGTAACACCTCGCCGGATTGCCGGACCTACACTCACACGTCCCAGTTCTGCGACACGTATGGGAGTTCCATCCCCTGTCGCACCGACAACGACGTTCTCGATGTCGGACATCGACTTCAGGTAACCGAGCCCGCGAACCATGTACTCACGCTCGGACAACTCCATGGTCATTGCACCCACGTCATTGTTCGCCGCCTGGATGGCACTCATCACGCGCGTGACAGGAATGCCGTAGGCGAGTAGTCGCGCCGGGTCGATGTCCACCTGATACTGTTTCTCGAAGCCGCCAACACTCGCAACCTCCGACACGCCAGGCACGGCCGTCAGGGCATAGCGCAGATACCAGTCCTGGATGCTGCGAAGCTCTCCGAGATTCCGCTTGCCGCTCGTATCTTCCAGCACATACTGGTAAACCCAGCCCAGGCCGGTTGCATCGGGTCCGAGCGTGGGAGTTACGCTCGCTGGAAGTTTCCCTCGAATTCCGTTCAGGTATTCCAGAACACGCGAACGCGCCCAGTAGAGGTCCGTCCCGTCATTGAAGATGACATAGACGAACGACACGCCGAAAAACGAGTATCCGCGCACCGTGCGAGCACCCGGCACCTTGAGCATCTCCGCCGCAATCGGGTAGGTGACCTGATCTTCGACGATGCGCGGGGCCTGCTCATTGTAGTTCGCCTGCACGATCACCTGCACGTCAGACAGGTCGGGCAGCGCTTCCAGCGGGGTGGACCTGATGGCCAGCACGCCCGCGACGGACAGCGCAATGCTGAACAGGACAACGATCAGCTTGTTGGCGACAGACCATTCAATGATGCGCTTGAGCACGGCCGTCACTCCTCTTTCGCAGGCAGTGGTTTGGGCCCCGTGATAATGTCCATCCCGGGCATGTCTCCCATCCCACCCAGCGCCTTGCCGAGATTGGATTCAGCGTCGACGAGGAATGTGGCTGACGCTACGACGGTCTCCCCGGCTGCCAACCCATTGAGAATCTCGATGCGTTCGTCACTGGACGCGCCCGGAGTCACTTCGCGCGGTGTGAGCTGTCCATTCTTTTCGCGCACGAACACGATGCTTCTCTCGCCAGTGGACAACACCGCGGAACGCGGAACGGTGACTGCATTCGGCCGCACCGTGCCGGTAATTCGGATGGTTGCATACATCCCCGGCTTGAGCCGCAGGTCGGGATTTGGCAATGCGACCCGCACACGCACAGTGCGCGTGTCCGGATTGAGTGTCGGATACACATATGAGATTCGTCCCACCCGCGACTCGCCGGGCAACGCCTGGAACTCGATGCGTACCGTCTGCCCTGCACGCACCGCTGCGAGGTCCTGCTCGAATACCTCGCCCTCAATCCACACGGTTCGGAGGTCCGCAACCTTGAACATTGCGTCACCACTCATGATCCTCTGGCCGGCGAGCACATTCTTCTCCAGGACGAATCCTCCCACGGGCGCACGCAGCGTCATAGTCTTCCGAACCGCACCCGTCCTCTCGATCTCCGCGATCTCGCGCGCAGAAATGTCCCAATACGCGAGCCTTCGCCGCGAGGACTGCAGCAGGTCACTCGCGCTCCTGCGGGCATCGACACTTGCCTCTGCGACGTCACCCTGGAGTCGCCGCGCAAGAAGCAGTTCCTCCTGCGCCGAGACGAGCATTGGCGAGTAGACCGTCAGAAGCGGCTGTCCGGCGGCGACATACTGTCCTGTGGCATTCACGACGAGATGATCGACCCAGCCGTCGATCTTGGGGGCGATGGTGTACACCTTGGTCTCGTCGAATGTCACCTGCGCAACGGTGCGTATCTCTCCGCCCAGCGGGCCAACCGTCACGACGGCATAGGTAACGCCTATGCGCTGCGCGTCTGACGGCGTCAGCGAAACCGGCAACGAGGCATTCCCTCCCGCGGTCGCGCCGCCGTGATCGTGCTCCGCCGACTTCGCCGCGGGCTCGGTCTTCGCCCGGGTCGAGTAGAACACCGCGACAATCGTGATCGCGAGCACAGCAGTGTACGCAGCAACGCGACCTGCCGTTCCGCGTCGCGTCGGACGAGGAGATGTGTTGAAGTCCTTCACGGCATATGTCATTCTTGGCCTCGCGGGGACAATGTTCTTTCGGATACGGGAGTTACCGCTGTGTTGGAGTCGATGAGTTCTCTGGCGGTGAGCATCTCGAGTTCTGCCCAGGCTCTACCCTCGTCTGCTTCGAGGGCGAACAGCTCCTGCTGGTACCTCTTGACCGTCATCCGGTCATCGAGAAGGGTCATGAAGTCCACCTGACCCACGCGGTATGCGGACAGTGCTGAGGCAGCCGTTGCTTCCGCCTGCGGCAGCACGGTGGTGCGAAAGAGCTGTGAGAGTGCCCGGGCCCTTGTGAGATTCGCATATGCCTCGCCGATTCCTGCCCGCGTTTCAGCACGCATTGCCACGAGTTCGGCGGCAGCCATCCGCCGCATTGCGGCTGCCTCGTCGCGCATTCTGAGTTGCCGATCGCGTGCAAACACCGGAACAGAGACACCGAGCATCAGGCTTCCCATTCGCTCGGTGCCAATTTCACCAGTGCGCTGCGCGTACTGCACTCCGACTTCCAGGTCTGGCCATATCTCCCTGCGCGTCAGTTTTTCTGACGCTTCGGCTGCACGCACTTCCTCGACCCCGGCGAGGATCATTGGCCGGCCGCTGAGTGCGGCTGAGTCAAACGAGGCCGGATGCGGAATGTCCTTGGGGAAACGAGGCAGCGCAGGCTCACCGACAGGAGCGTTCGCAGGACGATTGAGCAGCGCGTTGAGCTTGGCAATCATGATCGCGCGCATCGACTGCATTCGCACGGTGTCCTCGACCATCTTCGCTATCTCGACCTGTGCGCGCAGTACATCGGCCTGACGACCATCACCAACGCGGTACATCGCCTCAGCTGTCTTTTCGATATCCTGCAGCAGGCGGATAGTTTCACGGGCGACTTCGATGCTGCGGCTGGTGGAATAGAGTTCGTAGAACGCCATCGCTGCCGCGCTCCTGACCTCCCAGGTGACATCTCGCGCGCGCTCGCCTGCGGCCGATGCCTGTAAGCTCGCCACGCGCCGGGCGAGTGAGAGTTTTCCTCCCAGAGGAAGCATTTGCATCGCCTGGAGCTGCCGCATGCCGACAGTTGCCATTGGTCTCAGGTCAGGAAGTGAGTAGTTCATGAACCCGAGCTGCACCTTTGGATCGGGTGGTCGTCCAGCACCTGGGACACGTGCTTCTGAGGCCTGCACGAGAGCGCGAGCAGCCACAATCCGCGGACTCGCCCGCTGGACCTCGCTGTAGAGATCGGCGAGCAGCAGGCGGTCCCCGGCATTCGGCTGTGCGCCAACTGGAGCCGTCACGGCAAATGCTGCAACCGCGGCCAACCGCAGAACTGGATTCAGGGTCGGACGTGCCGGGAACACTCCCGGCTCCCGGCACCGTTGAATTCTTGACATGTATGTGAAACCTCTTTGAAGGGCGTCCCGTCTTTCGACGCTGACGCATTCCGCTCTAGTCGTTTTGACTATGAAGAGCGCACCTGCGGTGAGAGGTCAGGCGCGCGGAGGCGGAACCTCTGGGAGGATCGCAGGGCCCGTGTGAATCCCGAGCGGCTCAGGCAGGCGCGTAATCACAGTTGCGGGAGCTATCGCCGCAGGCGCCGCAGCCGGCTCTGACACCGGCAGTACACAGGAGGGCATCGATGCACAGAGTTCGGGGGCATGCGTCTCCCGACACTGATCATCTTTTGCCGGAGATCCCGATGCATGTGCATGCACGTCGCTCATTGCCTGCCCCGAATCCGGCGCTGGGCAGCGTGTCCCTCCTCCAAGCAGGGTCAGCTGCAGGAGCAGAAGGCTGGTAAGGTTGGCAACAAGCCGGCGTTTCAGGGACATGGAGTGCAGACAGGCAAAGGAATGACTTTTGATCTGCGTGTAACTTCAGGTTTCCAGCGAACGCGTGCCATCGGGGAACGGCTGTAAAAAAGTGAGGGAATTCCCCACCAGTGAGGAGTACACTCGTCCCGGCTTGCCCACTTGGCAGTCTCGTCCTGCAAGGGCCATATACGTCGCCATTTGATACCCCCTGCTAGATTTCACCCACGCTCACCCCTCGAAAAGGAAGACCATGAAATCGAAGATTGTCCTTGCCGGTTTAGGGATCACGTTTGCCGGGGTTTTTCTGGTGCTTCGCGCCGCCGACGCGGCACGAACTCCTGCTGTGCTCGACAGTATTTCCAGCCCGGCAGGGCCCGGAAGCGCCGAGCCCAACCTGGCTACCGGCCCTGACGGGCGGGTATACATGTCCTGGCTGGAACCGGCGGACTCAGGCCATGCCCTGCGATTTTCGATTCACAATGGTTCAACCTGGACAGCTCCCCGGACGATCGCATGGGGGCGCGACTTCTTCGTGAACTGGGCGGACTTCCCTTCTATTGAAGTCCTGGACGGCGGGCGACTCGCCGCGCACTGGCTTCAGAAGAATGGAAAAGGCAGTTACGCCTATGGAGTGCGCATCTCGCAGAGCGGCGATGGTGGGAAAAGCTGGAGTGCCCCTGTTACCCCGCACCGGGACAATACGGAGTCAGAGCACGGTTTCGTGGCGATGTGGCGCGAGCAGGGCCGGCTCGGAGCGGTCTGGCTGGATGGACGAAAGTTTTCCAAGGAAGGACACGACGCATCCAATGAGATGATGCTCGTCTCGACCACCCTTGCCCCCTCTGGCTCGCGTGGCGCCGAGCTGAGGCTCGACGAGCGAACATGCGACTGCTGCCAGAATGCAGCTGCAATGACGAGCAACGGGCCCATCGTTGCCTATAGAAATCGGTCGACTGACGAGATTCGCGACATCTATATAACCCGTCGTATTCAGGGCAAGTGGACGAAGGGCGTCCCTGTTCACAATGACAACTGGAACATTGCTGCCTGTCCGGTGAACGGTCCCGCGCTCGCGTCGAACGGACGCAAGGTGGTGATCGCGTGGTTTACAGCGGCCAGAGACAGCGCGCGCGTCAAGGTCGCTTTCTCCGATGATGCCGGCGCGCAGTTCAGCCCGCCTGTGCGGATCGATGGCGGCGCGCCGGCAGGCCGCGTGGACGTTGCGCTCCTGCCTGGAGGCGACGCTCTCGTCACCTGGGTCGAGCGCATCGGCGGCGATACCGCCGCAGTGCGGGTGCGACGCATCAGCAGAAATGGAAAGGTCGGCAACAGCATGACGGTTACGGCGTCATCCGCTGCGCGAGCCAGTGGCTTCCCGCGTATGGCCGTGACAGGACGGAACGTGATGTTTGCGTGGACCGTTCCAGGGCGCCCTTCCGCCATTCGCGTGGCGAGAATTCCGGTCGAGGGGATTCGCTAGTGGGCATCAGCGTGATACGCAGACCACAGGTAATGCTGCTCTTCGCAGGTTTTGCCCTGGCGTCCTGCTCCAAGGGCGAGAATACGAAAACCGATACTGTCATTGATGACGGGAGAGTGGAGGTAGGCGCGCGCGCGCCCTCGTACTCGACCCTGTCGCTGAACGGCGATTCCGTATCGCTCGCGGGTCAGCGCGGCAAGGTGGTGCTGCTCAACATCTGGGCAACCTGGTGCCACCCCTGTCGTACGGAAATTCCGGAGCTGCGGCAGATTCACGCGAAGTATCAGGAGCGCGGACTCGAACTGATTGGCGTGAGCGTGGACAGTGACGGAACCGACGAGTCTGTACGCAAGTTCATGGCGGACTTCCAGATGACTTTCCCCATCTGGCGCGATCCCGAGGAGCGCATCTCAACCCGTTTCCTCGCAGTCGGAGTTCCCGCGACCTTCCTCATTGACCGCGACGGAATATTGCGGTGGAGAAAAACCGGTCCCATTGCGCCCGGGGACACTTCCCTGACAAAGGCAATCGAACTGGCGCTGGGGGCCTGATGGAACCGGGATCCGTCAGCTTTCTGGTGAGCTTTTCCGCCGGAGTATTGAGTTTTCTCTCGCCCTGCGTGCTTCCGCTCGTACCCAGCTATGTGAGCTTCATCACCGGGCTCAGCCTCGAGGACGTGCAGCAGTCGCGCAAAGTCGCGCTGGTGCATTCGCTCCTGTTCATAACCGGCTTCACCATCGTATTCCTGGCGCTGGGCGCGACAGCCAGCGCAGTGGGCCGCGTTTTCTTCCATAACCGCGAATGGATTGGAAGGGTTGGCGGTCTCCTTGTGATCGTCCTCGGCCTGTATCTGCTCGGCGTTTTCAACATTGGTGCATTTGGACGGGAACGCCGCGTCCACATCGCCAACAAGCCGCTTGGCTATCTGGGAACGGTACTGGTAGGCATGGCCTTCGCCGCCGGATGGACGCCATGCATTGGCCCAATCCTCGGCGCTGTGCTGACCTATACGGCGAACTCCGCCGACCTGAATCACGGTATCCTGCTGCTGCTCGCCTACTCTCTCGGGCTTGCGGTTCCATTTCTTCTGGCAGCGCTGATGATAGACCGGTTCATGATTCTCTTTCAGCGGTACAAGGGTCTGCTGCTCTGGACTTCGCGAGTGTCGGGAGTGCTGCTCATCATAGTGGGAATCCTGATGATCACAGGAAGCATGACGCTTCTGACCGCCTATCTGCAGAGGCTCACGCCGGAATTCCTGCGCAGCCGGATCTAGATGTCCGCACCCCGCTACCCTGCAATAACCTATTGGAGAAATGCAGTGATTAAATCCGCTCATCTCGTTCGCGCGCTTGCTATGCGGCTTGCGGCTCTTGCTCTCGTCGTCGCAATCCCCGGCGTTCTGTCGGCCCAGACCGATTACTACAACACGGATGCGGGACGGCCGATCACGGTGGAGGACGCATATCCAACGGAGCGGTATGCCTTCGAGCTGCAGCTCGCGCCCCTGAAGATCGAGCGATCGGGGGCCGGCGTTTACAGTTATGCGGTCGAGCCCGAGATTGCCTACGGCATCCTTCCGCGCACACATGTCGAGATTGGAGTTCCGCTCGTATATGTGGACCGCGGGACAGCGGGAAAGAGTGCGGGCGCGGCCGGGCTGGATATCTCGGTCCTGCACAATCTCAACGCAGAGACTTCCATTCCTGCGCTGGGTATCGCCGGAGAGCTGCTGCTTCCAATGGGCGGACTTGCACATGAGAAGGCGTACTTCTCGGCAAAGGGAATCGCAACGCGTACTCTTCGAGCCGCGCGTTTCCACATCAACGGACGTTACACGTTCGGAGAGTCCCAGGAACTGGAATTCAATCAGCCTGCCGGTGCACCACGAAAAGTAGGAGCAGAGGAACTCTCGCGCTGGATGCTCGGCGCAGCCGTGGACAAGACCTTCCCACTCAAGACGATGCTCATCACCGCGGAGACATTTGCGTCGCAGCCAATGAATTCTGCGGAGGATGTTGAATGGAACGCCGGTGCTGGAATACGGTATCAGCTGAATCCGCATTTTGCGATGGATGCCGGCCTGGGAAAGCAGATCACAGGTGATGACCGTGGATGGTTCGTAACCTTCGGACTCGCCCGTGCATTTGCAGTCCGCTCCCTGATCCCCGTCCGATGATGACCCTCAGGCAAGACGCGCGGACTTACACCCGAATTGGCGACGCCCATATGACAAGACTGCCCAAGCTCCTGTTGCTGACAGGAATGCTCATGATGACCAGTGCTCCGACGCTTCAGGCGCAGTGGGTCACCACCTACGAACAGTTTTACCTGCCCGGCGACTTCAACTGGAAGTTTCGCGACAATTATCCTGCCGCCGACCGCCTGTTCAATGCGTTCGACTATGGCCACGCAATTCTTTACGAGCGGCTGTGGACGCAGCCCGGCGCGCCTGTCTCTGTGCTCGAGGACAGGGAATACAATTTCATAACGCGCAAGCTTCTGGTGCAGCCGCCCAAAGTACCGCTCGAGGAAGCCGCAATCGAAATCGCCTATGCAAAGCTCGCCCCCGAAGCAAAGCAGATGTTCGACTGGGCTCACCTGCTTCATCGCCAGATCTACGATGTATGGGCCGATGAGCGCTTGGCCCCGGAGCAGAAGGACGCGAAAGTTCAGGAACTCATTCGCTACTACAAGTCCCGCCCCGATCTCGCCTTCAGTTCCCTTCCGAAAACGATGGAGCTGATGGAGGGCCAGCCGTATTCACTGGCCTTCAGAAAGAACTATCCGAAGTTCAACGGACTGATCTGGGCCTACCACTGGCTCCAGGTTGGACTGTATGAACCGCTCGTTACGGGAAAGAACATCGACGAAAGACAAACTGGAGTAATTGCCGCCGTCGCACGTTTCAAGCAGATGATCGAGAACCCGCCGGCTGACATGCCACGCATCATGCCGATGACGGCAGCGATCGCTCCCGCGTTCGCTGCACGCTACCCGGAAGCTGCAATCATCTTTGACAACCTGCATTCCATGCACGACGTGGTCAGCGACATCCTCGCCAACCCGGCGGTTCCGCGGAACCAGAAACGGGGACGCATAATGGAAGCGGCCAGGCGGTACCGCGACAACAAGTCATTCATCATGAGTGTGGCCGAGTGGAAGGACATGTCACAGATGATGGGTGTGGAGAACATGGGTGGCCCCGCCGTAGGATTTCTCGCAGAGCTGCCCAAGGCAACGGTTGAGCGCGGCGCGGTGATGGCCGGGATGGATCACTCCAAGATGACCATGCCCGCAGCAGGCGCTAAGGATTCCGGCATGGCCGGAATGGATCACTCCAAAATGAACATGCCGGCAGCCGGAGCGAAGGATAGTGCCACCGGTGAAATGGACCACTCGAAGATGCACATGCCCGAGCCAGACAGGCATTCAGCTGACATGATGCAGATGCACATGCTGATGATGGCCGATTCTGTGATCCATAGGCGCATCATGATGGATCCAAAGCTTCACGGCATGATGACCGAGATGATGAGCAAGATGCCGGAAGAGCACAGGCAGATGATGCACAAGATGATGTCGGACAGTTCCTCTGCGGCTGGTCACCATCACCCTGTCGCGAAGGCGCCGGCAAGGACCTCGAAGAGCGTCACCAAAAAACCCCCGGTGAAGAAGTCTGGAACGGCGAAACCTGCAGCGAAAAAGACTCCCGCAAAGAAGGTCCCGGTGAAGAAGAAGCCTGATCCAATGGCCGGCATGGATCACTCTAAAATGAAAATGGATTGAGGAACGTGAACTCATACGCTGCAGGATCAGAACGATGAGTCGCCCCCAGGGTGTGATTACGTTCGCAGTGGATGAAGCGAAGAAGCGTCGCGTCGCGACATACACCGGCCGGATTGACGATGACACGATTCTGTCGGCTTATGCAAATCTTGTAAAGCAGGCGGATTTTGACCCTTCTTTGGACGATCTTGCCGACATGCGCGAGGTCACTTCAATGGACGTTTCAGCCACGGCGCTTCGCCAGATCATGGGAATGTTTGCTCCGGTGGACCAGCTCGCGATTCCTACAAGGCTCGCGCTGGTAGCAGCGTCCGATCTGGTATTTGGAATGTCGAGAATGTACGAGATGCTTCGAGGCGATGATGTGCCAGAAGAGATCCGCGTTTTTCGAAGTCACGACGAAGCCATTACCTGGCTCGACGCAGGTCGCGCAGGATAGGCTGGGTTCAGGCTGTCGTCCCTTATTACCGCCGGGAAAGCCGTCGGATCAGAGTGCGGTCACTTCCATCCCGCGGTCATCGAGTCGGTGGAGTGACTGTGCCGGTCCCACGGCACCGGGGCTGCCACGGGCTCGAACCGGGCCTGGAAGAAGCGAAGATTCTCCGGTTCGTAGGTGAACTGGAGACCCCTGACTGAATCCCTCGCTTCGTGAACGGCGATCACGCTTTCAGCTACGACGTCCATGTGCGCCTGTGTGTAGACACGCCGCGGAATTGTGAGGCGTACGAGTTCCAGAGCGGGATACCGATTGCTCCCGTCCGCGTCGCGGCCAGCCGACACGGCGCCCCGCTCCATCGAGCGGATGCCTGAATCCAGATAGATAGCCGCTGCCAGAGCCTGCGCTGGAAATTCCTCTCGCGGTATGTGAGGCAGCATCGCTGCCGCATCAAGAAACACAGCATGGCCACCGATTGGCTTCACGATGGGCACGCCTGCGGCCTGAAGCTTTTCTCCCAGATAGAACACCTGTCCGATACGGCTTCGGATGTGATCCTCGCGCACGGACTCCTCGATGCCGATCGCCATTGCTTCCATGTCGCGGCCCGCGAGACCACCGTAGGTGTGCAGACCCTCGTAAAGCACGGCAAGATTGCGTGCCCTGTCCGCCAGCCGTTCGTCGCGCATGGCAAGCCAGCCGCCAATGTTCACGAGCGAGTCCTTCTTTGCCGACATGGTCATCGCGTCGGCCATGTCGCACATGTCATGAAGAATCTCAGCGACCAGCCGGCGATCGTGTCCCGGCTCGCGCTGCTGGATGAACCATGCGTTCTCCACCGCACGCGCCGCATCCAGCACAACCTTGATTCCCCAGCCACGCGTTAGCTCACGGACTTTGCGCAGGTTCGCGAGACTGATCGGCTGCCCGCCAGCGAGGTTCACTGTCGCTGCAATGGAGATATACGGAATCTTCGACGGCCCAACCTTTTCAACCAGCTCGATCAGCTTGAGAAGGTCCACGTTCCCCTTGAAGGGATGCGTCGAATTCGGATCGTGCGCTTCGTCGATGATCACATCGTGGAATGTCCCGCCTGCCAGCTCCTGGTGTGCCCGAGTCGTTGTGAAGTACATGTTCCCGGGAATGTGATCGCCCGGCTTGATGAGCAGCTTGGACAGAATGTGTTCTGCGCCGCGTCCCTGGTGAGCAGGAATCACATGCTCGAAGCCGTAGTACTGCCGAACTGCCGACTGAAGATTGAAGAAATTGCGTGAGCCCGCGTACGCCTCGTCGCCGAGCATCATGCCGGCCCACTGACGGTCGGACATCGCACTCATTCCCGAATCGGTCAGGAGATCTATGTAGACATCTTCGGCGTCTATCAGAAAGGTGTTGTAACCGGCACGCCTGATTGCGGCTTCCCGCTCGGCGAGAGTGGTCATTCGCAGCGGTTCCACCACTTTTACCCGCCAGGGCTCCGCCCAACTTCTGTGAGTCATCTCCATCTCCGAAAGAGTGCATGAGGTACGAAGACCCAAGGTAGGAATCGACAAAGTGAAACGCTGTCGGAGAACATCCTGACATTACGTCAGGGAAAGTCCGAGAAAGCCCCGAAGCCCCTAGCTATTTTTCAGGACGTCCCGGGCGGACAGCCTGCGAACATTGCTGCTGGCCCGTTATCTCCTCGGCTTCTCAATAAATTCCACATGCTCCGGATTCGAGTTCTTGCTCTGCTCGCTGCTGCACTATTGCCCTGCTCTTCCCTGTACGGGCAACAAACGGATTCGGGAACCGTCGTGGTCACCGTGAAGGAGTCCATGGGGATGGTGGACGGATTCCAGGTTCGCTCCGAGAACCAATCCGCCACCACAGATGCTGCAGGACGCGCCCGGCTCATCCTGCCTGCGGGACAGCGTACTCTCGACATCGTGCGAATTGGGTATCTGCCGAAGCGAACATCCGTGCTGGTGGTAGCGGACAGCACGGTTTCAGTCGAGCTCGACCTGGTGATGGAAGACAAGATGGCGATGATGGATGCGGTAATCATCAGCGCCACCCGCACTGAGCGGCTTGTTGAAGACTCCCCACTGCGCGTCGAAGTTCTCGACGAGATGGAGGTTGACGAGAATACGCTCATGGCACCCAGTGGTATCACCATGCTTCTGAATGAGACGCCTGGTCTGAGAGTCCAGTCGGCATCGGCGGCACTCGGTACTGGAAGCGTGCGCATTCTCGGATTGTCGGGACAATACACCGCAATGCTTGCTGACGGACTTCCGCTCTATGGTGGCGCGTCGAGCGCCCTCGGCCCGCTGGATATCTCGCCGGTGGATCTCAAGAGGGTTGAAGTGATCAAGGGTGCCGCGTCGGCGCTGTACGGCGGGCAGGCGCTGGGCGGGGTCATCAACCTCATCTCGAAGACCCCAACAGGCCAAAAGGAAATACTGCTCAATCGCCGCACGATGGGCGTTACGGATGCCGCCACCTGGTTGAGTCACAGATTTTCCGAACAGTCGGGCGTCTCGCTTCTGGCTTCGGCGACCACGCAGGCGGCCCAGGATACCGACGACGACGGGTGGGGCGATCAGGCAAGAGCAAGACGCTGGAGTGTGCGCCCGCGATTCACTTCGCAAAATGCGAGCGGTCGTTCGCTCTTCGTTACGGCCGGGTATGGATACGACGACAGAAAAGGTGGGACCTTTGGAGCCGGTCGCACACCTGCAGGCAGCGCATTCGAGGAGCGCCTCACGAGTAATCGCGCAGATGGCGGTTTCACGCTGCGCATTCCTCGCAGCGATTCTGGCGACCTTTCAGTCAGGTTTGCGCTTTCCTCGAATCGGCGCGACCGCGTTTTTGGAACAGGACCGATAGAGCATGACCGAATTTCCACGGGGTTCGCTGAAGTCACGCGCCTTGCAAAGACCAACGCCGGCGTACTGGTGGTTGGTGCAGCGCTGCAGGGTGACACCTACCACAACCGGCTCAATAAAGCCTTCGATCATGACTGGGTGACGCCTGGACTCTTTGGGACCGGAGAGCGCGACATCGGTCCAGTCACGCTCTCGGCGAGCGTTCGCGGCGACTATCACGCCGAGGCCGGACTCAAGCTGACACAGCGACTGGCCGTCCTGGCGCGTCCTGCCACGGACTGGTCGGTGCGCGTGAGTGCCGGAACCGGATTCGCTCCACCCACTTCGATGACCGAGGAAGTGGAAGGAATTGGACTGCGCGCAATTCAGGCAAGTGCCCTGCGCGAGGAGAACAGCCGCGGGGCGATGGTTGATGTCAGCGGCCGTACACTGGGTGCCGAGCTTCTGCTGACCGGATACTTGTCGTCGATTGACGGTGCAATTCAGCTCGTTGACAATGGCGATGCCTCGAGGACCGGAGTGCTGCGCAATGCCTCAGGCGCAACGAAGGTCAGCGGCGCAGAAGGAGCTGCTATCTGGCGGTTCGGCGGAGACAACAAGTTTCTCCTGACCTACGGATATTCCCATGGCACCAGGACCGACGCGGTAACGGGCGAGGAGGAACAGGTTCCGCTGCTGAATCGTCATCGCGCCGGAGGTGATTTGATGTTCGAGAAGCCTGGTGTCTATCGCGTGGGAATCGAGGGCATTTACTATGGTCGCCAGGCGCTCGATGATGATCCATATACTTCCGAATCGAAGCCGTACTTCTATGCGATGGCGATGGGGCTGCGGCAGTTCGGGCGTGTGGAAGTGATCGCCAACTTCGAGAATCTGCTGAATGTGAAGCAGACGGATTATTACCCGCTCGTTCGCCCCTCTCCCGGAGTCGGTGGGCGCTGGACCACGGACGTGTGGGCGCCACTCGAGGGTTTCATGGTGAATGTCGCGCTGCGAGTGAGGTGGGGCCGCGCGAACTGACACAATCCTGACGCACTTTGCGCTGCAGCATCAATTGAAATAGCAGGGGCGGGACTCGAACCCGCGACCCCGGCATTATGAGTGCCGTGCTCTAACCAGCTGAGCTACCCTGCCGCGTTACGCAAACGGCCAGCCCTCTCGGACCGGCCGCATGCTGTATGGCGGGGGCGGGATTTGAACCCGCGACCTTCGGGTTATGAGCCCGACGAGCTACCAGGCTGCTCCACCCCGCGATAGACTTGCAACATAAGCGGGGCAGATACGAGAATCAACCTATTTGCCTGTATCCGCTGCTGCAGAATCTTCCACAAAGCGGTACAAAAGCTCCTTATCGCCGCGAACCATCCCGAATTCCTCGCGCGCAAGCCTCTCCTGCACCGCCGGATCGGTCTCGATTGCCTTCTTTACCGCCTTGAGCGAATCCACCTGGCGCTGAAGAGAATCCAGGGAAACCTGCATTTTCTCCTTTCTCGCGCGCTGCTTGAAAAGGTCGCGTGTGCTGTACTCCCCGCCCTGCAGCGCGAAAAAGAGCGCGCCAACAATCACCAGCAGCCAAATCAGTTTTTTCACGGGGTTCAGCTACAGTCCGTAGATGGATCCGCCGGGATACTCGGCCTGCTCCCCAAGCTGTTCCTCGATCCTGAGGAGCTGGTTGTATTTCGCAACACGATCCGTGCGGCTGGCTGAACCTGTCTTGATCTGACCCGCACCCGTCGCAACCGCAAGATCGGCGATGAAGGTGTCCTCGGTTTCGCCCGACCGGTGCGAGATGATGGACTGATACCCGTTTGCCTTCGCCATCTCGATTGACTCGAGCGTCTCGGTAAGCGTTCCAATCTGGTTCAGCTTGATGAGAATTGCATTGCCGACATCACTCTCGATTCCGCGAGCGAGCCGCTGGGTGTTGGTCACGAAGAGATCGTCGCCAACGAGCTGAACGCGGTCGCCCAGAGCGGCGGTGAGTTTTGCCCAGCCATCCCAGTCGTCCTCGGACAGACCGTCCTCGATGGAAACGATTGGGTATTCGTCCAGCCATCTGGTGTACAGGTCGATCATTCCATTCACGTCGAGGGTTCCTGCGCCGCTCTTCTTGAATGTGTAAGTGCCGTTCTTGAACAGCTCCGACGCCGCGCAGTCGAGTGCAATTGCGATCTCACGCCCCGGCGCATAACCCGCGTTCTCGATCGCTTCGACCACGACCTTCAGGGCATCCTCGTCGCTCTTGAGATCGGGAGCGAATCCGCCCTCGTCGCCCACACCAGTGGACATCTTCCGCTTCACCAGCACTTTCTTCAGTGCATGGAACACCTCGGTTCCCATTCGCAGCGCCTCGGAAAATTTCTGCGCGCCAACGGGGACGATCATGAACTCCTGGAAATCCACCGTATTGGTTGCATGAGCGCCGCCATTCAGGATGTTCATCATGGGAACCGGCAGCGTCCGGGCCATCGGTCCGCCGAGATAGCGGTAGAGGGGCATGTCGTGATCGACAGCGGCCGCGCGCGCGACCGCGAGGGAGACCGACAGGATCGCGTTAGCTCCCAGCTTTCCCTTGTTGGGCGTCCCATCGAGGTCAATCAGCGTGCGATCGATGCCCACCTGATCTGACGCCAGCAGCCCGCTCAGAGCCGGAGCGATCCTTTCTACCACACTCTGAACCGCCTGCTCCACGCCCTTGCCGCCATAACGTTCGGGATCTCCGTCCCTGAGCTCGAGTGCTTCGTGCTCGCCGGTAGATGCTCCGCTTGGCACCGCAGCGCGGCCTGCCGCGCCGCTCGTGAGGGTTACATCGGTTTCAATTGTGGGGTTCCCGCGACTGTCCAGAATTTCGCGGGCACGAATATCGAGAATTGTTGACATCGGTTCTATAAAGTAGGGCGCCTAGTCTGCGCGCGATTTTCCAACATCGGGACTCTTGATTCCGTACTCCCTTTCCAGTGCGGCAACCATGCTGTCGCGGACTTTGTTGGCGAGCTGTTCGCGGTCGTCGTACGACAGGCCCGCAGTCGGAATCGGTTCGAGCAAATGTATATCGACGCGGCCCGGCCGCACACTCTTTGACTTCTTGCCGAACACCTCGAGAGTGCCGTGCAGCAGCACCGGGACGATCGGGACCCCGGCCGCGATGGCCAGGACGAATGGCCCCTTCTTGAAGGGGCGCAGAGGGTAGCTCGTCCCCCGCGACCCTTCAGGGTAGACCACCACGGAATTGCCTTCCTGAATTTTCCTGGCTGCCACCTCGTAGGACTGGAAGGCCGACTTCCGGTTCTCACGCTCGATTGGGATCATTCCGACGGCGCGTATCGCAGGCCCGAATACCGGCACCTTAAAAAGCTCGGCTTTCGCAACGAACTTGTATCTCGGCAGGTACCCGGCAAGCGATGGAATGTCGAACCAGCTGAGGTGGTTTGACACGAAGATGTGTGGTTCTCCCTCCACCAGGGTTTCGGCACCATGGACGGTGACCTTCACGCCTGCGGCCCAGAGCATGATTCGCGACCATTTCCGCGGGACGAAGTCGTAGACCCCGTTGGGCCGGTCCTTGACGCCGAGCAGGCCTGCGACGATCGCCACTATACCCAGCGCCGTCGTAAACACGAGCGCAGCAAGAACGACGAGGACTGTGTGGAACAGTCTGCTGATGATCATTCACGAAAATGATTGAAGGAACTGGCGCTGCCGAGGTCAACGCCGGGACCGAAATCTACCCGCCCCTTGCTGGATTTCAGCACGGTCCCGATCCTCGTCAGGGGGATGCCAAAGAGCCGTTCGAACTCGTCTGTATCGACCTGTTCGGGCATTGTAACGCAAAGCTCGTACTCTTCCCCACTCACCAGTGCCTGTTCAGTCCTGCAGCCCGGAAAAAGCGGAATGTACTGTACTTCGATGTCCAGCTCGACGCCGCTCGCTGCCGCGATATGTCCGAGATCACCTGAAAGTCCGTCGGAGATATCGATGCATGCATTGGCGCCCCGGTCCGCAAGCCAGAGCGCTTCCCGGATTCGCGGCGAAGGGCTCACAAATCTCCGGCGCGCGTCAGGCGACGGTTCGGAGCCCGACTGAAGTGCGTCGAGCGCCAGCTTTGCCGCACCGAAGGTTCCGGTCACATAAACGATGTCGCCCGTTCTGGCAGCGCTCCTCAAGAGCGGACGATTGCTGACACCAAAAACTGTCACCGTGACGGTGACTGTATCTGACGATGAGAGGTCTCCGCCGACCACCACTGTACTGGACGCCGCGGCCGCTGCTCCCGCGCCACGCGCCAGGTCCCCCAGCGAGTCGATGTCCGCCGTCGGAACTCCATAGGCGACCACGACGCCGAGCGGAGACGCACCCATCGCGGCCAGATCGCTGAGTGCAGCCGCAGTGGCGCGAAACCCGATTTCCTCAAAGTTCATCCACTCGCGCTTGAAGTGGACACTCTCCACGCACGTGTCTGTGCTCACGACGAGCGTGTCTCCGCCGGGAAGTCCGATGACGGCAGCATCATCCCCGATCTGTGAAGCGCTGTGTCCGATCAGGGCGATCATTTCGCGAATCTTGTCGAATTCCCTGCCGGGACCCAGTCGTGTGCCTTCACTCATTGCACGAAAGGTAGCTCTGCAAGCACCGGAGGTCTCGGGATCGCCGGCCGTTCCCGCCATGCGGCCGGCATGGCAAAAAGAACATCGTCGAGAGTGACTCCGCGTCCACTTCCGCACAGCTCCGCGGCGCGGCCGTGAACCCACGCACCGCAGACTGCGCTCTCGAACCCCTTCCCGGTCTGGGCCATCAGCGTTCCAATGATTCCCGAGAGGATGTCACCACTTCCACCGGTGGCAAGCGCCGATGTGCCCCGCGCAACAGCGATTCTCCCGCGAGCAGCGTGGCTCACGATCGTCGGGGTTCCCTTGAGCAACACAGTTGCGCCGGTGTCGCCAGCGAGCTGAAGCCCCACGTCGAATCGCCGTTCAAGAACATCGGCAGTAGTAGATCCCCGCAGCCGACCCATTTCCGCAGGATGAGGTGTTAATACCAGTTCACGAGTCGCGCAGAAGTCCCTGAGTTTCTCCGATTGATCACTCAGGGCAGTGAGAGCGCCAGCGTCGAGGACGACCTGCCGCAATATTCCGGGAATAGCGGCGAGAATCCGCGCTGCCATTTCCGGCAGCAAACCGGGACCGACAACTGCCGCGTTTGCCGAAGACAGCACAGCGGCCGGATCGGCGAGAAGCTCATCGTGCGTCGATACGACTGCAGCAGGTACTGCGGCGTGAACTGCATCACGATTTTCCCGTGCAACTATAAGGTGCACCAGGCCGATGCCACCCCGCAGCGCACCGCGGGCGGCCAGAATCGCCGCTCCGGCCATTCCCGTGTCGCCGCCAATGATTGCGAGCCGCTTCCGTGTTCCCTTGTGAGAATTGGGTGCAATGCGGGGGACACGTGCTGCTACCCAGTCGCCACTGGCAAGCGCGACATCAATCGCCGATGGAACACCAAAAGCGCCCAGGCCGATGTCAACAACTTCCAGGGTGCCACACATGTCACGCGCAATGAGGTGCCCTCGCTTCGCAGTTCCGAATGCGAGCGTCAGGTCCGCGGTAACCGCGCCATATGCAATTCCGGAATTCGCATCCAGGCCGGTGGGGATGTCCAGCGCGACGACGGTCGCACCCTGCTCGCGCGCACGGTTGATAGCGTTAATCCCGCTGAGTATTTGCCCCTCTGGCCTGCCCCTGCTTCCGGTCCCCAGCAGTGCGTCCACGACGATCGCCGGCCTGGAGGAGATCTCCGGAAAGCGGTGCGACGAAGCAGAATCGCGTGCATCGATCGCATCCGGCGTACGCGGCGGCTCGGCTTCGACTACGCGCACTGCGATCCCTTTGTCTGCAAGTTCTTTTGCGACCACCCAGCCGTCCCCGCCGTTATTCCCGGGGCCCGTGTGGATTTCGACTCCTGCGGCGAGCTGCCGCCTGAACCGGTGCATGATCCTTTGCGCGGCAGCCACGCCGGCTTTCTGCATCAGCATGCGCGATGGAGTGCCCGCCTCTATCGCGAGCCAGTCACGTTCTCGTGCCTCTTCAGATGTGACGATTGCTACGGCTAAGTCGCGCAGCTCCACGGGTAGTCCCGCTCGAATGCGGAGTCGAAGTCGTACACGTCCGCAAAATCATCCTTCGTGTCGTTGGGCTGGCTCAGAAGAAATCCGAGATCGACGAGAGTGAACACGATGTCGCCGATGTCCGCAGTCGAGCTGATTCCCCAGTGTTCGAGAACGATTCGCGCCATCACTCCATACCTGTCGAGGGCGAGGTCACGACATGCATGAGCGAGCTCGGTGCCCGCTATATGCCGCCGTGCGTCGAGCCTCTCCTGGCAGTACTCGAGGGCGGAAAGAACGAAGAGGTAGGCCTGCTCGTCAAAGCGGGTTTCGCGGAGCCTGATCCGCTCCATTATGCCATCACGAAAGACCTGCGTATTCAAGCGCGCGATCCCGCTGGCGGATTGAAGCTGTCGGGATAAAGCGGAAAGCGATCGGTAAGCTCACGAACTGCGTCCTTCACCCTGATGAAGTTCGCACTGTCTTCAGGTTGTGAAATCACGTCGTTGATGAGCTCGGCGATGCGCTCCATCTCCGGCTCTTTCATTCCGCGGGTTGTAACAGCCGGCGTTCCTATCCGAATTCCGCTGGTCACGAAGGGTGACTGGGTCTCGTTTGGAACTGTGTTCTTGTTGACCGTGATTCCGGCAGCGTCGAGGGCCTTCTCCGCGGCCTTGCCGGTGATGTTCTTGGATCGCAGGTCCACGAGCATCAGGTGATTGTCCGTCCCACCCGAGACCACCTGGAATCCGCGCTCAATCAGGGCATTAGCCAGCGTCCTGGCATTCGCCACGATCTGCCCGCAGTAGGTCTTGAACGAAGGCTCGAGTGCCTCCCTGAACGCCACGGCTTTCGCCGCGATGACATGCTCGAGTGGACCGCCCTGCGTCCCCGGGAACATGGCCTTGTCGATCGCCTTTGCATGCACATCCTTGCAGAGGATCAACCCGCCGCGCGGACCACGCAGAGTCTTATGAGTGGTACTGGTCACTGCATCTGCAAAGGGCACAGGCGACGGGTGAAATCCGGTCGCGACGAGTCCCGCAAAGTGTGCCATGTCCACGACGAACTTTGCCCCGATTTCCTCTGCGACCTCCGCAAAGGGCTCGAAATCGATGATGCGTGCATATGCGCTGGCACCGGCCATGATCATCTTCGGGCGCTTGGCACGGGCGAGCGCACGCATCTGGTCGTAGTCGATGCGGCCCTCGGCCGTAACACCGTAGTGAATTGCGTTGTACAGAAGTCCCGAAAAATTCACGGGTGAACCGTGCGTCAGGTGCCCACCCTGTGAAAGGTCGAGACCCAGGACGGTTTCGCCGGGCTTCAGAAAGGCGAGATACACGGCTGCATTCGCCTGCGCGCCGGAATGCGGCTGCACATTCGCATGATCGGCACCGAACAGCTGCTTCACCCTGTCGATTGCGATCTGCTCGATCTCATCCACGAACTCGCAGCCACCGTAGTAACGCTTCCCGGGAAGGCCTTCCGCGTACTTGTTGGTCAGCGGGGTTCCCATCGCCTCGAGAACGGCATCCGAGACAAAGTTCTCGCTGGCAATCAGCTCGAGCCCGTGTCGCTGCCGATCGACTTCCTTGTCGATCAGCTCGGCGATCCTGGGATCCTCTCTCCTCAGATTGACGTCACTCACCTGGCACTCGCAGAGTTGTCGATTTTGTCAACGCGCTGGCCGTGGCGGCCTCCCTCAAAATCAGTTTCGAGCCACCGCTTCATGATCTCAATGCCTTCCTCATCGGAAATAAAACGTGCGGGCAGGACAAGCACATTCGAGTCATTGTGCTTGCGCGAAAGTTCTGCAATCTCGGCCTTCCACGCGAGTGCCGCACGCACATGCGGATAGCGGTTTGCAACGATGTCCATCCCCACCCCGCTCCCGCAGAGTAAGATGCCCCGCCTGGCATCCCCGCGCGAGATTTCCTGCGCGAGGGGATGCGCGTAATCCGGATAGTCCGTCGAGGAGGCAGACGACGCGCCGAGGTCCTCCGGCTGATAGCCCAGCTTCTTCAGCTCTCCCACGAGCTTCTCTTTCATCTCGAAGCCCGCGTGGTCGGCTGCAATCGGAATCTTCTCGGCGCTCATCTTCTTATGTCGCGCTGCGCGGCCACTGGGGCCAGGTGCGCACCATTGCGTTCACGGCCTTCAGCCTGCGCTCCGCCAGCCTGTCAGCCGCGACGTAGGTCGGCACGCCGTCGGACTTGGCGATGTCGAACACTCCGAGAACGGTGTCGTAGATCTCATCGGCCTTGCGGAATGCCCGCTCGGAATTCCAGCCTGCGACTTCACCATACACATTGATGACGCCGCCTGCATTGGCGACATAGTCAGGCGTGTACTGGATCTGTTTCTCCTCGAGAATGTCGCCGTGACGCTCCTCGAGAAGCTGGTTGTTGGCGCCTCCGCAAATGACTTCGACCTTTAGAGCCTCTATGGTCTTGTCATTGATGATTCCGCCCAGGGCGCAGGGCGCGAAGATGTCCGCCTTGGTGCTGTAGATCACATCACCCTCGACGATCTTCGCTTCTGTTTCAGATGCAACACGCTTCGCGCGCTCAGGATCGATATCAGACACGACGAGCTTCGCACCCGCTCCGTGCAGTTCCTTGGCGAGATACCGGCCAACGTTGCCGCATCCCTGAAGGGTCACCGTCTTCCCCTGCAGACTGTCACTTCCCCAGCGCTGAAATGCCGAGGCCTGGATCGCGCGGAAAACTCCATGCGCGGTCACGGGCGACGGGTCGCCGGATTTCCCGGCCAGCCCTGCCACGTAGTCGGTCTCCATGTGAACGAAGTCCATGTCTGACGTGCTCGTTCCGACATCTTCCGCAGTCACGTAACGTCCGCCGAGACTCTCGACAAAGCGTCCATGCGAACGGAAGAGCATTTCGCGCGTGCGGGTTCGGTTATCGCCGATTATTACTGCCTTGCCGCCGCCGAGATTGAGGCCGGCGACTGCATTCTTGTAGGTCATGCCGCGCGAGAGACGAAGCGCATCCGTAAGTGCTTCAGCGTCGGACGCGTAGCTCCAGAAGCGCGTTCCACCCAGCGCAGGTCCGAGAGTCGTGCTGTGGATCGCGATGATGCCGCGGTATCCGGAAACCGGATCGCTGCACATCACGACCTGTTCGTGTCCCATCTCGGCCAGCGTATCGAAGATCTTCATTTATTTCGTTGTTAGTGTGGTCTAGCTATGGTAGAGCGCACGCGAGATCACGATGCGCTGAATTTCGGAAGTGCCCTCATAAATCTCGGTAACCTTGGCGTCGCGGAAAAGGCGCTCCACCGAATAGTCTTTTACGTAACCGTACCCGCCAAAAATCTGTATCGCCTGCGTTGTCACCCACATCGCAGTCTCGCTCGCAAAAAGCTTCGCCATCGAGCTGACGTGCGTTACTACCTGCCCGCGGTCCTTTGCGGCAGCTGCATCATGGAGCAGAGACCGGGCCGCCGTCACCCGCGTCGCCATATCGGCGAGCTTGAACTGAATCGCCTCGAAATCCTTGAGGTGCTTTCCAAACTGGCGGCGTTCTCCAGCGTACCGAGTGGACTCCTCGAGGGCGGCGCGCGCGATGCCGATCGCCTGAGCTGCGATGCCGAGCCGTCCATTCTCGAGGGACTGCATCGAATAGATGAATCCCTGCGATTCCGAACCGAGCAGGTTTGCCGCCGGCACCCTGAGGTTGTCGAAGTTGAGCTGCACTGTGGGCGACCCGCGTAGGCCCATCTTGTCTTCCTTCTTCCCTACATGGAAACCGGGCAGGTCTGGCGTCACGATGAATGCACCGATCCCGCGCCCACCCTTTCGGTTCTCGCGAGAATCCGTCCGCGCCATTGCGATGATGGCGCCCGCGTTTCCTCCGTTCGTAACCCAACTCTTGGTGCCGTTCAGCACCCAGGTATCGCCTTCGAGAATGGCCTGGGTCGAGAGCGAAGCTGCGTCGGAGCCGGAGTCGGGTTCCGAGAGTGCGAACGCACCGAGGATCTCGCCACGCGCCATACCCGGAAGAAAACGCTTTTTCTGTTCATCGCTTCCAAAACGCAGGATCATTTGCGTAGGAAGCGAATTGTGCACACTCATCAGCACAGCGGTCGACGCATCGACGGCGGCAATCTCTTCCAGAGCGATCAGGTAGGTGACAGTGTCGAGGCCAAGCCCGCCATGTTCCTCGGGCAGGAGCATTCCGAGGAACCCCAGCTCACCGAGTTTGCCGACTATCGCCGGCTCGAAATGAGCGTCGCGATCCCACTGCGCCACGTGGGGCGCGATTTCGTTGTGCGCGAACTCGCGCGCAACAGTGCGAATTTCCCGCTGTTCTTCAGTGAGCAGGCGTAAGTCGGAATTCACGGTGTCAGGAGTAGGTATAGAAGCCGCGGCCGCTCTTCCGGCCCAGCCAGCCAGCCGCAACATATTTCCGCAGCAGCGGGCAGGGACGGTACTTGGGATCGCCAAGCCCATCGTGCAGCACTTCGAGAATCGCCACGCATGTGTCCAGGCCAATCAGGTCGGCGAGCGCCAGCGGCCCCATGGGATGATTCATTCCGAGCGTCATTACCTGATCTATTGCTTCCGCCTTGCCCACACCTTCCATGAGGCAGTAGACGGCTTCGTTGATCATTGGAAGCAGAACGCGGTTGGAGACAAAACCCGGGTAGTCGTTCACTTCAACCGGGGTCTTGCCGAGCTTCCCGGCGAGTGCGACAACGGCCGCGGTCGTCGCATCGGAAGTCGCGAGTCCCCTGATGATTTCCACGAGCTTCATCAC
>JAKFCC010000072.1:0-31467 GCA_036676795.1 Gemmatimonadota bacterium
ACCGCATCGTCTATCGAGACGTTCGGCATGCTGATACTCAGCACGCCCTGCAGAGTTGCGTTCGCATTGACCGGGACGCGGGTGAGAACGTCGTTGGCGATGAACCCCTCTGCGATCTTGAAGTTGGTAGTCGGAATTTCCTTCAGGAAGTAGCCGCCCTGCCATGCGGCAACCTGCCCGGCAGTGTAAACAACACCGCAGTCGTTCGTTTGAGTCGTGGAGAGCGGCGCTGTGAGCTGGGAAAGCCTGCCCGGGTAAACCCCGACAGTGTACCGGAAGGATATTGGAGGCTTCGTCGGTTCGAAGAAGGCGATCGCCCGCGCGATCTGGTCCAGGTTGAAAGCTGCTTCGTCGATGCGCTCCTGATCACTCTGCGCAAGCGTGGTCTTCTGGACCGTCACAGCGACGATCGCGCCGATAATCGTGAATATAGCGATGCCCACGATGAGCTCGATCAGCGAGAAGCCACGCGGCCTCGCAGTACCGCTATCTTTACGCATGACCAGCAATCAACATAAGTGAACTCTTTTCCAGAAACGCCGAGACTTAGGTTCGCTCCTTCACCGACAGGCTATCTCCACGTTGGCGGCGCTCGGACGGCTCTCTTCAACTGGCTGTACGCCCGCAAGTACGGCGGGCAGTTCCTGCTTCGCATCGAGGATACCGACAAGGCGCGCAGTACACAAGAGAGTACCCGCGCCATCTTCGAGGGACTGAACTGGCTGGGCCTGCAGTGGGATGAGGATGTTGTTCACCAGGGAGCCAACGTAGCGCGCCACCGCGCCGACGCGATTCGGCTGCTCGAGTCCGGACATGCATATCGGTGTTTCTGCACACCCGCGGAGCTGGACCAGCGCCGCCAGGAAGCCACCGCACGCAAGGAAGCATTCAAGTACGACCGACGCTGTGATTCACTTCCTGACGACGAAGTCGCCAGACGTGTAGCGGCCGGCGAGACCTCGGTCATACGGTTTCGCATTCCCGAAGGCGAAACGGAATGGACCGACATGGTGCATGAAAGGATCGTCTTCCCCAACAAGGACCTGGACGATTTCGTGATCCTCAGGTCGGACGAAACCCCCATTTACAATCTCGCGGTCGTGTCTGACGATATCGACATGCGCATCACTGTCGTGATGCGCGGCGACGACCATATATCCAATACTCCAAAGCAGATCCTTCTGTACCGCGCACTGGGCAGTCCGCTTCCGACCTTTGCCCACCTCCCGATGATTCACGGGATGGACGGCAAGAAACTGAGCAAGCGCCATGGAGCTACCGCAGTTGGAGATTACCAGCACCTGGGCCTGCTCCCCGGAGCAATGCTCAATTTTCTGGCGCTGCTCGGCTGGTCGCCTGGCGGTGATCGCGAAGTCATGACAGTCCATGAAATGATCGAGCTCTTCTCGCCGGAAGGCCTCCAGAGAAAAGCAGCGATCTTTGATGTGCAAAAGCTCGAGTGGATGAATGGTCAGCACCTCTCACTCGTTCCCCTCGAAGAGCTTGAGCCGCGGGTGACTCCCGCCATAGTGGCTGCCGGCCTGGCCACGAAAGCATCCCTCGAGTCACGGAGAATCTGGTACCGAGAGCTACTCGACCTGCTGCGGGTACGCGCCAGAACCATCGACGACATTGTCCGTCAGGCGGGCCCATACTTCCAGGACGAAATCACCTACGATCCTGAAGCCGTTGCAAAACAGTGGAAGGATCGGGCAGAAGCCCGCGCCATCCTCGAGGCAGCCGATGCGGCCCTGAGTGGTCTTTCCGATTGGAACCTGGGCACGCTCGAGGAGGCGCTGCGCGGTCTCGCCGCGTCCCGAGGGATATCAGCAGGCAAGGTATTTCAGCCCCTGCGGGTGGCCCTAACCGGCCTCACGGTCAGCCCTGGCATCTTCGAGGTGTTGGCGCTCATGGGACGCGATCAATCTCTCAAGCGGATCAGGCAGGCGGTCGCCGAGCTGGCGCGCACCAATTAGCTGTTGACCCTGTCGGCTCTCTAACGCATTTTTACCCTATTGAACGACCGCCGGAGACCACGTCTCCGGCTTCTACATATCCAGAGGCAGTATGTCCGAGCAACTAACCCAGCTCGAGAGCTCAGTTTACCAGTACCTGCTCGATTTCACGGCCGAGAATACTTACCAGCCGAGCATCCGCGATATTGGCAGGCAGTTCAAGATAAAATCGACGAAGACAGTATCGGATCTGCTCCAGTCTTTGGCCAAGAAGGGCCTGATCGAGCGCGATCCGGCACGTTCACGTGGTGTTCGCCTGCTTGGATTCGGCGGCGGCGTAAAAACGAAGCCGGTTCCCTTCTATTCGCGAATCCAGAATGGCGAAAGCGCCCTGGCCGTTGAGAACCGCGAGAGCTACATCACGGTCGACAGGCAGTTTGCGCCCTCGGAAAATGTTTTCTTCCTTCGCATGCAGGGCGACACGATGGTCGGCCGCGCAATCTGCGACGGCGATTTCATCCTTATCAATCCGGATATCACCGCACATGACGGTGACGTGATTGCGGCGCGCATCGCCGGCGAGCAGTTCGTGATGACGCTGAGGCAGCGGGATGGTTCGATCATCCTCGAGCCGGCCAACCGGAACGAGTCGCCACGGGTAATCCTGCCGCACGATGACTTCAAGGTTCTTGGCGTCGTGTGCGGAATTTTCAGGCCGCAGATCACGATGGCCTCGGTGCACGGGATGCCCCTGGCGTAGCTTTCAAAAACGGAAAGCGGACAACGGATAACGCATAACGGAAAACGCGCTCTTCCAAGTGAAGGGCGCGTTTCCCGTTTTCCGTCGTCCGTTTTCCGTTCTCCGTGAGCTACTGCGATTTGCTTTCTTCTTTCGTCTCGCCATTTTTTCGTTGCGCTTTCTCCCGTTCCTTGCGCTCGCGGATGCTGCGCACGGCCTTCTGGAAGTCGGCGTCGTTCATTCCCCGCTGTGCCTGGTACATGATGTCGCGATTGAGCGCATTCAGGGTGCGTTCACGCTCCATTACCATCGGATTCCCACCACTTTTCAGGTTCAGCGGAAGCATTGCCAGAAGTGCGTTGGGTATGGAAACCTTCCCGAGCCGGATGTACTGGCCATCGATGCCATACTTCCGTCCCCCCTTTTCAAATGTCCAGTCGCCCGGATCCCTGCCGGGCTTCGCGCCGGCAACACTGTCATTGAAGGGCTGGATGAAGGAGACGATCGCGCTGTCCATGCGCTGGGCAGCAGTTTTTGGCGCCGAAAGCACATGATCGGGTGCGCGCCACACACGCGGGTCGGAGTATGATGGTGTAATGCCGCGCACCGGGCCGCCGCCGCCAACCAATGGACCCGTACCCTGCGAACCGGTCCGGGTCGGAGCCGGAGCGGGAATGCCGGTGGGAACCACAGTCGGGGCCACCAGCCTCACTTCCGGCTGGGACTTTCCTTCACGGCCGTCGCCGCCAGCCCGCCCCGCCGTCGCAACCCCCGCAGGCGCCGCCGCGGGAAGCCGGAGAAATCCGATCCTCTCAGGGCGCACTGCATCCTTCCCTTTCTCGATTCCAGCAAAGGGATAGGGAATGAGCAGCACCTTGATAATGGCCGCGCCAATTACCGCATGCAGAGCAAGCGAAACGAGCAGCGAGCCATCGAGTTTCGGACGAAAGTTCACGCAGCCTCGGCGAGCAGTTTCTTCAATACACGGCCGCAGCGAACGGCTGCTTCCGCAATTCTCTCAGGCGAAGTTATGTAGGAAATCCGGAAAAATCCCTCACCGCCTTTCCCGAATGCCGACCCCGCCATCACAACGACCCCTTCGCTTTCCATGACCGTATCGGCGAAGAGCGCGCTTGGAATCGAATCCGGCAGAGGCAGCCAGAGGTACATGGATGCCTTGGGCGCCTCGCACGCAAAACCATTTTCCCGAAATGCCTTCACTGCCGCATCACGGCGCGACTGGAACACCGCAACGTTGCCTGGCACGAATGCATCCCAGTCACGAAGTGCAGCTGCGGCTGCGGCCTGAATTCCCATGAACGGTCCGGTATCCACGAACGACTTGACCTTGGCCAGCGCGCCAACGAGTTCCTGCCTGCCCGCTGCCCAGCCACAGCGCCAGCCGGTCATGTTGTACGTCTTGGACATCGAGTGGAATTCAATTGCCACATCCCGAGCCCCCTCGACCTCAAAAATGCTCAGCGGCACATAGCCGTCGAATGCCAGCTCGGAGTACGCATTGTCATACACCAGCAGGATGTCCAGTTCCCTGCACTGCCTCACAACCTTCTCCAGGTACTCGCGGGGCGCGATCGCCGCAGTCGGGTTGTTCGGATAGTTCAGGTAGAGGATTTTCGCCTTCTTCAGGACTTCGCTGGGAATATCCTCGAGATGAACGAGAAAATCATTTTCCGGTCGAAGTGCATACTGGTATGGCGTGGCTTCGGCCAGCAGCGTACCACCCAGGTACGCGAGATAGCCCGGCTCGGGAATGATTGAAACATCACCGCGCTCCAGGAAAGCGAAGGCGAGATGCGAGATGCCCTCCTTGGAGCCAATGAGCGGTACGATCTCCCTGACCGGATCGAAGGAAATTCCGAACCGCTTTTGCATCCATTCAACTATGGCTTCACGGTAGTCCATCAGCCCCAAACCGAAGCCGTAGCGATTCATTGCGGGGGTGCGGGGGGCGGCGGCCAGCGTGTCCATCGCAACTGCGGGCGGGGCGAGATCTGCGTCGCCTGCGCCCAGGTCGATCAGGTCCACGCCGCGAGCCAGAAGCTGGCGCTTCTTCTCGGGAATCTTTGCGAGCGGGTACTCGGGTAGTCCGAGCAGCCGTTTGGTGTATTCAGGCATCAGGCGCGCGCGACCACGGGGTTGCTCACCTTGCTGATGCCGACAACTTCGACTTCAACAGTGTCGCCTGCGGTCAGCGGGCCAACTCCGGCAGGTGTTCCCGTTGCGACCAGGTCACCGGGCTCGAGCGTCATCACTCGCGAGATGTATGCGAGAATCACAGGTATGGAGAAGACCATGTCGGAACTCCGGCCGCGCTGACGCTCTTCCCCGTTCACACGCGTAACGAGCTCGATCGATGCAAGGTCGGGGAGTGCGGCGGATTCCTGACCGATGGGGCAGAAGGTGTCGAATCCCTTTGCGCGGGTCCACTGGCCATCTGATTTCTGGAGGTCGCGCGCTGTCACGTCGTTGACCGCCACAAGTCCGCGCACTGCACGCAGCGCTTCATTTTCAGATGCGTTGCGGAGGCGTGCCCCAATAATGACGCCGATCTCACCCTCGAACTCGACGCGGCTGGACTGCTCGGGGAGAACTATCGCCTGACCGGACTCGATCACCGACGACGGCGGCTTGAGAAAGATCAGCGGTTCCTTTGGAACTTCATTGCCAAGCTCTTTGGCGTGGTCAACGTAATTGCGTCCAACACAAACGATTTTGCCCGGGCGTATGCTGCCGCTCATTGATTCTCCATTCTATTGTGACACTGCGTAGAAGTCTTTCAGTTGCTTTCTGATCTCACTCCAGGGCGCAACAACCTTTCGCGCCGGTGGCAGACCGCGAAGAATATCGGCGCCATACCCCTTTGTGATTACGCGCGGATCGGCGAGAATGATCGCCCCTCGGTCCTTCCGGGTGCGTATGAGGCGGCCGAACCCCTGCTTGAGCCGCAGCGCTGCGTGCGGAATCATGTAGTCGGAGAATGGATCTCCGCCATCCTCCTGGATCGCCTCGCAGTGCGCCGCAGTCATTGGCTCATTGGGCACCTTGAACGGCACGCGCGCGATCAGCAGTCCGCGAAGTGCCGTTCCCGCAACGTCAACGCCCTCCCAGTATGAGGACGTTCCAATCAGCAGCGCCCTGCCGGAATCGCGGAAATGTGTGAGCAGATGATCGCGGCCCATCTCACCATGTACCAGCAGCGGATACTTCTCATGCACTCCCCGCGCACGCAGCTCACTGGCCGCCATTCGAACGTCACGGTGGCTGGTGAACAGGAGGAACACGCCGCCGTCGCTCGCGTCGCAGAGATCGGTTACCGCCTCAATGACGGCCTGGAAATGCGCGCGGTCGTTCAGGCCGGGCGCGGGGAAATCGTCCGGCAGCGCAAACAATGCCTGCTCCCCGAAATCAAATGGCGAGGGATACACCCGCTCCACGGGAGGCGTGTCGTAGGAGTCCAGCCCGAGCCGCTTGCGGATGAAGTCGAAGCTTCCGTCAGCGGCGAGTGTCGCGCTCGTCACGATGGCAGTTTCAACGCGCTCGAAGAGATCGTCGCGGAGTATCGGTGCGAGATTGAGTGGAACCCAGCTCACGGCAACATTGGATTCGCGGCCGCGGCTCTCTATCCAGCGTACGGCAGACTCACCGGATGGATCGGGACGCAGCGCTCCCTCCAGCGCAAATCCCATCGCTTCCATTCGCCTCGACACTCCCTGTAGTTCCGCGATCAGCGAATAGACACCGGTGTCCGAAGCCTTCGAGTTGAGGCGGTCGCGAATCACCTTGAAGGTGTCCTCCATCAGCTTCATCGAAGCCAGGAGATCGGTGAGTGCCGCGTCGAGTCCACGCTTCCACACCGGATGAAAGGCGAACTCTCCGGTAATGCGCAGAGTCTGCTGTCCGCTGTCGCGGAGCGCGCTTTCGACCAGGTCGAAGACGAGCGCCCCTTTTTCGCGCGCTCCCGCAAGTGCCGGAAGGACTCTCTGGCGAACCAGATCCAGGTTTGCGAGCGCGAAGGCATCGCCGCGGTCGCTGCTCAGCCTGGTGATGAGCGTGGGAATGAGTCCACGTCCTCGCTTGTCCAGCCTGGCAAGCAGGCGATTGAGCGAGCGGCGTGATGATGATGCACCAAGGTGCGCCGACGCAGCCTCCTCCAGATGGTGGCCTTCATCCACCACAAGACGGGTGTAGGCTGGAAGCACTGCTGCATCATCCCAGTTATTGGTGGTGCGCCGGACTGCAACGTCCGCCATCAACAGGTGGTGGTTCGCGACAATCACCTGGGCGTCCGCAGCTTTCCTGCGTGCCTGAAACATGAAGCACTGCTGATAATGCGGGCACTTGGTGCGGATACAGAGATCCGGCTCCGCTGCGACTTCGTCCCACGCTTCGGTGCTTGGCGGGACTGCCAGGTCGCTGAGTGACCCGTCGGTCGTGCGGCCTGACCAGTCTTTCAGCGTCTGGATCTCCTGCGCGACCGAATTGTCGAAGAGTGTTGCGCCGAGCAGCTCCGCCTGATTCATGCGGAGCAGGCAGAGATAGTTCCGCCAGCCTTTCATCAGAGCAAAGCGAACCGACTGTTTCCCGGCAAATGCCTCCGCCAGAAATGGCAGGTCCTTGGCGACGAGCTGTTCCTGCAGATTTATCGTGTTGGTGGAAACGAGGGTCTTCTCGCCGGTCAGCGCAGCCCATCGCAGTGCCGGTACGAGATAGGCGAGCGACTTCCCAACGCCCGTGCCCGCTTCCAGCAGTGCAGTACCGCCGTCGTTGAACACCTCGGAGATAGTTGCCGCCATGTCGCGCTGCCCGGGCCGGTCCTCGTATTCACCCATCGCGGCGGCAATTGCGCCCTTCGGTCCCAGCTCGTGCGAGATGTCGTCGATGTCCAGATGCGGCGGCGGTCCGTTTCCGTTTTCATCTGACGGAAAGCGAAACACTCCTGCAGCGCGGGCTGCCTCCTTCACCTGCTCCGGAAACGCTATCACTCGTGGGCCAGCTTGTAAGCGCGGTTACGCGCGGCGCCGAACTGCGCGATGAGCCTGTCGGTAATCTCGCGTGCCGACTTCCCTTCGCCTTTCATCTCAGCGACGGCCGCGCGCAGGGCGTCGTCCGTCACCTCTACTGCTTCCGCGCCGGCAATGACGAGCACGAATTCACCCCTGGCTTCGGCGGTCGCGAAATGTTTTCGCAATTCCGCCACAGTACCGCGGCGCGTCTCCTCGAACTTCTTGGTGAGTTCACGGGATACAGATGCGCGCCGCTGTCCCGCGCCTGCGCTGTCGAGATCGTCCAGGGTATCGGCGACACGACCCGGAGCCTCGTACAGGACTGTGGTCATGGATGAGCGAACTATGCCTTCAACGAGCTGCTGCCGCTCTTTCCCCTTCCGCGGAAGAAAACCCAGAAAGGTGAACTGGTCTGCAGGGAGTCCCGACACCACGAGAGCGGAGAGCAGAGCGGATGGTCCGGGCACCGCGATTACATCGATGTCAGCGGAAATCGCGGCAGCAGCGAGCCGGGCACCGGGATCGGACACCAGAGGTGTTCCGGCATCGGTAATGAGAGCGATCGACTTCCCCTCTTTCAGGCTGGCTACCAGCCTCGGGGTTTCCGCGGCTTCGTTGTGCTCGTGGTAGGACGAGTACGGCGTCTTTATGCCGTACTCGTCGAGCAGCGTTCGGGAATGCCGGGTGTCTTCCGCGACGATCAGGTGCACAGACTTAAGAACTTCCACTGCGCGGAAGGACATGTCCCCCAGGTTGCCAATGGGGGTACTTACAACGAAGAGAGTTCCTGAGCGCGGCGCTGTTATGCCGCGTGTTCCTTGAACTTCATCTCCAGCTGCTGTTTCGGAACGGCACCGACGACAGTATCGACCACGCGTCCGTCCTTGAAGAACAGGATCGTCGGAATCGACCGCACATTGAAGCGGGTGGATGTCTTGATGTTGTTGTCCACGTCCAGCTTGGCGACTTTCGCCTTGTCACCATACTCGGCGGCGAGCTGGTCCAGGATTGGAGCGATCATGCGGCAGGGTGCGCACCATGTTGCCCAGAAATCGACGACGGCCAGCCCCTTGTGCTTCTCGATCTGAGTTTCGAAGTCGGAATCTGTTACTTCAACGGCATTCGACATCTAATGCATTCTCCTGTAAGGGCTAGACCGGAGACCATCCGGACTTAAGTTTGCTTTCCAATCGCTCCTTCAATCTAATGCACTCATCAAGCCATGGCGGAGCCCGGATTTCACACATCGGGATCGCGGTCCGCTCAGTAGACGAAAGCGTCGATTTCTATCGCGACATCCTCGGAATGCCGGAGGTGCCGCTCGACGACTCCGACGGAGCCAGGATCATTGGACTCCAGGCGGGCGAGTCACTGGTTGAGCTGCTCGAACCTGATGCCGGCGACAACCCGATCGCGCGTTTCATAGACAAGAGAGGGCCAGGCGTACACCACATCTGCTTCGCGGTGGATGACCTGGATGACGTTATGGAACGGTGCCGGGCGGCGGGGATCCGGCTGATAGATGAGGTGCCGAGGATCGGGGCCGAGGGGAAAAGGATCGCCTTCCTGCATCCGGCATCGACGGGCGGGGTGCTGGTGGAGCTCTCCGACCCGTAAGCAACACAACTTACAGCTATTGGCTATTGGCTTACGCTATTGGCCATTGGCTGGCCAACGGCCAATAGCGTCAGCCAAAGGCCAGTAGCCGTACGTTGTCGTCCCTACTTCTTCGGCTCCGCACAAAAATCCCTGACGGCAGCGATGTCGAGCGTCTCGATGTACCACCGGTCCGACGGCCCGCGCACTGTCATCGCTGATGTATTTCTCGATCGAGTCCCCCGGGTGAGCTCGAATTGAAAAACGCGATTCGCACCCTGGTTGCTTTCGCCGGTAATGCGAAACTTGTCGTGGTTGAAGAAGCACTGCATAATCAGCATTCGCTTTTCCAGTTCCACGCGATCGATGTTGTCGCGGGCAGGGCCGCCGCTCGTGCCAAAGATGTTCGACATCGCCTGAATGTCCTGCGCTTTCACGGCGTTGAGGAACTGCTCGACGGCGAGGCGCGGGGCGGCGGAGCCGGTCAGTTGACTTCCCGTTCCCATATTTGTGCCTCCGCGCGCGCCCGAAGTACAGGCGCCGGCAACCAGCAACAGGGCAAAGATTTTTCTCACGTGGTTCTCCGAATGTCAGTGCGAGCCTAAGTTCCAGCAGATATGCGAGCTTCCCGGCAGAGACTTTACATAAACATCGATCATGTGGCGACCCTCCGTCAGGCCAGACGCGGCGCCGAGCCTGATCCGGTTGCGGCTGCGCTCATATGCGAGTTGAGCGGCGCCGACGGAATAACAGCGCACCTCAGGGAAGACCGCCGCCACATACAGGATGACGATGTAAGGAACCTTAGGGCACAGGTAAAAAGCTACTTCAACCTGGAGCTTGCCTGCGTTCCCTCCATGATCGACATCGCCCTGTCCATCAAACCCGACCAGGTCACGCTGGTTCCCGAGCGGCGTGAAGAAATTACAACAGAAGGCGGCCTGGACCTGCTCACCGCGCCAGAGCGGATCGAGAAGGCAATCGCCTCACTGCGCGGCGCGGGGATCAGAACCAGTCTTTTCATCGATCCAACGCCGGAGGCGGTGGCGCAGTCACACGCACTCGGCGTAGACGCAATCGAGCTGCACACAGGCACGTACGCGCACGGCGGCCCCGGCTCACTGGGTGCGCTCCAGCGTGCAGCGGCAGCTGGCGCATCACTGGGACTGGCAGTACATGCCGGCCACGGTCTCAACCTCGAGAACGTAGGGGCGGTTTCAACAATCCCGGAGATTGAAGAGTTGAACATTGGACACTCGATTGTATCCCGCGCTGTCTTTACCGGCCTGGGAAACTCCGTCAAGGATATGATAGAAGCGATGCGAAAGGCGCGAACGACATGAGCATGAAAACGCCGGAACGGCTGTTCGACTACTTCACTCTCGAAGCGAACGAGCAGCTCGCCATCCTCGAGGAGGAGGCGGCCAAGGAAGCGATGCCCGATGTGGGCCGTTTCATTGCAGCGGCCCGGCGGCTGACGCAGAGCGCCCTGATGGCGCGACTGACCAGCCTCGCGGAAATCGCCAGCGGAATCGAAAAGATCGCGCGCGACGTGATCCGGAAGAATGTGCCCTGGACGCCGGAGCTGCGAACGGCAGTACTCGGCGGGCTGGCCGAGCTGCGCGTCAGCGTGGCAAGGGTCAAGGAACTCGACGAAGGTGATTACATAAGACTTCGCCGGCACTCACGCGAAGTAATGACCTTCACACGGGAAGAGGTTCCGAACCAGAGGCTCATTCCTGTGTCAGCGCTCTTCTATGACGACGCCGGGCCCCACATCGTGCGTTTGGCACACTCGGAGGAAGCCCCTCAGTCATCAACAACCACGCGCGGACAGGCTCTCAAGGATTTGCTGGACGCAAGCATCGCCCGGCTCGGCGGCAATATCGACAAGAAACCCGCTGAACCGCTGACCACAGATGAGATCGTACCCATCGAACGCCTGCTATTCCGCGGCAGGGCCGCGCTCGACCGTGCACGTGAAATAGGAGCGCACGCACGGGCGCAAAAACGCGCCCCGGCCGAACAGGAGCTGCACGAGTTGTTCGACCTGATGGACCTGGCAGCCACAGAAGCGCCGTGAAAGCGCGCCTCAGAAGCGTAGTCGGCATTGCCCTCAGTGCCGTGCTGCTCTGGTGGACCCTGCGCGATGTGTCACTCGCGGTTGTCTGGCAGGAACTCCGGCAGTCGAACATCGCCCTGTTTATGGTTGCCACCTTCCTGGGAACCATCATCTTCCCCATTCGGGCCTTCCGCTGGCGAACGATTCTGAGTCCCATTGCAACAGTGAAGATGGGGCCGCTCTGGCGGTCCACTGCGATTGGAATGATGGTGAACAACGTCATTCCCGCACGCGCGGGTGAAATTGCCCGCGCCTATGCGCTAACGCGCGAAACGTCCATACCTTTTTCCTCCGCGATAGCTTCGCTCGCAGTTGATCGGATTTTCGACGCCCTGACGGTCCTGCTCCTCGCCTCTGTGGCGATGCTGGATCCGAAATTTCCCTCCAATGGGACGATTGCAGGACAGCCTCTCTCTAACTGGGCAGCGGGCACGGGACTCATAGTCATAGTTGCGATGGGTGCACTCTATTCTCTGGTCTTTTTCCCGGGGCTTCTTGTGCGCCTGTTCGAGCTCTTCGCGCGAAAGGTCGCCCCGGCCATCGAGGAAAGGGGACGCACCGCGCTGATGGCGTTCAGTGACGGACTGAGCGTCCTTCGGCACCCAGGACATTTTCTCGCGGTACTCTCCTGGGCAATTCTGCACTGGCTTGTCAATGCGCTGGCCTTCTGGGTTGGAATGAAGGCGGTGGGAATCGACGTTCCCTACTCGGCAGTTCTTTTCATCCAGGCCCTGATTGCCCTCGGAGTTGCAGTGCCGTCTGCTCCGGGATTCTTCGGATTGTTCGAGAAACTCGCCGTCGTTTCACTCGGGCTGTTCGCAGTCGGCGCGAAGGAAGCTACAAGCTGGGCCATCGGATACCATATCCTCTCCTTTATCCCGATAACGATCATCGGGGCGTACTACTTCGCGGCCCTGGGACTGAAGTTCAGGGAAATCAGCGCCAGCGCGGAAACGGCGAAATGAAGGTGCTGTCTTCCAGGTCCCGGATAGAAGCGCAGGCGAAGATCAACCTGACACTCCGGATCAAGGGAAAGGACGCCAACGGATATCACCCGCTGGAAACTCTTTTTCTCCGCCTCGATCTCGCCGATTCCATTCTCATCGAGATAAGCAGCAATGAGCGGTCTGTTCTGGCGGCAGCGGAACTCGGCGCCGTGGAACAGAACCTCGCATTCCGCGCCGCCAGCGCGTTTTCGCGGGAAACCGGATGGCCCGAGGGATGGGTCATTCGGCTGGAAAAGCATATTCCCGTGGGCGCCGGCCTGGGTGGAGGAAGTGCTGACGCCGGTGCGGTTCTCCGAGCCCTGAACCGGATGGCCCCGGATCCCATTTCGCCGGACCGTTTACTGAGTGTCGCAGCCACCCTGGGCGCAGACGTGCCATTCATGTCGGTGGATTTTCCCTTCGCGCTCGGCGAAGGATACGGGGAGCGCCTGACTTCCCTGCCGGTGCCTGAACCCAGGCCCGTGGCGCTGCTCGTCCCCCACTTTGCCATCGACACAGCCGTCGCGTACGCGTGGCTGGACGAATCGGGCGACAAGCCAGCCGACCGACCGCCCTGGAACAGGGCGAGCCTTGGGTGGGCAGATCTGGAGAAGATCATCGGGAATGACCTCCAGCCTGTAGTCGAACGCCATCACCCCGAGATCGCCGAGGGAGTCAAGCTGGTGCGGAGCGCCGGGGCATCCATGGCGGGAATGACCGGATCGGGTTCAGTGGTTTTCGGCATTTTCCCGGATGGCACGCAGCCGCTGCCGATTTCCATCCCTTCGGGATGGACTTTGCTTTGGACGCGCACCGCTGCTTCGGTTGTTGAACCCCAGCTTATGGGCTAGCTTTCCCGCTCGGCATTGCCCCCTCGTCCAATGGCAGGACATCGGTCTTTGGATCCGAGAATGGTGGTTCGAATCCACCGGGGGCAATTGAACTAACTCCCTCTCCCATTTAACTTTAAAGGCTGCCTAGGCATGGACGGACTATCCGTACCCAGTCACGGCTTGAAAATTCTCTGCGGCTCGGCGAACCCGCGCCTCGGAGAAGAGATCGCACGGACACTTGGAGTGGAGCTGGCCAGTGCAACGGTCACCCGCTTCGCGGATGGCGAGATCTTCGTACGCATCGATGAGAACATTCGTGGAAACGATGTCTTCATTGTGCAGCCGACGAACCCGCCCGCCGAAAATATCATGGAGCTGGTGCTGCTGATCGACGCTGCAAGGCGTGCTTCGGCGGCTCGCATAACCTGCGTGATGCCCTACTACGGATATTCACGCCAGGACAGGAAGGACCAGCCCCGCGTCGCAATTGGTGCCAAGCTGCTCGCGAACATGATCGTGACAGCCGGAGCCGACCGCGTTGTGGGACTCGATTTCCATCAACACCAGCTGCAGGGTTTCTTCGACGTTCCGGTGGATCACCTGTATGCGGCACCGGTGTTTGTTTCACACTTTCGAAAGAAGGATCTCGGTGAGCCGGTAATCGTTGCGCCGGATGTCGGCTCTGCGAAGATGGCCCGGGGTTTTGCAAAGAGATTGAACGGCTCGCTCGCCATCATCGACAAGCGTCGGCCGAAAGCGAACGTGTCTGAAGTTGTAAACGTTGTCGGTGAAGTCGAAGGCAAGCATTGCATTCTTGCGGACGACATGATCGATACGGCTGGAACGGTCTCGGAAGCAGCTCGGGCCCTGAAGAATCTTGGAGCGCTGGACGTGTTCGTCTGTGCGACCCATGCCCTTCTCAGCGGGCCGGCGGTGGAGAGGCTGACCAGTGCACCAATCAAGGAAGTCGTGGTTACGGACAGCATCATGATTTCCGAGGAAAAGAGGTTCCCTCAGCTCTGTGTTCTTTCAGTTGGAGAGCTGCTGGGCAAGGCGGTCCGATACATACACAGCGAGCAATCCGTCAGCTCGCTTTTCGAGTAACCAGGGAAGGAAGTTTTTATGGCAACTGCAAATCTTTCAGCAACCACCAGAGACGAGTCCGGAAAGGGCGCCGCGCGCTCGCTCCGCAGCTCCGGCAAGATCCCGGCGACCATCTATGGCCACAAGCGCAAGCCGCAGTCGCTTGCAGTCGACACCCGTGAGCTCGAAAAGCTGCTCGGATCGATCTCCGCGGAAAACACGGTCATCGACCTCAGTGTTGGCGGAACGAGCTCCAAGACCCTGATCCGCGAGATCCAGCGCCACCCGTTCAAGCGCCAGATTCTTCACGTGGATTTCCAGGAGCTCGTAGCCGGTGAGAAGATCACCGTGCGCGTGCCGATCATTCTCGTCGGAGTTTCCGAGGGCGTCCGCCTCAACGCCGGTGTGCTCGACCAGACGATGCGCGATCTCGAAGTCCGCGTCGACCCGGCGAACATTCCGAACCACATCGACGTGAACATCGACCACCTGCAGATCGGCATGTCGATTCACATCGACGAGATCACGCTGCCTGAAGGCGTCGAAGTCATGGGCGACAAGTCGTCCCCCATCTGCGTCGTTTCCGCACCGCGTGCAGCAATCGAGACCGTGGCACCGGCCGAGGGTGAGGAAGGAGCCGCAGCCGCCGAGCCTGAAGTCATTCGCAAGGCGAAGGCTGACGACGAGGAAGCGGAAGAGAAGAAGTAGTCTTCCGCTAAACCTTGAAGGTTATTTTCGGCCTCGGGAATCCGGGGCGACAGTACGAGGCAACACGTCACAACGTCGGCTGGTGGGTACTCGACCACCTGGCCGACGTTTGGCATTTCGATGCATGGCGTAAGGACAACGATTCACTGGTAACCCAGGGAATGCTTGGGCTGCACCGGGTGCGCCTGGTAAAGCCACAGACATTCATGAACCTGAGTGGCCAGGCGTTGAAGACGTTCTTGCGAAGGCCGTTCTGGGCTCCGTCAAAAGATCTTCTGGTTGTCGTGGACGACGTCGCACTGCCGGTTGGGAGGTATCGCCTGCGCGCGCGTGGAAGCGCGGGCGGGCACAACGGATTGAAGAGCGTCGAGCAGGCTGTAGAGGGTATCGAGTACCCGCGGCTGCGCATCGGTGTTGGGCCTTCGGAAGAACGCAAAGGCATCTACAAGGATCTCGCGGATTTCGTTTTAGCTCCGTTCGCAAAGGATGAGCGGGAAACGATTCTCGAGATGATGCCGAAGTTCACCGATGCGTGTGATCTGTTTGTGCGGGATGGGATCGAAAAAGCGATGAACCTGCACAATGCGCTCTCAAAGAACGACGACGCCGGCGAATCATCTTAGACACTACAAAAGCGCGACAGGGAAAGAGCGGAAACTACGGACAAGAACGGACTAGTTTCCTGTTAACAACATTGTCAGTCCGTTGGTCATGAAGAAAACACTTTCCGCGGTTGTCCGTCGTCATCCGCTTCTTCCCTGTCGCGCTTTGCTCATACTTTAGATAAATGCTGAAACTTGGAATCGTTGGTCTGCCCAATGTTGGAAAATCCACGCTGTTCAATGCGCTTACATCGGCGAAGGCTGAGGCTGCGAACTATCCGTTCTGCACCGTGGAGCCGAACGTAGGAATGGTGGAGGTTCCCGACCCTCGCATCGCCGCCATTGCAGAGATCGTCCAGCCCAAGCGCACGGTCCCGGCGGTGGTTCAGTTCGTGGATATCGCAGGCCTGGTCAAGGGAGCCGCCGAGGGCGAAGGACTTGGCAACAAGTTCCTGGCGAACATTCGTGAGACCGACGCGATCGTTCACGTAGTGCGCTGCTTCGAGGACGAGGATGTCACGCACGTCATGGGCGGTGTGGATCCGGTGCGTGACCGCGAAGTAATCGAGTTCGAGCTGGCGCTGTCAGACCTGACGTCGCTTGAAAAACGGCTCGACAAGACGAAGCGATCCGCGAAAACCGGTGACAAGGAAGCGCTGGCCGAGCTCGGTCCCCTCGAAAAAGCGTACTCCTTCCTCAAGGAAGGGCGCGGGCTCTGGGAAGCGAAGCTTTCGAAGGAGGAGCTGGCCATTCTCGCACCTTTGAGCCTGCTGACGACCAAGCCGGTGCTGTACGCGGCGAACGTGACTGACGCAGAGCTGAGTGGCGAGGAAGGCCCGCACGTGACAGCACTGCGCGCGGCAATCGCGGCCAGCGGAGAGCATGCGGAAGTGGTGCCCTTCTCCGCCCGCATCGAGGCCGAGCTCGCCGAGCTGCCGCCGGAGGATCGCGCGGATTTCCTGTCGTCACTGGGTCTCGAATCAGCCGGCCTCGACCGCCTGATTCGCGCCGGCTACCACCTCATGGGGCTGCAGACCTACTTCACGGCCGGCGAGCAGGAAGTGCGTGCCTGGACCATTCACAATGGCGACACGGCGCCGAAGGCTGCTGCTGTGATTCACACAGATTTTGAAAAGGGCTTCATCCGCGCCGAGACCGTCGCATACGAGGAGTTCATCTCGCTCGGTGGCTGGAAGGGCGCGAAGGAAAAAGGCGCGGTACGGTCTGAAGGAAAGGAATACGTCGTGAAAGACGGGGACGTCCTGCTCTTCCGCTTCAACGTTTAGGCGAGAGCGAGCTAACAGCAGGTAGCGTTGAGCTATTGGCTTCAAGCTCGGTGTTTCTCGCTCCGAAGCCAAGAACGAGCTTGAAGCTGATAGCTGGACGCTTAGAGCTGACAGCGGTTCCTTTTGCAGCTCAGATACCTTAAGTTTCACTCTTAACCATAGGGTCACCCTGACCCCCTCCCGCCGCGACGGCAAACCGCGGAGGGCTAACGACCAAAGGAGGATTGCCACATGCCTCGTGACTACGAGGCGGTGTACATCTTCGATTCAACACTCGAAGACGCCGCCATCAACGACAAGATCAGCCGATTCCACGGAATGCTGGGCGAAGGAACGCCCGAAGTTACGCATTGGGGTCGCCGCCAGCTCGCCTACCCCATCGGCACCAAGGAGAACGGCTACTACACGATCGCCCGTTTCTCAGCCGAGCCGGGCGTTCTGCCCGAGTTCGAGCGCGCGCTCAAGCTCGACGACGGAGTGATGCGCTATCTCATCACCCTGCATGAGAATGAGCTTGGAGCACCGCACATGAGTGATGAAGAACTCGCGGCCGCCGCGCGTCGCGATGACGATGACGACGACGAGGATTAACAACAATGCGTAGACCACAGAAAAGCTGCCCCTTCTGCGAAGGGCGTGTCCGCTGGATCGATTACAAGGATGATCGCACCCTCGGCCGTTTCATTACGGATCAGGGCAAGATTCTCCCGAGCCGCCTGAGCGGAACCTGTGCGCGTCACCAGCGCCAGCTCTCCACAGCAATCAAGCGCGCACGCTACCTCGCTCTGATTCCGTACACCCGCGGACATCAGGCGTAACGAATGACAGCCGCCGTCACAGTGGAGCCCACAAGGCAGCCGTGGCGGCGGCTGGTTTTTGCAGCAGCGGCAATCCTCCTCGTTCCACTCGTCCCGCACGTTCGCGCGTTCCTGCCGATCGAGCAGACAATGCTGCTGGTAATCCCGGCCATAGCGGCCTGCGCGCTCGCAGGATGGCGTAATGGCGAGCGTTTCGCGTTCGCCGCTGTCTGGACTGTCGTCGCTGTGTGGATGCTCGCACAGAGCGCCGGGCCGGCCGGAAGCTCCTACGATTTCATGGCGAGAGGCTGGGCGCTCCTCCTGGCTGCGTGCTTTGGCCTGTCGACGATGCTCGCGACGACCCTGTCATTTTTTCCGCGTGCGCTCGCTTCGGTAGGAGTTGCCATGCTGATCGCCTTCGGGATGGCGGCCAGTGGGCCGGGCGGTGCCGCGAGAGTTGCCAACGTGGCCAGAGTTGAATTCACCCGGCGAAACGCTGAGTCGATCGCGAATCTCCAAAAGGGTTCGCAGTCAAAGGAGTGGCAGGAAATGAGCGCCAACTCGCCATCGCTGGCTGAAATGCCTGCGCAAAGCGAGGCACAGCTCAGGTCCATACCACCCGTCTCGAGCAGCCTGGTGGCTGCATTCCTGGCGCTGGAGTCCCTTGCGGTTCTTGCGTTCGCATGGGCGGTGTACCACCGCTTTGCCACACAACCGGTAGGCCTCCCGCTCGGTCGCCTGCGGGATTTCACCTTCAATGACCAGCTCGTCTGGGGATTGGCGGCCGGGGCGACTATTTTTCTGTTACCGAGGTTCGTCGAAGGTCGCAGCGCCGGACTGAACCTGCTCGTCTTTTTTGGTGCCCTTTACGTCATGCGGGGTTTCGGGATTCTTGCATGGATGACCAAGGGCCGTGCCTTGATGGTCGCACTCGTTTTTGCCACGCTTCTGGCGTGGCCGCTTGTAGGAATACTTGCGCTCGGCCTGGGGCTGGGCGATACATGGCTGGATTGGCGCAAAAGAGCTCAAAGCGTTTGAGCCTCGCTGGACCGGTCGATAACCGTTTGAAATAAGGATCAGGCAATGGAAGTCATTTTGAGACAGGCAGTCGAAAAGCTGGGTCACCCTGGCGACATCGTGAAAGTTTCGCCCGGATATGGCCGCAATTTCCTGCTGCCCCGCGGCCTTGCCTACGAAGCCACCCCCGGCAACCGGAAGCGCATCGAACAGGAGCGCCAGCGCCTCGAGAGCGCCGAAGAGGCGCGTCGTGGAGCCGCTTCCGAGGTCGCAACGAAGCTGGAGCAGGTTTCCCTGACATTCTCCGCCCGGGTAGGCGACGAGGGAAAGCTCTTCGGAGCGGTCACGTCAGCCGATATCGCTGCCCAGCTGGAGCAGCAGGGGTTCCACATCGAGAAGCGCCAGATCGAGCTGCATGAGCCGATTCGCTCCCTGGGTGTGTACAAGGTGCCTATTCGGCTTCACGCCGATGTCCACCCGGAGATCAAGGTCTGGGTCATCAAGCAGTAAGAAGCGCAGAAAAAAGCCCGAAGCTCCGCGCTTCGGGCTTTTTTTCGCTTCCAACTGGCGTGCGAAATGCACTTTTTGAAGGCAAGCGGAACTTTTCGTTCGACTGTATGATACTGTAGATGCCGGGTTGCTTCACCGCCGCCCGGCTGTACTCCTCCAACCACCCCGAATGGCCTCTACCCTCCCGGAAGTAACAACTGCTGCGCAGCGCGCAGCGAGCCTGTGTCTCGACATGAAAGCCAACGACGTCGTCCTGCTCGACCTGCACGGCGTTACCGATATGACCGATTATTTCGTGATTGCGAGTGGAACCTCGGACACCCACGTACGCTCGATAGGTGAACACATAATCGAGGTGATGCGAAAAGAGGGTTTCAAGGTTCACCACGCTGAAGGATTGCAGGGAGGGCGCTGGGTACTTCTCGACTTTGTCGATTTTGTGGTGCACGTGTTCCATCCTGCATTGCGGTCCTTTTATCAGATTGAACGCCTCTGGAGCGACGCTGAACAGGTAAGCATCGACACAACGGGAGCCACACAATGAGATATGTTCGGGGAATCGCGATTATTGCGGCGCTGGCGGCCGCGCAAACAGCGAACGCTCAAGGGTATTTCGGCCAGAACCAGGTCCAGTACAAGCATTTCGACTGGCGGGTCTACGAAACCGAGCATTTCCTCGTTCATTACTACACGGAAGAAAAGACGGCCGCGCTGGACGCCGCGCGGATGGCGGAGCGGTCGTACGCGAGGCTGTCACAGATTCTCGGACACCAGTTCCGGGAAAAGAAGCCTGTCATCCTCTACGCATCCCGCGCGGACTTCGGGCAGAACAATGTGACCGGCGACCTCGGTGAAGGCGTAGGCGGTGTCACCGAGTCGGGACGCCACCGGCTGATCATGCCGTTCACGGGCGACTATCGCAGCTTCGAGCGCGTTCTCGCCCACGAACTCGTGCATGAATTCCAGTATGACGTATTCGCGCGCGGCAAGGCCGGCGCAAACCAGCAGAACCTGGAGCGCATCAATCCCCCGCTCTGGTTCATGGAAGGAATGGCCGAGTATCTCGCCATTGGCCCCAATCACACGCTTACCACGAACTGGCTGAGGGACGCCGCTGTTGCCGGGAACGTTCCGACGCTTGCGCAGATGACTGACCGCCCCGACAAGTATTTCCCCTACCGCTTTGGAGAGTCGCTCTGGCAGTATGTCGGCGAGCGCTGGGGTGATGCCGCGATCGGCGAAGTCCTGCAGGCGACGCCGAACGTCGGAGTAGAGCGCGCTATCCAGCGGGTACTCGGGCTTCCCATCGACGAACTGAGCAGCGACTGGCGGGAATGGGTGCTGTCCCGGTACCTGAGCGAGGCCTCGGGCATGGACCGGGCTCGCGCGTATGCGCAGCCCCTTCTTACGCACAGACTGAGCGGCGGAGAAATCTTTCTTGCTCCCGCACTGTCGAACGACGGCCGGTACATCGCATTCCTCTCAAACGGCGAGTTCAACCGCGGTGAAGTCTTCATCGACCTGTGGCTCGGCGATGCAAAGACCGGCAAGCGCATCAAGCGGCTCGTGAAGAGCACACTCGATCCGAACTTCGAGGAGCTGCGACTGCTCTATTCACAGAGCGCCTTCTCGAACAACGGGAAATACCTGGCCTTCACCGCGATGCGAGAGGGCAAGGACGTGCTGTACATCATGGAGCCGGAGACTCAGAAGATCCTGCGGCGCATCGATACCGACCTGGACGGCATGACCGGGCCAACCTGGTCGCCCGACGACAGCAGAATCATCTTCAGCGGGACGAAGGGCGGCATCACCGATCTCTTCATGGTGGATGCGTCCGGCAAGAACCTGAAGCAGCTGACCAACGACAGGTATGGGGATCTTCAGCCCAACTGGTCACCTGACGGCCGTACCGTCGTATTCGCCACAGACCGCTCTCCTGAAACATCGTTTGAAACGCTCGTGTTTCCGGAGTGGAGAATTGCCTTCTATGATGTTGCCAGCGGAAGGATTACCCAGCCGGCAAACCAGGCCGGACTGAACATCAATCCTGTCTGGTCACCTGATGGTGCAGCAGTGGCCTTCATTTCGGATCGCACGGGCGCACCGCAGATATTCATGTACGAGCTCGCGACGCAGGCATACTCCCAGGTCACCAACCTGATCTCCGGCGTATCTGCAATCACCGAGTACAGCCCGGCGATCAGCTGGGCGCGCACGACCGACAGGCTTGCGTTCACATATTACGAGAACGGCGACTACTCCATCTGGTCGATCGACAATCCTCGGTCGCTTCGTCGCACCCTGACCACAGTTCGCCAGGCAAATGCATCCGCAGAAGCTTCGGCGCAGAAGGTCGCCAATGCGCAGACTGCCGCGTCAGACACTTTGACGGCCCGCGAGAAATCAGGGCTGCAGACATCCACATACCGCGCACCTGCCGGAAACCGTCGCTCAGCCGACATTCCCGCAGCCGAGCGTTCGGTCGAGGGTGGCACCACCAACGTGGCGCAGCTGCTGGCGAATCCAACCTTTGGACTGCCGGACACCACGAGATTCAAGGAGTACAAGTACAAGGTTGCGTTCAGGCCCGACTACATCTCACAGCCGCAGATCGGCTACGCGACCGGCAATCAGTATGGACTGAGCGGGTTCCAGGGTGGAACGACGATCGTGCTTGGCGATCTGCTGTCCAATCACCAGATCGCTCTCTCCGCGTCAGTTTATGGTCAGCTGAGCGACGCGAGCTTCCTGGCCGCGTACACCAATCTCAGCCGGCGCTTCCAGTACACCGTGGGCGGATATCAGGAACCAGTGTTCCTTCCGCAGTCATCGCAGTATGAAACAGAGCAGCTCCCGAATGGCGGAGTTCGCTATGTAATTCCATACACTCGCTATGTGCTGCGAACGGGATTTGCGACGGGCCTGTACCCTCTCAACCGGTTCACACGGTTCGAGACGGGGCTTCAGTTCAACAACATCGACCGTGCGAGCGTGGCGCTGGTCCAGGACTGCTACTCTAACGGCTGCACAGGTCAGTCGCTGCAGACAGTCAGCAAGGAACCGGCGTACAACTTCTTCGCGCCTCAGGTTGCGTTCGTGACTGACAACACGCTCGCCACTTCGACCGGTCCCATCAGCGGGCGCCGGGCCCGCTTTCAGGTCGCGCCTGCTGTCGGCAACCTGAAGTGGATCGACTACCTCGCCGACTACCGGCAGTACTTCCCCATCCGCTTCAATTCGCTCACGTTCGCGGTGAGGGGACTCTTCAATGCTGCGGTCGGACGGGATGAAGGAGTCTTCCCCAAGTACATCGGCCGCCCCGAATATGTGCGCGGTTACGATCGCGCGAATTTCTACGGATACGAGTGCACGTCGACGATTGGAGCCAGCGCCTCATGCAATACTGTGCAGCTGGTTGGAAGCCGAGTCGCCGTGGGAAATGCGGAGCTTCGCTTCCCTCTCATCCGCCGCTTTGACCTTGGCTCGCTGCCTATCGGCCTGCCGCCGGTGGATGGCGTACTCTTCTACGACGCAGGACTGGCCTGGAGCAAGGGCCAGTCAGTCTCGCTCTCGAAGCCCGCTGATTATAACTTTGAGACGATGCGATATCCGTTGACCAGCTACGGTTTCGGATTGCGGGTAAACCTCTTCAACATCGCCATACTCCGGTGGGACTACGCGGTTCCAAGGGATGTCACTGGTCGGAAAGCCAACTGGACATTCTCGCTCGGACCAAGCTTCTAATCCAACTCCGGAGACTTGTCGGACTGACCCTGGTCCTTGTCGCCTGCAAGGGCGACGAGGCCCAACAGTCGGCAGCCCCTTCCTCATCTGCATCGCGCGGTCCTGACGCGATCGTGCTGAGGGCATCCCGCGCAGGCGGGATCGCCAGGGCGGCCCTTCTCGCTGCGCCCGACTCGAGCATCTGGCGGTCACAGTCCACGGCAACGATCGGCAAAGTCCTGGGCTTCGATGCGGAATCCGGTGTGGTCGCTTACATCGACAACAAGGGACTTGCCGCTCGAATTGACCTGCGCTCCGGCGAGGTTCGCAATGCCGGCCGGCAAAAGCTCACGAGTCTCGCGTCTGCTGCGGGCTCCGACATCTACGGAATCGACGCCAAGGGAAGCGTGGTCCGGCTGAGTCCCGCCGGTGGAGACTGGAACTTCAAGCCGCCGGTACCTGCGAGTGCAGTCTTCACGCAAAGCAACGGATCGATCATCGTGGCGGGAGGAAACAGCACCTCCACGAGTGTGTGGCTGCTGCGTCCGCCCGAAGACTCGATCTACGCGACCACTAAGCTGGCCAACGCGGTGCGGTCGATTTCTGCGATGGCTGGTGACCGGCTGTACTTCGCCGGCGAAAACCGTCTCGTGGGCGTGAGGCTCCGTACACTCGAGGCAGTAGCACCCATTCGGTTGCCGGATAAGCCTGCCGTTCTCCAGCCCACGCCAAGCGGTGACAGGATCTACGTCGCGTTCAAGCAGAGGGCGGAAATCGCCGTGGTGGATCGGTATCAGGAAGAGATTACTCATACCATCAAGCTGCCCGCGGCTCCGTCGCAGATGCGCATGGATCCGCTTGGCAGATATCTCCTGGCGCGCAATCCGTCCTCCGATTCCATCTGGGTCATAGCGGTCGGCACAAACAGATTGATGCAATCGCAGGCATCGAAATGGACCAACGACCTGCCTGCGTTCTCGCCCGACGGGAAGCTGGCCATTGTACACGGGCCCGATGTCGTGTTCATAGAGCCGGAAACCGGGCGTGAGTCGCGAAAGATGGTAAACGGGGCACGCGATTTCTGGTTTTTCTTTACCTGGAACGGCTTCAGGCCACGCGCTGAAGGTGTGGACGAGCCCGTGACCTTCGGTTCGGAGGATTCCCTGCTCACTGACTCGGCCGCGCTCCCCGACAGTGGCATCGCCGACCCGGTTACTGTGCCTCCAGCTGCGGACTCTGTTGTTTCCGCTCCTCCCACACGCCAGTTCACGCTATCATTCGCTGCATTGCTGCGTGAGGCCAGCGCACGTGACCTGGCAAATTCAATTACCGTCAATGGAAACCACCCGAAAGTCGTGCAAACTGTGAGTAACGGCGCACCGATTTTCCGGGTCGTACTTGGCCCCTACCCGTCACGTGAGGAAGCTGACCGTGCCGGCCGCCTTTCCGGGCGCTCCTTCTGGGTTTACGAAGGTTATCCGTGAGCGCGGAAAACAACGCACGCCAGGATGAAGGGTGGCGCGAAGCGGGGCGGAAATTCGCGCCGCTTTTGCGCAGTTACACGGCAGCAGTTGTTACTGGTCACGAGGGGCGAGACGCTGCCTTTACCGCGCTTGGAATCGCCGATACCGAGGCACCCTACCGCTCGGTAGTAATTGCAAATCTCTGGGAGGATCCTGCTCTTGATCGCATCCTCGATGCGACTGCGGATGCGCCCGGGGTCTCGGACTGCTTCACTTACGGCGTTTCCCTGGCAACTGCCGCCCAAACCTCCCCGCAAAACGATCGGCTTGCCATCATCGGGGGCGGCACGGAGTCTATCGATCAGGTCCAGGTCTTTAGAAGCCGGCGCTGGAAGGCCTATTCGGAGCGGCTCCTCGAGGGAGGCTCCCTCCTGCTGCTTCTGGCACCTGTCGGGGCGGAATCGATTCACGAGCTGATTGCACAGGTGGACGGAATCGTAGCGGTAGGAGTGGACAAGGTCGCGTCTGCTCCCCATGCCCGTGTCATAGCCCGGGTTCCCGAGCCGGTCATGCACCGTGATGAGCGTATCGAAGAAGGGGGATTTTCCTGGAAACGCATCCTCACGGTGATCGTCTCCCTGCTGGTGATCGCCGCGGGTGTGGCCGCCGGACTTAACTATTTCTGGCTGCGGCAGTCCATGGCGCCACCGGCTCCTGTGGCAGCAGACTCGGCACTGGCTGCCGCGTCCTCGACGCTGGAGACCGCGGGATCATCCACGGCCGCCATCGCCGGCCTGCCCCTCATTTCCAACCCGGCCGACTCGGCAAATTCGGCGCGCTTTTCTGTAGAAATTCTCGCGGCAAATACACAGAGTGGTGCTATTTTTACACTGCGTAAATACCGGTCATCTATTCCAGCGGGGACCGTATCAGCCATTCCTGTCGGGCCGGATCAGGCGGTTTGGTACAAGGTTATCGGCGGAGCCTTCGCGAAGCGCGAGGAAGCCGACTCGCTCCTCGTCTCTCTGCGCCGGAAGAAGGTCATTCCGGACAGTTCGGGTGCGGTGGTTGAAACGCCGCTGGCATTCCTGGTGGATACCATCCCGGCAGACGCTGGAATGGCGGCGCGCGTGAAGAAATCGGTTGACAGCTTGTCGAAGGGCGGCATTTCGCCGTACGGACTCACGCAGGCTGACGGAAGCTCGCGCGTTTTCACGGGCGCATTTTCAAGTGCAGCCGAATCGAAGCAGTATGCTGACCAGCTCAGGAGCGCGGGAATGAATCCGGTGCTCGTTTATCGAACAGGGAGATATCCGTAAGTGCGTTTGACCAAGCTCGAGTTACACGGTTTCAAGTCTTTTGCGGATTCTACTGAGCTCCTATTCGAGCCTGGCGTCACTGCGGTTGTCGGTCCAAATGGTTGTGGAAAATCCAACGTTTCCGACGCAGTTCGCTGGGTTCTGGGCGAACAGCGCGCGCGTGCGCTCCGCGGCGCGAAGATGGACGAAGTCATCTTTCAGGGGTCGTCTGCCCGACGCGCTGTGAACGTCGCGGAAGTTTCCCTGCACTTCGACAATGATGCCGGAATTCTCGACGTTCCATTCCGGGAGGTAGTCATCACCCGCCGGCTGAGCCGGTCGGGCGAGAGCGACTATTTCCTCAACAAGGCGCCCTGCCGCCTTCGTGACATTCACGACCTGCTGCGCGGCACCGGACTCGGAGCCGACTCCGGAGTGGTCATCGAGTCCAAGATGATCGACGCCCTGCTGTCGGATCGTCCCGACGACCGCCGAGAGCTGTTCGAGGAAGCTGCAGGCATCGGACTGTACCGTGACAGGAAGCGCAGCACCGAGCGCCGGCTCGAGGAGACGTCCACAGACCTGAGCCGTCTCGAGGACCTGATCTCCGAGGTGCAGACGCAGGTGCGTTCACTTGCGCGCCAGCGAAAGAGATCAGAACGCCATGCGGAACTCATGACGCGGCGCTTTACCGTGGAAGTCGCCCTCGCAGCGCGCGAGATGGACGCGTGGCGCGATGAGCTTACCCGCCTCGAGGGACGGGTTGCGGTGCTTCGCAGTGATGTGCCCGCCGAAGAGGAAGCAGTGGTGGCGGCAGAGGCCCAGCGGGATGCAGCACACGGCTTGAGAGCGGCGGCGGAAGGCGAGCGTGGAGAGCTGGCCAGACTGGTCATGGACCTGCGCGAGAACACCCAGCAGCTTCGCAAGTCGATCGCCGTCGCAGAGGAGCGGCAGCGCAACGCCGAAAATCGGCGGCAGCGGGCGCACGAAGAGCGACAGGAAGGCAGCGCTGTTGCCGGCCGCGTCAGCGACGATCTCAAGGCAGCCGCCACTGAGCGTGCACGCCTTGAAGACGAGCTGCGCGAGTACACCGAAGCCGTCGCCAAGCGAGTAGCGGAAGAAGAGTCAGTCCGCGCTGCACTCGCAGCCGCGAGGCATGAGCTGGAGCGCCGGGAAACTGAACTGCGAGACCTGCAGGAGCGCGTCCACCGGCTTACACTCGACCGACAGGCTGACGAGCGCGAGCTTCAGGATATCGCTACCCGCCGGGAACGCGTTGGCGGCGAGCAGCTGACTCTTTTCGACGCGGCAGAAGCCGTACATCGCGAGCTTGGCGAAGCCAATGATGCGGTCGAGCGCGCGCGTGAGCGGGCTGCTGAAGCCGCCACGTCGCTGGAAGCAGCGCGTGCAGCAGCGCGCAAGGCGAGAGAAGACGACGCGGGCGCACGCTCTGAAATGCAGCGGTTGGACGAGCTGCATTCGTCGCTCGAGGCAAAGATGCACGCGCTGGAAGCGCTCGAGCGCGAGCGCGTTGGTCTCGCGCCAGCAGCAGCAAGACTGCTGGAAGAGCGCGAGACATTCGGCGACGGGGCCATCCTCGGTCCACTGAGTGATTTCATTCGTGCCGATTCCGCGGCGGCCGGCATGGTCGAGCGGTATCTCGGTCCTTCGCTCAACGCAGTCCTTGTGCGCGACATGGACGCAGCTGAGCGGGTCCGTCTATGGCATGCAATGAACAACCCGGGGCCCCTGCTTCTGCTCCCGCTCGATCGCGTCAGCGCGATGGAGAATGCGGTGGATGCATCGGCACTTTCCGGAGATCTTCTCCGGCTGGTACAGGCAGCTGCTCCTGCCGACAAGTGGGCGCGCGTGCTGCTTGCAGGGGTGATTGCAGAGCAGAACGGCACGGCCTTCAGTGACTCGCGCGGAGCTGTCTGGCTGCCGGGTAATGTCGTGGGGCCCGGACCGCTGCGAAGGCGCGCCGAGATCGAAGATCTCCATCGCGGGATCATCGAGAGCGAAAGCGCCCGTGCGCGAGCAAGCGCAGCAGCGGAGACCTTCCGCGCCGCGCTTGGCCTTGCCGAGCTTAGCGTAGGGTCGATGGACGATGTTTACACAGCCGCCAACCGTGAGCTGGCCGAGGCGACTGACAGGGTCGTGGCAGTTACGCGGAGCGAGCAGCGGGCGAACCGCGAGCTGGCCGAAGCACGTGCGATTCTGTCGAAGCTGGCCGAGCGCGAGGAGGAGCTTCAGGAGCGCATCCGCATTGCGGATCGCAATCTTGCGGACGCTGCAACATCAGTTGATGCCAAGGCTGCGGAAATCGTGCAGGCACGGGCGGCCCTCTCGCAGGCAGAGGACAAGCAGGAAGAGTCACGCGACCTGAGAACGGTCAGCCAGGTTTCGCAGGCGCAGGCTCAGGCGCGCCTTCAGGTAGCTGCCGATCGTGAGCGGCACCTGAATGCAGAGTACACTTCCGCATCGGCCCGGCTCGCATCGCTCGAGAGCGAGCTGTCCCACCTTTCTGCGGCAGACTCCGAGCTGGCGTCACAGCTGGCTGAGTGGAATCTCGACCTTGCGTCCCGCGACTCCACCTTGAACGATGCAGAGGCAAGGCTTGCATCAGCGGAGCTGGCTGTCACGACAGCGGATGAAGCTCTCGCTGCCGCTGAGCACACCCTCGACGATCGTCGCAAAGGCGCTGCCTCGCTCAACGAAGAGCTGCACACTGCGGAGCTGCGCCTCAGCGACCTGAGCGGGCGCCGTACCGCAATTCGCGAGCGCCTCGAGACTGAATGGCGCCGTCCGCTCGAGGATCTCCTGAACGAGGCAACCGCAATCGAAGCCTCCGACGAAGACCTGCGAGCTGAAGCTGCGACACTGAGGGAACAGCTCGATGCGCTCGGGGCTGTGAATCCGCTGGCCGTCGAGGAACACGAGGAAGAGCAGAAGCGCCTCGAATTCCTCACGACCCAGCGCGATGACCTGTACGCCGCGCGGCTTTCACTCCAGCAGGCCATCCGGGAAATCGACACAACTGCGCGTGAGCTTTTCCTCACGACGTTCGTGAAGGTTCGCGAGAACTTCCGGTCCATATTCATCACGCTCTTCGGCGGCGGCGAATGCGACCTGCGCCTCGAGAATCCCGACTCCCCGCTCGATGGTGACATCGAAATTCATGCATCGCCGCGCGGGAAGCGCACGCAGCGCATCCATTTGCTCTCCAGCGGCGAGCGTGCACTGGTGGCGCTCTCGCTTCTCTTCGGAATTTTCCTCACCAAGCCGAGCCCGTTCTGCCTGCTAGACGAAGTCGATGCACCACTGGACGATGCGAACATCGGCAGGTTCGTCACGATGCTGAACCGCTTCAAGGAGCGAACCCAGTTCATCGTGATTACGCACAATCCCCGCACCACAACCGAGGCCGCAGACGCTGTTTACGGCGTTACAATGCAGGAACCGGGGGTCTCATCCATTGTGAGCGTGCGGATGCGCGGCGCTGCGATAGATTCCGCAATAACGGGTGAAATCGATACCCGGGACATGCAGCCGGCTGTCGCCTAACCAGATACTCGGACCGTAAATGTTAGTTGTAATGCAGCAGGGCGCGGCGCAGACAGATATTGCGCGCGTCGTGCAGACAATTCGGGAAATGGGCTATGACGCGAGGCCGATAACAGGCGCTCAGCGCACTGCCATTGGAGTGACAGGAAATGACGGTCGCGTGGACGCCACGCGGATTCAGGGGCTGCCCGGCGTGTCCGAGGTCATTCATGTTACGCCGCCTTACAAGCAGGTTTCGCGTGAATGGCGCCCCGAGAACACGATCGTGCAGATCGCCCCGGGCGTCGCCGTGGGCGGCAGCGAGGTGGTGATCATCGCCGGGCCCTGCTCTGTCGAGACCGAGGACCAGATTCTCACCGCCGCCCGGGCTGTTCGGGACGCGGGTGGGTCTGCCCTGCGCGGCGGGGCATTCAAGCCGCGCAGCTCGCCCTACTCCTTTCAGGGACTGGGAAAGCGCGGTCTCGAGCTGCTGGCACTGGCCAAGCGTGAAACCGGCCTGGCGATCGTCACCGAAGCAGTCGATGAAGAAGGCGCATATGCCGCCGCCGAAGTGGCCGATTGCATTCAGATCGGTGCGCGCAACATGCAGAACTACTCACTGCTGAAAGTTGTGGGACGCATCGGCAAGCCGGTGCTTCTCAAGCGTGGAATGGCCGCAACCATTCCGGATCTACTGCTGAGCGCGGAGTACATTCTCGCGGAAGGAAATCCAAACGTGATTCTCTGCGAGCGCGGCGTGCGAAGCTTCGACCAGTCCACGCGGAACCTGCTGGATCTCACCGCAATTCCCATCGTGCAGAAGATTTCCCACCTCCCCATTCTCGCCGACCCGAGTCACGGGACCGGAGTTCGCGACATGGTTCTCCCGATGGCGCGCGCGTCGATTGCGGCGGGTGCCGACGGAGTCCTGGTTGAAGTCCATCCGGCGCCGGAGAGGGCTCTGTCCGATGGTGCCCAGTCTCTGTATCCCGAGCAGTTCGAAACACTGGTTCGCGAACTCCGCAACATCGCAACAGCAATTGGACGCACAATTACCTCGGATTCGGGAACGGCGGCAGTCCAGCTGGTGTAGTGTTCAGTATGACATATCGCATCCTATTTGCCGCCGCCATCGCGGCCGCTCTTCCCGCGCAGGCACAGTCGGATCTCCTCGACCGCGCAGTCGCCAAGTACGAAAAGACGACTACAGCCCGCGCTGATTTCAAGCAGACTCTCACGAACCCGCTGACGGGCAGCACGAGCATCAGCCGCGGAGTCCTGCTCCGCCGGGCGCCGAACCTTCTCTCCGTGAAGTTCAGCGGCACCGACGGCGACAGACTGGTTGCAGACGGAACTTCGCTCTGGATCTATTCGCCCATGAGCGCGCCGGGACAGGTTATCAAGCTCCCGAATTCGGGAGGCGCCATGAACAACGTCGATCCCGGAAGCCAGTTCCTCGTGTCACCGCGCACGAAGTACAGCATAAAGTCGCTGGGTTCAGCGAAAGTCGGCGGCCGCGGGACGCAGATGTTCCAGCTCATCCCACGCCAGCAGACAGCGTTTACGAAAGCGATCGTCTGGATCGACGCTGCCGATGCATCCGTGAGAAAATTCGAGACGACTGATGCAAATGGACTCAAGCGCGTGGTGGAAATCATTTCCTGGAAGCCGAATGTGTCCATCCCGAAATCGGCCTTCAAGTTCGTCCCGCCGGCGGGAACGCGCGTGGTCGATCAGTCAGCGCTTACAGGCGCGAGGTAGCTCCGAGGACTGAACGAATTGCCGCGAGCGTCTGGGAGTCCATCCCCCGCTCGCGTGCAACCCTGAGCGCCACTTCCGACATGGCGCGATAGACCGCAAGCAGCTCTGGCTGTCCTGACAGCGTCTCCACGTGCTTGCGAACGGTGTCGGCATCGCCACGGACGATTGGGCCCGTCAGCGCGTCAACAGGGCTTGCGTTGGAGAGGTTCCCAACCGCGGCGTTTATGAGCGAGACGACCGCGCTTTGCGCACTCCTGTCGGGTATTCCCGTTGAATGCATCAGGTGGGACGCCGCGTACGCAAGCGCGACCGGAAAGTTGGAGGCCATTACAGCAGCTGCATGATATGCCGCTTTCCCGCCCGCGGGAATCTCGAGGGTCCGCGCGCCGAGCTGGCCTGCGAGCCGCCGCGCACTTGC
>JAKFCC010000073.1:0-12932 GCA_036676795.1 Gemmatimonadota bacterium
CCATCGCGCGCGGAACTCCTGAGCTCGCGGCGGAGCAGGGATACGTCGCACGGCTTGTGGCGGCCGACTTTGCGGGGTGACAGCGGAATCAACGCCGCTGATTGCAGCTGCGCCGCCGCGTAGCGAGCCAGGCAGAGCGAAGTAGCAGGATTGCGGCAATTCCCGAGTCCCGCTGCAATCCACTGTGCGATATCGAGCTTTGTGTAGCGAATAACGGCGAGCTGCTGCGCCTGCATTCCATTCTCCTGCTGGGGTTGGGCGCATTATCGCAGGCGGAAGATTCGCAGAGTATCGTGCGGCCTACGTAGCAGGCGGCAATGATGACGTAGTTTGCGAACTTCGATGCAATGCACAATCATTGTAGGAATGAGATCGCTCCCCATCGCCTGCGCGCTTGTGATCCCGCTCGCTGCGTGCGTTCATCGCACGCCGGAGCCCGCGCTGCCTCACATTCAGTGGCTCACCGTTTCCATAGAGCTGGCCGAAAAAGAGATTTACGAACCCGTTGCGCTCTCGGATGCCGACAGGCTGGGCTGCAAGGGAAGTGCAGTCAATCGCCCCATCTGTTCCATTGCCTTGCCGAACAATGAAGAAGATTCCGCGTTTCGCGCCGAGATAGTGCGTCTGTCGAGCCACTCCAGCTCGGCCTGTCGCGATCTTTCCGCAGCGATGAGCCGGAATCGCCCGCAGGTGCGGATGTACCCGACCGCGTTGATTTCAGAGGTTGGACGAATGCGGCGTTACGGGGTCGGTCATTCCTATCGCACTGACCATGTGTGGCAGATCCGGATTGCGCGGCGGCTTACAGATCTCAATCCCCGTTCAATCGACCAGAAGGTGCGGACATTCAGGCACGAGGCCGCACATACCCTGGGAGCCACAGAGGATCGTCTGCTGGGCTGGAGCGCGGAAGAGTACGCCGACCGCTGCGGCTGACCCCCAACTAAAAAGGCCCCGCCAAATGGCGGAGCCTTCTATAGATATATCTAAGTCGGGGCGACTGGATTTGAACCAGCGACCTCCTGCTCCCGAAGCAGGCGCGCTACCGGGCTACGCTACGCCCCGATTTTCCTCCCACTCTGGGAGATTCCAATCATACCCGGACGACCTCTCTCAGTCAATTGAGCCACCCAGTCCATCCGATTGATTTACCGTGGTTTACAGGCGGTGGGGCGAGTTTGCGGATGGGCTGGAACTAATTGGCAAAACAGTTGTTTTACCTAATGAATTCTGGTGCGTCTAAGGGTTGTAAAAGCAGATGGATTTCCTTAAAATACATATGTTCCTGATCGTCAAAGAGGTTTTTGACGGTTCCTAACGAAACGGCAAACCTGTCCGAAAGGCAGGGGCGCAAAGCACTGAGGCTAAGGCGGATCTGTTCCTGATCTGCACGCCGGTTGGTGCTGCCGAAAAGGAGACCGGAATGGCGAATTTATCCGCCTCGAAAAGTGTTCGCGCATCCTCCAACCGCCCAGTCATTGCGGTTTTTTCGCTATTCCTTGTAGCAGCTGTCGCTTGCTCCGATGGAGTCGTTTCTCCGGAGGCGCGTAAAAGCAACAAGGAACCCGCACCGGAGCCGACGCCAACGTCGCCGGCCGAGCCCACGCCAACGCCGACTCCCACCACCGAGCCGGCTCCGTCAACAACCGGAAATCCGCTGCTCGGGGCGACCTTCTATGTGAATCCGAATTCGAAGGCGAAGCAGACTGCCGAAGCATGGCGCCTTACGCGTCCGGCCGATGCCCAGCAGATGGACAAGATCGCAACGCAGTCTGTCGCTTCCTGGCTCGGCAACTGGAACGTGAATATCCAGACTGACGCCAACAATCAGACTACGGCCATCACAGCAGCGGGTGCCTTGCCCGTGTTCGTTGCGTACAACATCCCGCAGCGTGACTGCGGTGGACTTTCAGGCGGAGGCGGAGCTACACCTGATGCCTACAAGACCTGGATCACCGGCCTCGCAAATGGAATTGGTGCACGCAAGGCAGTCGTAATTCTCGAGCCGGACGCGCTTGCGAACATGGGATGCCTTTCAGCCGCCGATCAGCAGACCCGCCTGGATCTTTTCCGGTTCGCGATCAGTACTCTGCGCGCGAAGGGACAGATCTTCGTGTATCTCGACGCAGGTCACTCCAACTGGATGAGCCCTGCCACAATCTCCGACCGCTTGATCAGGGCCGGAATCGAATTCGCGAACGGCTTCAGCCTCAACATTTCGAACTTCGGCTATACCTCGAGCAACACGTCATACGGTGAGGCAGTCTCTTCACGCGTGGGAGGCAAGCACTTCATCATCGACACGAGCCGCAATGGTCTCGGGCCGACATCGGACTGGCAGTGGTGCAATCCTCCGGGACGCGCGATTGGCAACCGGCCAGGCACCGTAACGAATCACGCTCTTATCGATGCCTACCTTTGGATCAAGGTTCCGGGAGAGTCGGATGGAGCCTGCAACGGCTACCCGTCGTCAGGCACATGGATGCCGGAGTACGCACTGGGCCTGGCACAGCGCGGCTAAAACGGATTGCCGGTGACAAAAGAAAAAGGAGTGGCGAATGCCACTCCTTTTTTATTACATGCGTCGATGCTACTGGATGAGCGGCTTGGCTCCCCGCAGCTGAAAGGCCGCTGTCTCGAGAAGCAGCGCAGCAGTATTGATGTCGAACGTATTGGTGGACTTTCCCGTGTCCTCGAATACGCCCGACGCCCAGCCCTTTTTCGGGTCGCGCGCGGCAGCTACAAAGTCAACGGCGCGCTTGGTGTACGCATTGGGCATGATCGCGTGCCAGCCGAATGCAGCCTTGGTGCTCACCCAGCGCGGTGAATCGAGCAGCTTGCCCGACTCTGCGAGGTCGATGACGAACGATTTGCGGCTGCAGTACACGCAGTAGTAAAAGAAATAGTTGGGCGGCATGGCAACGGCATCTTCTGATGCGATCGTCATTTTGCCGGTGGAGGTGTAACGCGCCTCCTGGACCTTCAGCACATTGCGGGCAAGCTCCAGGTAGTCTCCCTGCATCCCGACTTCAAGACCATACATCACGAAGGGCTCACTCAGCAGCCTGTCGTCGTACCTGCGGTCCTGGTAGATGTTGACCCCAAGGATTTTCACGTTCTGCGCGTTCTTCTTCACGTTGAGCGCGTTGCCGACATCCAGTCCCCACTGACGGAACCCTTCGGCCGAGTACTGCTCATATCCAATGCGGCCCTCCTGAAAGTTCCAGGGCTTCCCGCTGTTCCCCATCAGCTCACCGTACATGTATCCCTTCTTCACGACATTCCTGTAATCCATCCGGCGGACAATCTTTTCTGCCTGCGTGGCAAACTGCGGCTCTCGCACCGCGACGATCTTCAGCGCCAGGAGGAATCGGCCCAGATCCGTTGCGGACCAGCCAAGTCTTCCTTCCTTGGAGATGGCGCCCGTCTTTGTTGAATAGAGCTTGTTGTAAACGCCATTCCAGAGCTCGAGCTTTTCAACGGTGTTCAGCACCTTTCTGGTGATTTTGTTGTACTCATCGGCGGTGATGATCTGGAGATCTTTCGCGGCCTGCGCTGCGAGCATCTGGCCTCCGATATCCCACAGAGTTGTATTCGCCCAGTCGGGTGTGGCCTTCACGAGCCCGGTCTTCGGGTCGGCGTTGGCAACCATGTACTGCCACGACTGTTTGGCCATGTCACGGTAGAACTGCTTTTCCGCGTCGGTCAGCGGCGCGCGCTGCTCTGCCACCTCTGTTCTTGCGGCTACCGCAGGGGTGGGCTCGTCCGAGGCACTTCCCTCGGCATTGCGGCAGGAGAGCGGGCCGAAGGCGGAGAGGGCAATTATGCATGCAATGAGCATTCTGTTTGTTTCAACTGAGAAGGGGTGTTTCGCTGAGTAGGGCATCGGTGGCCTAAGAAGCAAAGAGCAGGCCCCACGCATGAGTGGCCTGTGCGCCCTGCTAATGACCCAGAATCGTGAACGGGCACGGAATTGGCACCTAAGCTGAGCTTTGCCGCTTAATACCGTCGCCGTTCCAGGTCGCCGGTACAGGCATGTACACTCAGAACGGGAAACGATGGACTCGCAGGTAGCGACTGCGCCTTTGGGCATGCAGGGCTCGCCGGAAATTCCAGTCGAAGTAGTGACACCGAAACTGCCCGAATGGCGTGAGAACGTCATCCGGACAGTGGCGATTATCGCACTCATCTATGCGACCTACTGGATCCTCTGGCGCTGGACGCACTCCATCAACTATGCGCCGCGGGCCATAGTTCCTTCGGTCATCCTGCTCCTGGCAGAGACCTGGGCGTACATCAACATGTGCATGTTCGTTTTTCTCGTGTGGCGCCTGAAGGAACGAGATCCGGGGCCTGCGCCTAAGGGACGAACGGTCGATGTCTTCATCACCTGCTACAACGAGCCGCTCGAAGTTCTCCGCAGGACAGCCATCGGCGCACGTGCGGTGCGCTATCCGCACAAGACATACATGCTCGACGACGGTGCCCGCGACGAAGTAAAGGCAATGTCCGAAGAGCTGGGCATTGGCTACATCCGCCGGGTCGGAAACGCAAACGCCAAGGCCGGCAACCTCAATTACGCCATGAGCGTGACGAGCGGTGAGTTCATCCTTCAGCTGGATGCCGACCACGTACCATTGCCGAACATCCTGGACCGGATGCTGGGGCACTTCAACAATCCGAAGATGGCGGTTGTTCAGTCCCCGCAGGATTTCTACAATGTCGACTCTTTCACCCACGTGGTGAATGACGAAGGCCGGCGCCTCTGGGAGGAGAATCGGATTTTCTACTCTCTTATCCAGCCGGGCCGCGACTACTGGGGCGCGGCGTTTTTCTGCGGCAGCTGCGGAGTCATCCGCCGCAGCGCGCTCGAGTCGATTGGCGGGTTTTCGACACAGACAATCATCGAGGACATGGAAACCACAATGCGGTTGAACGCCGCAGGGTGGGAATCAGGCTACCACAACGAGACGCTCGCGTACGGACTCTCGCCGGGCTCGGCGGGCGCCTATCACGTCCAGCGCATGCGCTGGGGTCAGGGCGCAATGCAGATCCTGAGAAAGCTGAAGCCGCTCACAATGGACGGCCTCACGCTGCACCAGCGCATCTGCTACTTCGCGGGCACCGCCACATACTGGGAGGGATGGCAGAAGTTCATCTTCTACATCATGCCCGTGCTGTATTTCTTCACGGGAATTCTTCCTGTTGGTGGAAATGAAACGGAATTTCTTCTCAGGCTCTTTCCCTATGTAGTCCTTGCAATCGTCGCGTTCGAGCTGCTTTCCCGCGGCACGGGGTACCTCTTCCTGAGCGAGCGCTACACCATGATCCGGTTCTTCACGTACATGATGGCGGTGCTCGCCATCTTCACGAAGAAGCCGCTGAAATTCAACGTGACGCCGAAAGGGCATTCCGGGGTTCCGTTCGGCACTTATGCTCCTCAGCTCATTCTGTTCATCCTTTCGATTGCGGCCCCCATTTTTGGAACCATCGCGTACTACTACGGATGGATCGACTACACCTCGCCGGGCTGGGGGGCGAAGGCGTTCTGGGTCAATACGATATGGGTCATCTGGAACTGCTATTTCGCGGGCTACGTCGTCCTGCATAGTCTGCATGTAAAGCAGCAGCGCGACGATCACAGATTTGCGGAACAGATTCCGGTGCAGGTGCGAGTCAACGATGCGGAGAACCCGGCTCTGCTTCCGGCTCTTACGGTGGACCTGAACCCGTCGGGCCTGGGTTTTCGCTCAACCCACAAGGTTGAGCCGGGAAGCAAGGTCTCGATCCCGCTGCCGCTCGCGAGCGGTGAGGTTCTGACGCAGGGCGAAGTTCGTCACGTGACGGAGCAGGTATCCCAGTGGGGGAAAGTCTACATTCACGGCGTGGCCTTCGGCGAAATGCCGATGGATATACGCGATGCGATCGAGCTGCACTGCACCCAGCACGCAATGCCGGCCTGGCGCCTCCGGTATCGCCAGAACATCGACATCATGACGCGCGCTCAGGAAATGGTTCGCAACCTGCGCAGCCAGAAGCGCAGGCTCGTCGGCCTGCCGGCGAAAGTTCTCGTGGAAGGCACTGACGGAAACGCCGGAAATACGGTGGCAGAGGGCGAGACCACGATGCTGATTCTCGAGGAGATCAGTGAAAAGGGTGCACGCCTCATCGGGACCGCTGCACTGGTTCCGGGTACACGGATCTTCTTCGACGTGCCAGGTGTTGCCGTCTCGGGGCGGGGAACCGTACGCCATGTCAGAATGATGGAAACTCCGATGGCCATCATGTACACGATGGGAATCGAGCTCGATAAAGTGTCCCGCAGCCGCCTTGCAAAGTTTCTCAAGCGTGACCCGAACGACGCGACTTCGACACGTGCAGCCTGAGCGACGTGAACTTCTCAAAATGACCAATGCCTGAAAATCCCGGCGCATCTGCCAACAGCGGTGAAACTCTGCAGCCCATAGTCATCGAGTCTCCACTCCAGGGAGATCCGCGGCGTTTCAACGAAGCGCCCGAAGGGATCACCCCGACGGTCAATTCGGGCGCTGATGCGGCTGCCAATCTGCCGCACAGAAATCGTCCTGACAGGAGTGGCAGCACCGACGCACCCGCGGAACTGAAGGCGCCTGGCGACCGCCGTGCTCTCAGTCTCGACGCGCTTCGCGGACTGCTCCTGGTGCTCATGACGCTGGGCTTCACCATCGCGAACGACATGTATCCGGGCTGGATGTATCATCGCCAGTACCCGGGTGGTGAGACATTCGCCGACATTCCGGGAATCACCTGGCGCGACCTCGCCTATGTCGGGTTTCTGTTCTCCATGGCGGCGGCGCTTCCCCTGACGCTGAGCCGCCGCATTGCGAAAGGCGAAAAGGAAGTTGGTATCATGGTGTCCGTGATCCGACGCGGTTTCATGCTGCTCGTTTTCGCGCTCCTCATAGGTCATTCCAACACCTACTTCACCGGCTACACCCAGACGGCCCGCGGCCTGGCAATCGCCGGCTTCGTGATACTCGCCCTCATATTCACACGGCGCCGCAGCGACTGGAATCCAGCGACTTTTCGCGTGGTCAACCTTCTCGGCTGGGCAGCGGCGATCCTGTTTCTGCTCTTCTCGCCTGGCCTGTACGGCCAGGGGCTGGACATCAAGCGCATCGATGACGTGATAGTCGGTCTAGCCTTCGCTGCGGTTGTTGGCTCCATCGCCTGGTATTTGACCCGGAGCAACATCAATTGGCGGCTTGGATTTCTCGCGCTCTGCATGGCGGGGTATCTGGGTGCAAAGGGCGACGGCTGGGTTGCCGATTGGTGGTGGTCGGAAACCTTTCCGTTTTTCCACCTCGGGCAGCTCACGCTCATGGCCGTTGTCATTCCCGGCACCATTGCAGGAGATCATTTGCTCCGCTGGATGCAGCTGCCGCACGATGAGCGGGGAGATCTGCTGTACTGGAGCAATGCCCGCATCCTGGGCATAGCGTTCGTAAGCGCGATCATCGCCCCAATCGTGGTGATCGGGCTCTACAACCGATGGGTTCCGGAGACGACCGAGATCGTGCTTGGAATACTGCTCGGTGGTATCGTGTTGGTGTGGAATCCGAAGACGGACGGCGAGGTACTGATTCGCAGGCTGTTTGTATGGTCATCACTATGGCTGATGACCGGCCTGATTCTGGAACCCTTTGAGAATGGCATCAAGAAAGTTCCGGATACGCTGTCCTATCTCTTCACGGTGACCGGGGTCGTGGGGTTGCTTCTGGTCTCTCTCGTGGCACTGGTGGACCTGTTGCAGCGTCGAAAGTGGGTCAATGCACTCATTGATGTGGGCCATAATCCGCTGCTCTGTTACGTGCTGTACACCGTATTGCTGAACTCAACCTTCGAGTTGATCCCGGCAATGCGCGGCGTGCTCATGGCCACGCCTGAACAGGCATTCCTGCGGAGCGCCATAATGACGGTTCTGGTGGTTCTCATCGTCCAGTGGACGACGCGGAAACGGATTTTCTGGCGGACCTGATGAGCTTGGAGGGTGTTTTTGGACTGGCATTTGCATTTTGCCCTCCCTCGCACACGGGCCGCATCAGGCCCCAAGGTGAAGTCACACGAAGTTCAACAGAGAAAGGACAATGAAAGCAATCAAAGCGTTGGCAATTCTTGGTTTTGGGATCGCGGCCGCGGCCGCCCCTGCGCACGCACAGTGGAGCGGGAGCGTTTACGGAACGGCAGAATTCGATACCAACGAAACCAATCTTCTTTTGGCGGGAGTTTCACTCAGCCCCGGCGGCGGCGACGTAGCCCCGATCTTCGGGCTTCAGGGGTACCGCCTGAGCTATGCAACAGGAACCGCAAACACAACGGTTTACGCATTTCGCCCTTCGGCCGGCCTGCGCTTTCGCATGTCGCCTGACCTGACCACGACGGCGAGCATCGGCTACGCATTTACCGACAAGGACGCTCCGGCAACCGGTCTTTCGAGCGGAGCAGACACGGGCGACGGAGTTGTGGTTTCAGGGAGCTTCGACCTGCACCCCGCGGCAAGCCGCGTCAACTGGCTCGGGGCTGCGAGCTACAATTTTGGAAGCGAGTCGGTATGGGCTCGTCTCCGTGCCCCGGTCGCACTGAACAATACTGAATCGGGAAAAGTGAGCCTGGCACCGGAGCTTTCCTACATTCACGGCGGCAGCTACAGTGCGGTTCAGCCGGGAGCTGTCCTCCTCTGGCAGGGCAACAGCGGAGTCTCCTTCGGCGCGGGCATCGCAGTGAACCTGCCTAACCAGGGTGACAACTCAACCGTATTCAAGATCGAAGCGGCAAAGTCCCTCTTCTAGTCAAGCTCAACTGTAGACCGCCGGGCTCTCGGGTCCGGCGGCCTTTTTTTGTGCTTCCGGATGTTTATAGGGCATACGACTTGCCCCTTTCAAAGCCTAGATCGCACCGGCACACCGATGTGCGCGCGATCTGAGGATAAGATGCCCGCTTCCGACAGCTCAGGTTCCGAAATAATTGTAGGAAGTGATTCCCGGAAAACCCTGTGGAATCTGCGCGATGTTGCGTCCGGGGACGCTGGGGATGCACTGGACCCGGTTGCCGGCGCTACTCTGATTTCAGGCCCCACGCCGGCCATTCCACGCGATCTTGGGCTGCTCACAGCTCCGGCGAAGCCATCTCCCTTTTCGGCCGCCTCTGTTTGGGTAAGGAAGCAGCGCGACGCCCGTTTTGGCGTGAAGGGCGAAGTCGCCAGCGCGATTCTGGAGCGGATCACCTCAGCTGGGACCACTGTCGAAGCTCTCCCGTCACTGATGGTCATCGTCGCGCACCCGGATGACGAAGCAATTGGCGCAGGAGCAGTTCTCCGTGGAATTCCTGACGCCACGGTCGTTCACGTCACTGATGGCGCACCCCGGGATGAGGAATACGCTCACAGAAAGGGCTTCCCAAGCCGCGAAGCGTATGCGCAGGCGCGCCGGGACGAAGTTGTGGCCGCGCTCTGGATTATCGGGATGGAGCCCGAGCGAATAAGAGGCCTCGGGTTTGTCGATGGCGAAGCAGCCCTCCACCTGGTCGAGCTCACGCACAAGGTGGTCGATCTCATTTCAGACCTTAAGCCCGATGTCGTGCTGACGCATCCTTATGAAGGTGGGCACTCCGATCACGATTCCACTGCATTTGCCGTTCATATGGCCTGTGGAATTCTCCGGCGTGAAGGCCTGTTCGCGCCGGTCATCATGGAGCTGACTTCCTATCACAGCCACGAAGGCAAACGCCGTCTCTTCAACTTCCTGCCTTTTCCGGGAGCGCGCGAGAAAACGGTAGAGCTGGATGAGGAAACAAAGGAGATAAAGCGCAAGATGTTCGACGCCTTCACGTCACAGCACGCCCTCCTCAAGACATTCCCGCTGGAAGTGGAAAAGTTCAGGCACGCGCCGCGCTACCTCTTCACGGTACCTCCACATGAAGGGACGCTGGACTACGAGCGCCTGTGCAACAAGATCACAGGCTCACAGTGGCGTGCTTACGCAGAACAGGCACTCGACGTCCTCCGATCCCGCAAACAGGTGCTCGCCGGGTCCCGCGCCAGCTAAACAAAGGTGGTTCGCGTATTCTTAAGGCATGACGCGGATACGCACTATTGGAGTTCCACTGGATCTGGGCGCGAGCAGACGCGGGGTGGACATGGGCCCGTCCGCACTCCGCATTGCCCAGCTGTGCGAACGACTGAGTTTGCTCGGCCATGACGTAGAAGACATCGGAAATCTGGACGTTGCGGCCCGCGAGGACCTGACCGCGCGAGGGCGAAGCACGTCCTATCTCTCTGCCATCATCGACGTGTGCGGCCAGCTCGCAGCCGAAACGGAAATTGCAGTCAACGACGGCTTTGTGCCTCTCTCCCTCGGCGGAGATCATTCGCTCGCAGCAGGATCAGTTGCCGGTGTCGCGAGTGCGTTTCACGATCGCGGCGAGAGAATCGGCCTCATCTGGCTCGATGCGCACGCAGATCTGCACACGCCCGAATCCTCCGAGACTGGAAATATCCACGGAATGCCGCTCGCTCACTTGCTTGGACATGGAGATCCAGAACTTTCATCCATTTCCCGCGCGAGACCTGCTGTGCTGGCAAAGAATACGGCGCTGGTCGGAATTCGTGACCTGGACCCGTCGGAGAAAATGCACGTGCAGCAGTATGGCGTAACCGCGTTTACAATGCGGGAAATCGACGAACGCGGGCTGAAGGCAGTAATGGCTGACGCACTGGCAATTGCACTGGATGGCACTGCAGGCGTGCATGTGTCATGTGACCTGGACTGGCTGGACCCGTACGAAGCACCGGGAGTCGGAACCCCGGTCCCCGGAGGGGCAACCTTTCGCGAAGGTCACCTCGCAATGGAGCTGATCTCGGATACGGGAAAGCTCGTTGGAATCGATCTGGTCGAGAACAATCCGACTCTGGATCTGCGCAACACGACCGCGGAGCTTTCAGTCGACCTGGTTCGCAGCGCGTTCGGAAGAAAAATCCTCTAGAAGCTTACTGCCTGCAGGGTGCGCGCAGGTTGGGAAGACTCTTGTCTACGACAGGTCTCTGCCTCCGATCCGCGATTGCAGCAGCTACGTCGTGGACAAATCCGGCGACGCGCGACAGCGATGGAATGTCGATGTATTCGGCTTCGTCGGTGGCGACATGGTAATCCTGATGATAGCCGCGTGAGAAATACACTATCGGGATTCCCTGGCGAGCGTAGTTCTGGTGGTCGCTCCGGCAGTATCGCAGCAGCGGATGTCCCGGCGCGTCATATGTGAGATCGATCTTCCATGGAACCGTTCGTGCGCGGTTGACCGAATCAACGATGTTCCCCAGCTCGGTGGACAGCCGTCGCATTCCAATCGCCTGGAGATTGAGAGGGCCGCCCGATGGAGTGTCGGTTTCGCGTCCGCGGCCGACCATGTCCATGTTCACCTGCGCCACTATTGCGCTCTTCGGGACGGTTGGATGATCCACGAAGTACATGGATCCGAGCAGTCCGGATTCCTCTGCAGTGTGCCAGACGAACAGAATTGATCGACTGTGTCGTGGTTGCGACGCCGCCTTTTCTGCAACCTCGAGCAGGGCGACAGTTCCCGATCCGTCGTCGTCCGCACCGTTGAAGATAGAGTCGAGTCGCGGTGGCCTGATCTTCCTGAGGCTGTCGCGAATCCTGAAAATTGACTGCCATTCCTCTGGAGTCGGGGTTCGCAAACGGGTCTGCACACCTTCCGGGCGCATGACTCGGTTGAATGCGCGCAGTGAATCATGCTCAACTGGAGCCGCCGCCACTCCCAGATGGTCGCTGTGCGCGCCGACTGCGACATATTCGTGTTTAAGCACAGGGTGTGACCCTTTGCGGACTGCAATCACATTGCGCGCTGCGTACTTGACGGGGCTCTCGAGAAAGCTGACATCGGCCACAACGGTCCGGCCTGCGGTCCCGGGCTTCAGCCTGCTCATCTCTGCGCCGAGAAGCTGAAGCGCTGCCGAATCGCTGATGAGAATTCCACCCGGCGCAGCCGAAGGCGCGGCGCTCTCCGACAGACCGGACCTGGGGCGCTGGAAATCTGCGGGATTGTTCTGAAGGTCCAGTGCGGCAATCGCGATACCGGCAGCTCCTGGATACTTCGCCGCTTCTGTTCCCGCGGCAGCGGCGTAAATGGCACTGCGCTGGCCCGCCCCGTTCGTCGGTGCGTCGAACACGACAAGCCGTCCCTTGACGAGCTGTTCATCGAGAACCAGCGTCGTGTCGCCAGCGCGCCCGCCGAAAATTGCGCTCAAGCCGCGCACGCTGATGCGAGTGCCCACGCGCGCAGTCGATGTCGGGCGAATCGGCGCGAAATGGCGGATCAGCGTGAGTGTATCGGATCCCGCGACAAGGAGTGAGGAAGGGTTTGGCCGACGCATCACCATCGGCACAACCTGGAAATAACTGCCGTTATCTCCGGCAGGCTCCAGTCCCATTCGCGCAGCTTCGCGGGCGAGATATTCCGTGACCTTGTAGTTGCCTTCTGCGCCGGCCTCGCGTCCGAGCATCGAGTCGTTCGCAACGATGAGCATGCGATGCTCTACGTCGGACGGAGAAATGTCAGGACCGGTCCCAGTGAGGGACCTCAGTCCAGGAGTTACGCATGCTGCCAGTACAAGGACCGGCAGGTTACCGACAAACCGAACGCGCATTCTCTTATTCACTCAAATGTTGTGTGGTAGGACAGGGCAGGCTTGCCGGCGGAGTGTGAAGATATCTGCGTGCCGTTCCGACAGAAACCCGGGGGATAGGCCCCAGTGACAACGGTTATGGAGTTCATCGGTAGATTATTTCCCGTCCCATCCCATTTCATGTGCGGAACGGTGAGGTGATGATGACATTGCGAGGACCCACTCAGGACGACGTACGCAAGCTGCACGCTGA
>JAKFCC010000074.1:0-8052 GCA_036676795.1 Gemmatimonadota bacterium
CGGGCTTCCCCCGGGTCCGATTGCGTCGCCGGGAGGGCCAAGCATTGTGGCCGCTCTGTTTCCTGCAAATGTCGCGTACCTCTACTTCGTTGCCTTTCCCGACGGCCACCATGAGTTCCGCACGACGCTTGCGGAACATGAGCAGGCGAAGAAACAATCGCAGTCGGCTGCAAAGACACTGAAGCCCAGGAAGTAGCACGATGTTTCATCGCGATATCATTCGACTGATCGCGATCACAGACGCCTTGCATGGGAGCGCGCTGGATCTGGTGAGCAGGGCCGCCGAGGCTGCACAGGGCGGCGCAACGATGATTCAGTTGCGGCTAAAGGAGGCGCCCCCGCGCGAAGTCGCAGAGGTTGCGCGCGCGATGATGCTCGAGATATCTGTGCCGCTGATCATCAACGACCGGGCTGATGTCGCGATGGCCGTCGGCGCGGCGGGCTGTCATCTCGGCGCCGATGATGTTCCCGTGTCCGCAATTCGAAGGATTGCGCCATCCGGATTCATCATCGGATGCTCGGTGGGCACCGAGTCTGAACTCGCGGCCGCAGAGGGCGCGGACTACGCCGGAATCGGGCCTGTGTTCGTGACTTCAACGAAGGCCGATGCGGGGAAAGCGATCGGCGTGGATGGGTTCAGGAAATTGGCAGAAAGACTTTCAATTCCGGCTGTAGGAATTGGCGGGATAACTGCTGACAATGCCAGAGCGGTGATCGAGGCAGGCGGCGCGGGTGTGGCCGCCGTCAGCGCGATTTTCGGCGCGCCTGACGTGCGTAGCTCTTCGACTTCCCTCGCTCGCGCCATCGGAAAGTAAGATCGGGCGCGGAGCTGTCTGCGCCTACACGACGTCCCTTCTTCTTGCGTCCGGGCTTGAATGACTCGCGCATGATGCACTGAAACTCTTCCTGCACCGGCGGAGTCATGAAGAGGTCGACGAGCTCCGGATCGAACTGCGTTCCTCTTCCCTCGAAAATCGCCTCGGACGCTTCCTTGAAACTGCGGCCGGCACTGTAGCGGCGACGGTGCGTGATGGCATCGAAGGTGTCGGCGATGGCAACGAAGCGGGCAGTGAGCGGAATCTTGTTTCCCTTAAGGCGCCGCGGATAGCCGCGCCCATCCCAGCGTTCATGGTGGGCAATGACGCCCTGGCCCAGATCCGGGTAAAAGATCGAGATTGGAATGAGTACTTCAGCACCCTTTTCCGGGTGCTTTCTCACGGCTCGCCGCTCCTCGGGAGTGAGCTTTGCCGACTCGTGAAAAATGTCGAAAAGCGCCTCGTCCAGCTTGCCGATGTCATGAAACAGGGCAACACGTTCCAGGCTGTGCTTTTGGCGCTCATCGAGCCCGGCCGCCTCGGCGAGGCAGATCGAATATGCAGCAACCCGTCGTACGTGGGCGCCGGTTACGGCGTCATTTGCGTCGATGGCGTTCAGCAGCGTTTCCATCGTGGCAGCGGCGAGCCTTTCGACGCCAACCCGATGATTCCGCTCGCGCATGTACATCGCGCCCGAAACGGATGTCACGGCGGTTAGTACAGGGGCCATCTCTTTCAGCGCAGGGGCAATGTCTTTCAAGTCCTTCATTCACTCTCGTAACGCAAGAACTGTACGGGACTGTCCCCGATAGCAGCCTGTTAAATTGAAAAATGGGAGAATTTGCGGTCGTATCGGCAAAAGGAGCAAAGCGCTGGCAGGGCGGGCACCCCTGGATCTTCAGAAGCGACGTTTCCGAGCGCCCCGACTGCGAGGCGGGTATAGTCAGGGTCAGGGACAACCGGAACCGGGACCTGGGTTGGGCCCTCTGGAGCCCGCGCTCCGAGATTTCCCTTCGATTGATCGAGAGCAACCCGGACAGGGCAATCGATGCAGAGTGGTGGGATGCGAAGATCCGGAGTTCAGTCGATCGACGTAAGGAACTGGAGCGCGATTGCACTGCATTCCGCCTGATTCATGGAGAGGGCGATGCGCTGCCCTCACTCGTTTGCGACCGGTATGATCGCTGGCTTGTAGTGCAGTTGATGAGTGCGGGCCTGGAAGCCTTTCGCAGTGAGATCGTGGAGTCGCTGAAGCAGGCCACTGGCGCCGAAGGTATTCTTGCGCGCAATGATGCAGCACTTCGCAGCCGCGAAGGTTTGGCAAGGGAAACCAGTCTCCTGCATGGCGATGTTCCGAAGGAAGTCGAGGTTGTGGAGCATGGGGTGCGATATCTCGCGGCGCCCTGGACCGGCCAGAAAACCGGAGCGTTCCTCGACCAGCGTGAAAACCGCCGGCTGGTAGGAAGCATTGCCAGAGGAAGAGCGGTAGACTGTTTCAGCTACCATGGCTCGTTCGCACTGCATCTCGCCAGGAATGCAGAACATGTGACAGCAATTGATTCATCAGCGCGCGCACTCGACCGCGCCGGCCAGAACGCACGGCTCAACTCACTGAACAACATCGATTACGTCGAGGCGGATGCATTCGACTGGCTGACGGAGCGTGAGAAGGCAGGAGAACGCTTCGACACCATCGTCCTGGATCCGCCGGCATTCGCAAAGACGCGAGCAGCGCTCGCATCGGGGATTCGTGGATACAAGGATGTGAACATGCGTGCGATGAAACTGCTCGCACGCGGTGGATTTCTTTTTACCGCGAGCTGCAGTTTTCACATGACGAAGCAGCTGTTCATGGAGATGCTGGAATCGGCCGCCGCGGACAGCGGACGTCGCATTGCACTGCGTGAGTTCCGAGGCCAGCCGCTCGACCACCCGGAGATCCTGACCATTCCCGAAACCGGTTACATCAAAGGCGCGTTGCTGGAGGCGATGGACTAACGCGAAGGGCCACTGCCGGCAGTAAAGTGAAAAAATTACACGGAGGGCGCGGAGATTTTCGCGGAGGTCGCGGAACGACATTGAACCAACGTGGTGGCGACACGATTTGATGGGAACTGCTCTCGAATCCGAGACGTCGTTACCAAAAAAAAGTTTCATAAGGGAGGGCCGGCATGTCGTTCAGCGTCTCCGCAGAAACCCCGCGCCCTCCGTGTAATTTTTTCACTTTACTGCCGGCAGTGGCCATTCGGAGAATCGTTGTTGAAGCTGTGGATGAGCTCGTCTTCGTAACTCTCACGAAACAAAGCTCTTGCGCGATTTTCAGACTTGTCTAGCTTGATTCTCTAAACATGCGGTTCTTGTAGAAGATGCTGACAGAAACGCCCCGCTCGCTTCGACACGAGTACGATATGTACGTCGAGAACGAGATCGAGAATTACAAATTCGCGATCTCGCGCTCCGCCATGTTGTCGATTGGCGATGAAGCGGTTGCCCAGTTGAATGCCCAGGAGCAATTCAACATGGACGAACTCCTGGTCTGGGCCGAGGTCGACAAGATTATCCGGAAACGACTGCGGATCCCGGCATTTCGGACCTGGCAGCGCCGCCGCATCAAGCTCATTGAAGAGTATCGCCGCCCCGAGAATCTCGGTCTCAGGCCCAATGGAATCCTCGCGCGCGAGATGCAGTTCGCCGCTGAGTCACGTGTGCTCGTTGCGGGAGCGGGAATCCAGAAAACCGCGCTGTATCTCGCGGCGCACGGCTGCGACGTGACTGCGCTGGATATGGAACCGGACAATGTGGAGCGCGTGATGAATGCGGCGCAGGAAGCTGGACTTACCGGAAAGCTTCAGGCCCATCTCACTGGAATTGGGAGCTGGTTCCCTGAGGCGGAGCTTTCTGCGGTTGTTTGTGATCCGGGAGCATTCGCGGGACTCACCCCGAACGAGCGCGATCGCGCGATTGCGGTGCTACAGAGTGCGACCAGGGATGGCGGGATCCATCTAGTCGAGACGATTATCGCCGGTGAAAACGCCATCACGCTGACGGAACTCAGAAAGCGGTACAAGGGATGGAGGGTCTCAGTGGAGGACGACGCGGGCTCCTCCAAGACCTTTATGGCTCGCAAAATGGCGTCATAGATAGTCAATACTGGCGCCTTATTGCTCAAGGACGTTTCTGTGTCAATTTAACACAGGCGTCCTTTTTTGTTGTGTCGATTTGATACATTCGCGGTCCGCCACCCGCCTGCCCGTTTTTGTAACCGCTTACAAATCAACATGTTACGTTCTTCTTGAGCTATGGCACCATGAGTGCCTTAGTACAGGCCAACCTTAAGAACCAGTGGTCTGTCCATGAAGAAGAAACCAGTCGAACTCCCGCAGGTGCCAGTCGGAATCGTGGTATCCGTTGGAAAGGAATCCAGTCCGGCCCCCCGGTTCTCCGCCTATATCTGGGGTCCCGCCCCTGAAACGAAGAAGGAAACCGTCAAGGCGGCGTAAGCTCCTATACTATAGGAATGCAACTCAGAGAGGCGACCAACGGGTCGCCTTTTTTTGTAGCTGAGCAGGGGGTACGCGAGTTGCCCCATCAGAGAGCGTGGAAATCACCTCGCCCGGCTGGGAAGCCGAACGTCACTCGCTGCTCGAGAGCAAGATCTCGGATTTTGGGCTTTCGATCCAAGGATCGGTAGTCGAAAAACTGGTTGACGAGCTGTATCGCGAGCTCGAGTCCAAAGGCCTCAAGTTCAAACCTCCAGTCTACCTGAGCGACCAGTGGGGTTGCCCCGATGGCACTCCACTCATCGGCGTCCCTTTCTACCTGGCAGACCAGCGGCTGTCGGCGATCGAAGAGGACTTTTCGCCGGGCCTCGAGTCGGAGGAGGACACTATGCGGTACCTCCGGCATGAAGCCGGGCACGCATTCAACTATGCGTATCGCCTGTACGACCGTGCAGACTGGCGGCAGACATTTGGCCCCTACTCACGCCCGTATCGCGAACGGTATCGCGCCGATCCATTCTCGCACGACTATGTGCGACACATCCTCGGATGGTACGCGCAAAAACATCCCGACGAAGACTTCGCGGAAACTTTTGCGGTGTGGCTCACCCCCGGGTTGGATTGGCGCGAAGCCTACGAAAGCTGGCCGGCGCTGAACAAGCTCGAGTACATAGACCGGGTGATGAACGAGATTGCGGAGCAGGAGCCCCTGGTGGCCGAGATTTCCGACGACGACCTTCCAGTTTCGGCGATGCGGTATTCCCTGGCGCAACATTACAGTGATACCGAGGAGGCGATTCCTCTTGCTGACGGACGCGTGTTCGATGGCGACCTGAGGAATATCTTCGCCACTGCGAAAGAGGCACCGGAGGGTACACCGGCAGCGGAGTTCATTCGCGGCCACCGCCGCGAGATTGTAAGCAGGATCTCCTACTGGACGGGAGAGAGCGCATCGTCTGTCCGCCAGTTCGTGGACTTCCTCATGGACCGGGCGGGCTTCCTGGAGCTGCGCATGCGCGGGCTCGAGGCCGCCACATTGATAGAGCTCACTGCCTTCGGCACGGCCGTCATGATGAACTACCGCTATACCAACACAGTCGACGGAGCGCGACGCAAAAAATGAAGATTTGCATATTGCACACGGCGGACGCACTCGAGGATCCTGTGGATCCGGTACTCGACCAGATAGAGAACGCCCTGCGTGAGGGAGGACATGAGACGGGACGTCTCGTAGTTGCAGACTCCGTGCAGCCGCTCGTTACCTCGCTGACCTCTTCCCCGCCCGACCTGATCATCAACATGGCGGAATCATTTGGCGGGCGGAGCGCGCTCGAGTCCAACGTGGCGGCGCTGCTCAATCTGCTGGGACTTCGTTACACCGGCTCCAGCCCTGCCGGCCTGATGATGGCAGGCGACAAGACCCTGACCAAAAAAGTGCTCGCCTTTCACGGCATCCTTTCCGCGAAATTCGCGACACTGTATCGCGGGGACGTGGACTGGGCGGGGGACATAAGCTTCCCCCTCATTGTGAAACCGCCACAGGAAGACGCATCACTCGGAATCACCCAGAAGTCAGTTGTGCGCGACGTAAAAGAGCTGCTCGATACAATGAGCCGGCTTCAGGGAGAATATCAGTCGCCTGTGCTGGTCGAGGAGTTCATCGACGGCCGCGAGTTCTACATCGGGGTGCTGGGCAACAGTGACCCCAAGGCTCTTCCGGCAATCGAGATGGATTTTTCCAAGTTCCCCAAGGACAAACCCAAGATTGCCAGCTGGGAAGCGAAGTGGGGCGACGACGGCGAGGGGAGCGGCGAGGAGTTCGCGGGCACGGAATCGATATTCCCTGAAGACATCGACGACGATCTCCGTGAACAAATGGCCAGGGTTTCGATTGCGGCATTCCAGGCACTTCGTCTCCGCGACTATGCGCGCATCGACCTGAGAGTAACGCCGGGCGGAGAGATCTATGTGATCGAGGCGAACCCCAACTGTTACCTCGAGGCGAACAGCGAGTTTGCACGGGCCGCCCAGAAGGACGGGATCGAATACAACGATCTCATAGCCCGAATTGTGGAGCTTGCCGCGGCGCGTTACGCCCGCTGATTGAGGGGGGAGAAACAAAAAGGGCCGGCGTTAGCCGACCCTTTGAGTTTTACTCCGCTATACTAGCGGCGGGCCTTGCGAGCCGTCTTCTTGCGGCCACCGCTCTTCTTCGCGGCGGACTTGCGGCCAGTGCTCTTGCGGGCGGTCTTCTTCTTTCCGCCAGACTTCTTCGCCGAGCTCTTTCTTGCACTCTTCTTCTTCGCTGCCATGGTGTCTCTCCGTGTGGAGTGAAACTCTCATCGTCCCCCGGTGGAACCGATGAGTGACGCATGCGTCCATTCAGGCACGCGAATTACACATGGGTGCACGATGCACGAACATATGTAACCCAACGCGAATATATGAGCACAGAAAATTGAACGCAATACTTTTCGTAACAACGACTTATCTCAAAGACATCGACGGGTGCGACTTCCAAAAGGTGTTTGAGTATGTCAGCTTAAAGATTCGTCGCGTATTCACGATCGCGTTGCGATCGAATTCATCGAGCGATTTACTTTGAAAGCACTCGTAAAAGTTGCGGCAGGTCCGGGTTTCGAATTGCGTGACGTACCGCGTCCGAAGATCCGTGAGGACGAAGTTCTCATTCGCGTAAGGCGCGCAGGAGTGTGCGGCACCGACGTCCACATCTATGAATGGGATGACTGGGCGCGCGGCCGCTGCAAACCCCCGTTCACAGTCGGGCATGAGTTCGCCGGCGACGTCGTGGAAGTTGGCCGTCTCGTGAAAGACGTGCGTGAAGGCGACCGGGTAACAGCCGAGGGACACATAGTCGATGGCCGCTGCCTCCTGTGCCGTACGGGCAACTCCCACGTGTGTCCCTATACGAAAATCATCGGCGTGGACCGCGACGGGTGCTTCGCCGAGTTCATATCCATGCCCGCGACCAATGTCTGGCACCTCGACGACAACATCTCGTACGACATCGGCGGCATTCACGACCCAATGGGCAATGCTTTCCATACCGCCCTCACGGCCGAGATACCCGGGGCTACGGTCCTGGTCACCGGATGCGGACCGATTGGGCTGTTCGCAGTCGGGATCTGCAAGGCGGCGGGCGCGTCCCGGATCTTTGCAACGGACGTCAACGAAACGCGGCTCGAACTCGCGCGCACCATGGGCGCGCACCATGCCGTGAAGCCAAACGAAGTCGAGAAGCTGATCCACGCCAACACGGAAAACCTCGGCGTTGACGTCGTTCTGGAAATGTCGGGCGTTCCGGCGGCAATTCATCAGGCGTTCGCGCTGGTTAGAGTCGGTGGCCGGGTACAGATGCTTGGCATTCCCGCCAAGCCCATGGATGTGAACTTCGCCACCGAAGTCATATTCAAGGGAATCACCATCTATGGAGTCGTCGGACGTAGGATGTACGACACCTGGCACCAGATGACACGATTCCTGAGATCAGGCAAGTTTGATCCTTCAGCAGTGATTACGCACAGGTTTCCAATGGAGCGCGCCGACGAAGCAATTGGCGCCATTAAATCCGGCGCTGCCGGCAAAGTCATCTTCGAGATCCAGTGAGCCTCAACAAGAACTTCGTCAGCGAGCTTCAGGCGAACATCGAGCAGCTGAAGCGCGACAACATCTACAAGCGGCTGAACTATCTCGACTCGCCGCAGGGCGCGCGCGTC
>JAKFCC010000075.1:0-4174 GCA_036676795.1 Gemmatimonadota bacterium
TACGCGGATCAGTCAGCAGCAGCATTCCAGGCGCCTGCCCGATACCCTGTATGGCAGATTCTGGGCCGATTTTGGAATTTAAATTCTCCACGATGAGTGACAGGTATGCAGCGGTTGCGGTCGATCACTGGCTAACGCTAACTGCACAGTTTTGGGGTCAATGCGGTCATTGAGCTGTCCGGCGTGTAGAAATGTAGAAAGGCGAACGACGGCAGTGGGTCGGAAGCCGCACCCTCGCGCGAGCCGCTGATCAGAGGGATAGTGCATGCCCGTTTATGGCGAGCGCGATGTTGCTCATGTGTCGTGCTTCATGCAATCCACGGCGGACGCTGACGGCTTGTTGCGAGCGGGGCACCGCCCATGCGGACCAAAGACGTGACCCGCAGGCACCAAGAGTCTCACTCACAGGAATCTTTTCTCGCTCGCCTGTCGTCTTTCGTCACCCAGTGGGGAGTTCCTTCTTGTAGTTCTCGTACTCCTGATAGAACAGTCGTGCTGACTCATCCACAAACTCTTTTCTTCGAGCTCGTAGGTCTTGGAGTTTCTGAACGACGCTCTTGTAGATGACTCGGTGCGCCAAATGCTTCACGAACTGCTCGTCGTACTCGTCGAACTCAACGTCCTCTTGCTCAAGCGTCATGTTAGCCAACCGCAAAAGATCATCTTTCGTAATCCGGTCGATGGCGTGCCACTTGTTATCGGTGGATAAGAACTCCCCTTTGTTATCAAAGAGCCTTAACAGCTTCATAGATCGTCCTCCTACCCTCATAGGCCTCAAAGCCAGCCTCCAGAGAATCCATTAGTACCTTATGGGTCTGAATCACTGGTCCATCGACAGACTCCAGATGCTTGCTGCTCGGAAAGCCGGAGTACACGCGGAAGACGACTTCAGACCCAACCTTCTCTTTAGCCGTGAAGAGCACGTAGTCGGCTCCGACAGAAGCGCCCACCGTACTGTTATGCGTGACGACAACTACTGGCATGTGGTCGGCAATCCGCTTCAGGACTTGGTTGACATCCGATCGCAAGAAGACGTTGTCGAACGAAGATTCGGGCTCGTCGATCAACAAGAGGTCGAAGTTCTGGGCGTCTTGGATTTCCTGGAGCAATCTGAACTCCGACCTCTCACCACCGGATACCTCCAGCCCATCACGGTTCAGAATTCGATGCTGGATTTTGACGAACAGCTTGTACAAGTCACCGTGAGGTATTCCATTGTCCTTTAGCAGCTCACGAAGGTATTCGTACGGATTGCCATACTTCTTAAAAGCCTCAGAGACAGAAGATTTGACGCCAGCAGCTCGTATCTCTCCAGCCCCGGAATACGGCTTCCTCCTCACCTCACACCGGAAACTCTGAACGGGCTCCTCTCGGATCACCTTCTCGGTCTGCAGTTGCTGGACCAGAGCGTTGAATCTGCTGACGCGCCTTTGATCCATGCAGACTTCATAAAGGTCTACGCCTTCGACTGCTGTGGCCGCCGTGTGGAGACTTAGAATCTTCCTCACTTCAGAAACGACCTCATTCACGAACGTTTTCTTCTTGTTCTCCAGGGTGATTAAGTTGTAAACACCGATCAGTTCGCAGATCAACGCGATGAGTGCAGAACGCTGGACGTGCTTGGTGACAATGCTCTCATAGTCGCGGCTCTCGATAACCTGCTGCACTGATCTGATCAAGTCAGCCAACGTTTTCGTCTTGCTGATCGCGAAGTCAGATTCGCTGAACAGTGCGGAATTCGAAAATGCATCTTCTCTGTCAATGTCCTCCGCAGACTTGAGAAGCGTCAGGACATACCGCTCAACAGACCGGACGCTGCCCGCCAGGTCAACTCCTATCATTTCTTCGACGACACCCTTCAAGCCAGAGAGATACTGGTCCGAAAACGTACTGCCCCGCTTTTCCAATGTGCCCTTGAACTGCTTCTCATCATCTGACGACTGAACCAGTTCGAACTGCTTGATGTACTTGACATTCTCGTTGCTGGCCGCCAAGAGGTTCAACGTGTGTGTTTTTCCGCTCGAACGAGCCCCGAGGATGACGTTCAGGCCCGTTGAAAGATGCTGTCCATTGGGAAGCGCCTGCCAGAGCCTATTCCCGTCCGCTTCAGTCAGAGCGACCTTTCGCTCACGAAAACATAGCTTTAAAGAGCTGAGCGTCACTTCACCGCAATCCACATAAGTCTGGCGGATCGGCAGTTGTGAGAGTCCGACCTTCATCCGAGAATCACTGAAGTAAACTGGCGGAAGCTTCTTTAGCTCTTTGAAGTTGCGGACGAACTTCTTCGGGCTGTCAACTTCGCCTGCTGCCATGAAAGGTGCCAATCTTTCAAGTGCGTCCGACGGTACAGGAGGATGTTTCTCGTAGTGCGGTATCAGCAGATACCGGCTTAAGTCACCGAAGATTGCCTTGAATCCCTCAACTGAAATCCGGTCCGCCACTGCCGGGATTTGCTGCTCCACCAAGGCGGTCTTGCTGGCGAAGTCCTCCGCATCGGGAGGCTCCGCAAAAACGAGAATGTGCCCAGCTTCGACATCGACTTCGATACCTGGGAAGACCACCACCTCCGGCATTGCGGCTGCGATGTCCCGGTACTGTTTGAGGGAGAAGACGTTGTGGTTAGTGACTGCGACAGCGTCTAGCTTCGCGTCAAGCACGTAGCGCTTGAAAGTCTCCAGACTGAACTCGAACGGCGGGTCGCTCACCGTCTTTATCGTGTGGATGTGCAAGTCGATCTTCTTCATCGCTCCTCCTGCTCCTCTTGATCCTATCGCGCTCTCTTGCTGCTGCAGTCAACTAGCGTCGTGGAGCCGTCTTACAGCCCTTCACAAGCACATTCAACCAATAAGTCGGGGCTGAGCGCAATTCACCTGCGTCTTGGAGACCTTGACGACGCGCCGTACTCATCAACCGATCAGTGCGATCATTCCGAGACATATGCGACCTACATCACTCCTTCGTCCAGCGCAATTTCTATCTCGTGCTCGGCTAGGCGTAAAGTTGTAGCGACCAAGTAGTGCAGTTTCTTGGTCACCGAGCTTTTGGTCAACCCCCTCCTCGACGCTCCACGGCCTGCTTCCGGACGTCGCGGGACCGAAGAAGAAGTCGCCTGTGAGGCAGAACACCGTCTCTGAAACATCGGTTCTCAAGCACGTTAGCAACGGGTAGAAATGATGGAAATGGCCGCTCCCGGCCAGGAGCGGCCATTTTCGGCGTGCACGGCATGAAGATATCACCACTTCGGGGGATGCCGAGCGTCAAGTGCTTCGCTAGTTTCCGATGCAGGAGGTGTCATGGCGAACTACAAATACGACCAGTTCTTCACGAAGATCAATCATCAGGCATTCGATCAGGTGCACTCGCCCGGAGTCAGCGCTCCGCATTCGGGAATCTATAGGTGTGAGGGTTGTGGCGAGAATATCGCGGCCAACTACAGCGATCCCCTGCCACCCCAGAACCATCATCAGCACTCCCCAAGCCAAGGCCGGATTCAGTGGCGCTTGATTGCGGCCACGAAATAGCCAGACCCCTACTCGGCTCGACGCTAAGACCGAAGGACTGACGTGTGGTCTGCTGGCTGGGGCTGCTTCCGGCCAATCGAGGTCCATCGCCACGGACGTCGGCCAATGTCAGGTGTCGGCGCCAGCGGTCATCGGTCGGCCAAACCCAACCGACCGCCCCCAGTCTGAAGCGGTCACGTGATTCGCCTCACGAACGGCTGTCTCTGACCCGAAAACGGCTCAGCGCAGTTGCGGCGTGAGCGCAGCATCCGACCCACAGCAGCCGTCGATCGCCGCGACACCAGGATTTGCGGCGCCTTTGCAAGGGCTAATCCTTCGGTGCCTCGAAATCTGGATTGAGGTCACGATCGTTCGGGCCGCTCAAAGTCCGGAAACTTCGCCCGAAACGCCGCAATCTCCTCCGCTGTGGGGTCCGTCGTGAACCGCTCCATGAGCTTCTCATCCGACCTCAAATTCATGAGCGGGTCGAAGTAAACCACGCTCTTCTTGTTCGAGAACACCTGGCCATAGGATTCCTCGATCATGTGCTGATTCACGGCACCAATGAACCCCTGCTGCGCAACCTCAGTATGGTCGCCACGATCCCAACGTCCGATCAGGAAACCGTTCTTCGTAAGCGGAAAGAAGACCTCGGTCCCCTTCAGCCCGTGACC
>JAKFCC010000076.1:0-1761 GCA_036676795.1 Gemmatimonadota bacterium
TCGAGAACACGCGCAGCGTATGCCTGTATGCGGCCATAGTGATCCCGCTCTGATGCGATCATCGGCATGCGAAGCGTTACCACGGGCAAATCCGGCCGGGCCGCCTGGAGGAATACCATCTCCATCTCGCGCTTCTCGACTCCGTACAGCCATTCGCGGTGGTCAGCGGTGTCTGGGAGGGGCGCCTCCATCAGCTCCCCATCAAAATCCGTTTCGATGTATGGGGGACTGGCGCCCTTGCGGACGAGATACACCTGACCCGAGCTGATCGCGACTATTCGAGCGCAGTGATCGCGCAACACGTGCACGACTTCAGCCGCATCTTGTCCGTTGTAGGACGTGGTATCGACGACTGCGTCCCAGTGCCTTCCTTTCACTGCCGCTGAGAATGCCGGGCGATCGTGCCGTGACACGTGTAGTCGTTCGATATCGCCGGGCAGTTCGTCGCGCGTGACACCGCGGTTCAGGATGGTGACTTCGTGTCCCGCATGGAGAAGTGTGACGGCCGTTACGTGACCCAGATTGCGCGTGCCGCCCAGAATCAGAATTTTCGGCATCGCTCAGCGCGCTATTTGGTGACTGGCGTCGCCATGCGGGAGTAGGCATCCAGCTCTTCGCGTGTTGCCTTGTCCCAGTTTTGCGGCGGCGGTCCGAGCCTGCGCCGCTCACGTTCCGACTGAAAGGCGAGCCATCCGCGCTCGTACCCTTCCCTCACAAACAGCCAGGGCGTCCGGCTTTTTCTTCGATCCAGGACCCTTCGGACCGGCTCACCCAGGCGGAACCTCGTTCTCCGATCGGGAATGGCGCGGCGGTCCACATCCCTTCTGTCTCGCGACGAGGGCTGCACCAGCCAAACGTCCCACGTTACGCCATTTTGATCGACGAATGTTCTTAGTCCCATATGTCAATATAGGGACGAGCGGCCGCGCAAAACGCATCCAGCCACGCATGTCGTGCTCTACAGTAGATTTGTGTGAATCTGCGCCCGTAGCTCAATCGGATAGAGCGTCTGACTTCGGATCAGAAGGTTGGGGGTTCGAGTCCCTCCGGGCGCGCTGGCTGTCGCTTCATGAATTGCGCGGCTACTCGTGTGCTGCGCCCGGTGGCGAGGCCTCCGCTTCGGAGGCAAGCAACTCCCAACGCTCCCATGCCCGCTTGCCGGCGTCAGGCCACCCTCTCAGGCCGCGGACCATGACAACTGTGATATAGACGAGAAGGAGGAGTCCGATCTCGACTGTGAGCCGCGGGTATTCCCGCATCAGCGCGCGTATGCCATAGAGGTACACCGGGAACGTGCTCGCCAGAACCGCGAGTACGATAAAGACGACTGCCTGAATCTTTGCGTACCCGAAGTGCGGAAACCGGGACCGGTAACGCGCCCAATCCTCCTCCCAGCCCGACTGGTTCTGCTGCGACAGATAGGCTGCATAGGTTTTCAGGATCCGGTTGAGTCCATCGCTCCACATGAAAAGCAGGAAGAGCAGGACCAGCAGGAGCAAAGAGCCGTGGAGCACGAACGGGGACGCAAGCGGTGCGGACATCGAATCGTGCTTCGGCATGTGCCATGCGAGCACGACTCCGAACATCGTGATGGCGGCCGCAGTGATGAGATACTGCTGATGGACAATCTGATTGATCTCAGCGTGCAGCTTGCGTACGTCGTCCTGAGTGGGTCCTCGCAATGTCATCATCACCTCACCGTTCCGCACATGAAATGGGATGGGACGGGAAATAATCTACCGATGAACTCCATAACCGTTG
>JAKFCC010000077.1:0-12609 GCA_036676795.1 Gemmatimonadota bacterium
GCCGCCTCGCCGCCCGCGATATGCCGGTTCTCTCTCGGCAACTGCGCATTTCTTATCAGAAGTGCCGGTTTGGCCGGACGAGCAGAAGAAGAAAACATTTTCCCGACATGAAACAGGCATTTGCCGGAAAAAGGGTCATGTCGATTTTCGTCCCTCAGCTTCACGACTCACTTCTCACCATGAGGAAGCAATGCCCGCTACCCATCCCAACGTCACGCGACTGCAGGAAGCCGGAATCAATGTCGGACGCCTCACGCCCAAACGCGCAGAAGCGCTGGCAAACCTGTCCCGCGCCGAAGTGGACACGATCATCAAGATCAACAAGCGCCTGGTCAACAAGGGACTCGCCGCAGCGGGCGACACCAACGGCTACGTGGTGTTCTAGAAGCGCCGCAGGTCACAAGCCGGAATTCGCAGCCATGCCACGTTTCTCCTGATTCCGGCTCGTGCACCTACACGAAATACTCAGGCTTCGCCCGGTGCCCGCTGCCGGCATCTTCCTTACCATCACGCGGAACTGTCCCCTCTCCTGCGCGCACTGCTCGACGAACTCGACAATGCAAAGCGGGGGAGGGGATGCGAAGGCCTCACTCCAGTTCGTAAAATCGTTCACAAGAGAAGATCACCCCGAGCTGCTCCTGCTCACCGGCGGCGAACCACTGCTCGACCCCGCAACGGTTCGCAAGCTCGCCATCATTGCCCGGCGCGCCGGCACCCGGGTTTGCGTGATTTCCGGAATGTTCTTCGCCCGCTCGCACTCGATCCCCGCCCCGATCCAGCGCGCAATCGCACAGGTGGACCACTTCACCGCCAGCATGGATGAATTCCACCAGGCCCAGGTGCCGCTGCACGCGGTGATACGCTGCATCAACCAGATCCGCGGCATGGGCGTGGAAGTGAGCATCCAGGCAACTGTCCGCTCGGCGGACGATCCCTGGCTCGCAGATCTCCGCGCCGTAATCAGCGAGGAAAGCGACACGGAAATTCCAATGCTGCTCGGAACAGTCGGCGCGGTGGGACGCGCAAAGTCGTTCACGAAAAGTTCCCCCGCCGAGCTGGATGACATGCTCCAGCCCTGCGCATTTGCTGCCTGGCCAACTGTGGCATGGGACGGCTCCGTGGTCGCGTGCTGCAACCAGGGCGTGGTGGACGGCGCGGTGCCAGAGCATCTGCGGCTGGGACACATTGCCGGCAGTGGATGGCCCGCAATCCGGAAAATCTGCGAGACACGCCCGATGCTGCGCGCACTGAGATTCTACGGCCCTGTCGGAGTCAGGCAGGTTTTTGAGAGTGAACCCACTGCAGCATGCGCGGGATACTGCGAAACCTGCGCGGCTCTTCCGGCCGGCGGAACGCTCGACTCCGAAGTGCGAGCGCGTTTCTCCGGACAGGCGATGCGCCGGCTGGAAAGTTCGTTCATGGAGATGCAGCAGGAAGCGGCCCTCGAACGGTACAGCCGCGGAATAGCGGCTCCATCCAGCGACCTCGCCCCGGCCTGATGCGCCTCGACCTGGAAACCATCGAGCGCTTGCGCGCCACGCCGGGAAAGTCGGTGCTGCTCTTCATCACCGACAGATGTCCGGTAGGATGCGCGCACTGCTCGGTGGATTCGCGCGACACGAGCCCGATGATATCCGACTTCGCGCTCTTCAACCGGCTTGTTGCATCGCTGTGCGCGGCACCGGAACTGGAGCTGGTTGGAATTTCCGGCGGCGAACCATTCGTGGAACGCCGCGGACTTTCGAATGCAGTGTCCAGCCTGGCGGGCGCGGGCAAGAAGATCGTCGTGTACACCAGCGGTGTATGGGCCGAGGGAAAGACGCCGGCGTGGATAGCGGGTGTCCTGAGCACTGTTGACTGCGTATTTCTCAGCTTCGATTCATTTCACCTCACCCGGCTCGGCGAACAGTCCTTCATTCGCGCGGCCGCGGCGGTTGCCGAATCCGGCGCGCATCTCGTCGTGCAGATCCTGAAGGAAGAGTCCACGCTCGCGAAGGCGCGCGAGCTTGTGCGCCGCGCACTGGGCAGCGGGCTCACTCACGAGGAAAACCTGATTCCTCCCCTTCCCTACGGCCGCGGCTCGGGAGTCTTCCAGATACACGGTCGCCGCAATGTCTCGGAGCTGGGCACCTGCAACGCTGTAGCATCCGGTGTCGTGCGCTACGACGGACGGGTCGCCGCCTGCTGCAACGAACGGGTGATAATGGGATCGGGACCGGACACCCTGCGCAGGGACTGCTCGGCGCCAGGCAGCGACGCCATTTCCGCACTGCAGGAGTTCCGCGACGACCCCTTTCTCACTGTGCTGTCACGACTGGGTGCTGACACATTGTGTGAGGATCCCGCATTGTCTGGGCTGCGCGCGCGCAAGTTCACTGGAATCTGCGAGTTCTGCTGGATGGCGCAGGGCCGGGTGGGCGGCAGGCGGCAGCCAATACTTGATGCACTTTCAATCCTGGCGGAGAGTACAGCATGAGCATCTCGCAGATGCGTGCCGCGTCCCACAGTGAATCGCTGCGGGCAAAGATAGATCTCGTGTATGACGAGCTCAGTGCAACGGGCGCGCAGGTCGTGGGTCATCCCGCGGCACGAACTGTCTATCCCCAGTTCCTCATCGCCCTTCACTCGCTGACGCGCGCCAGCGTTCCGCTCATGCACTGGGCGCTCGCGCAATGCGAGGAACTTTCGGGCTTCGACGAGAACGCCAGGAAGCTGCGGGATTATTTCCGGTATCACATCCCCGAAGAGGTGGGACACGACATCTGGATCCTCGAGGACCTGGAGAGCATGGGCTTTCCGCGGGATGAAGTTCTCTCGCGGACGCCGAGCGCAACTGCCGCGCAGCTGATAGGGGCGCAGTACTACTGGATCAGGTTCTGTCATCCCGTCGCGCTGCTGGGTTACATGGAACTCGCCGAGGGGTATCCGCCAACTCTGGAAACGGTGGACGAGCTGAAGGCGCGGACTGGTTACGGTGACGATTGTTTTCGGGCGCTGCGGAGACATGCGACTATCGACATCGAGCACCGCGCCGATCTTCACCGCGTGACGGATTCGCTGGAGCTTTCACAGGAGCAGGTACAGCTGGTTTCCATGTCCGCGCTTATGAGCGTCGATCTCATAGTGCAGCTGTTCGACGAGGTGCTGGCCAGCGCGCCGCAGGGATCGAAGCGGGCGGGCTCTCCACTGTCGCTCATCTGACATGACCACGATCGTGGATGGCCACACGCACATCTTCAATCTCGGCTTCCTGCCGGTGGAGGGAGTGCTGCTCACCCGCGGAGTCTCGCCGCGCCACGCGGCAGTACTGACCGACTTCTTCATCAACCGACTGGAGCGCACGCGGCAGGACAGGTCTTTCGCTCCCGACCCGCTGATCTCCCTTGTAAGCGAAGAGCTGCGCGCTGGGCGCGGCAGGATGAACGTCGCGGCCGACGATTTCTTCACGCGCTTCGCCAACGCAGTGCCCGATGAGGCGCTGTATGCGTTCGTGGATCTGCTGACTCCGGAGCTGGAACAGTCCATCAGTCCGCGTGTGCGCGCGGAGACGATGCAGTTCAGGCTGGCCGCGCCACCGGCGCTGGAAGATCCGCTGCGCCGCAGGCTCGACCTGCTGCTGCGGGAAGCCGATGCACGCGCGGGGCCGATCGAGACTGGTGGCGCCGATGAGAAGCTGCTCTCCAAGGGAGTGGGCAGCATAGTGAAGTGGCTCTGCCTGCTCATTCAGCATGAGAGCCGGATACTGGAAGCATTTCCCGATGCGTGGGACCTGGACAGCGCCATCGCCGGTCAGGTGCACATGATGATGGACATGAAGAACCATTATCCCGGCCGCCCGCCCGAATACGATTTCGAGACAGAGCAAATTGACCGAATGGAAGCAGCCGCGTCGGAAGCGGAAATTCCGCTGTACGGATTTGTGGCCTTTGATCCCTTCCGCCCGAACTCACTGGACATTGTGAGGAACGCGGTCGAGAAGCGCGGATTCACCGGCGTGAAGTTCTATCCGCCCAATGGTTACAAGGCGGCAGGCAATCTTCCCCAGGACATCGTGAACGGTCCGCCGCCAGAAGAGGTGGATGCGCGCAACATGAGATTCTTCCAGTGGTGCGTGGAGAGTGATACGCCGGTGTTCACGCATTGCACACCGGAAGGAATGGAATCGCGGCCCAACGTCACAGGTGTATTCTCGGATCCATGGATCTGGCGTGAGCTGCTGCGCAAGCCGGGGATGGAAAAGCTCAGGCTTTGTTTCGGTCACGCGGGCGGCGAAAAGGGGTGGACCGCGAGTATCAGCGGCGATGGGCAGTCCGGGTGGAGGGACACATACGCGGCGACTGTGGTGGAGCTGTGCGCGACATACGAGAATGTCTTCTGCGACTTCGGATACTTCGACGGAATCCTGAACGGCAAGGCGGACCTTTTCGCGGCGCGGCTCGAGTGGGTAATCAGGGCGTCCCCCGAGTTCGCGAAAAAATGCTGTTACGGAACCGACTGGCACCTGATGACCGTTGACCGCAGGCATCGGGAGTATGCCGCCGAGTTTGCGAGACTGCTGCGGGAGAACGTCACGCTGCAGCCAATCAGCGACGGCTTCCTGCGCGGCAACGTGCTGCGTTACCTGAAGGCGGAAACCTAGGAGACCTTCCCGCTTCCCAGCTCGCGACGCGTCCCCAACCGCGTATTGCACACCCCTGATTACAGCGCAACATTACCCCGGTGCTCATCGCGCCTGTGAAGACGGCATGACCAGCGACTCCCGCTCTGCGGCGAACTGGACGGCGTGGAGTTCCCTCACCCTCACGCTCGTGATCGCAAGAATTCTCCTCGCACTTGCCGTGATCGTCGTCGCGGGTTTCTGGGGATTCGTGACACTGTTCACCGATGTGTCTGAAAGCCGGGGCTACTTCGGGTGGATCATTTACCTTCTGGGCGGTCATGCCCTGGCAGGCTTCATCGTCGGTATACTCCTTCCCCGCCGCTGGAAGCTCGGCATCACTGCTTCATGGGGCGCGATGACATTCGGTCTCGGCGGCCTGGTTGGAGCTATTGCCTCGGATGCCCCGGCGACACCGGATGTCCCACTGGTCTATCAGCTTGCGGCATCAGTACTCGCGCTGATCGCGATTCCCATAATCACCCTGCTATCGGCTTTGCAGGGCAGCAGGATTCTCACACGAAAACAGCAAGCCACCCCGAGCGAGGAAAAGAATTCATGATCCGCAAATTCATGGTAGCGGCAGGCGCGCTTCTCCTCCTCTCGGAGAGTGCGGTCGCGCAGGGCGGTGCCGCTTCGGCCGCGCCCCGCCAGGAAGGCAAACCGGCAAAGATTCTGATCCACATCACGCACGGACCCGAAAATCCAACTCGCGCTGCCCTCGGATTTCTCGTAGCCAGGACCGCAATCGACGAAGGCCATTCCGTAAGCCTGTTCCTCGCCGGGGACGCGGTGCACCTCCTTCGCGACAGTGTCATCAACAATCTCGCGGGGCTGGGTACCGGCCGGCTGCGGGATCACTTCGACGGCATCGTGAAGGGCGGCGGAAAGTTCTACCTGTCCGGCATGTCCAGCAGGGCGCGCGGTGTGACCGAGGCCGATCTTCTGGGCAAGCCGGCGGAGTTCGCAATGCCCGCAGTACTTGTTCGCCTCACCGTCGAGAGCGACCGGGTGATTACCTATTGAACCGAATAGGTGAATTCATCATGTGACAAGTCGTCGCGGGCCTTCGGGAAGTTTCACTATCACCGTTGTGCCCACCCCGACTTCACTTTCCAGCCACACCGATCCATTCATCGCGCGCACCAGATCGCGCACTATTGAAAGGCCAAGCCCCACGCCGGAAAAGCTGCGGGCCCGCCCGTACTCGGCCTGCACGAACGGCTCGAACACGCTGGCCTGCTGCTCCTTGGGAATGCCAATGCCGGTGTCCACGATCCTGAACGCGACGTAACCGGCGCCGTCACAAGTGGCGTTTACCGTGACGGCTCCCTTCTCGGGAGTGAACTTGATGGCGTTGCTCACCACATTCAGGATTATCTGGCGCAGCCGTTCCCTGTCCGCGAAAACGTTCTCGCACTCGTTGGTAACGTGGGTCGAGAAGCGGATCTGCTTGCGGGTTACGTCAGGGTGTACCAGCGGCTCCATGTCGTCCAGTATCTCGCGAACCGGAACAGCCTCGAACCTGAGATTGAGCTTGCCGGATTCCACTCTCGCATAGCCGAGTATGTCGTTGATGAGTGTGAGGAGATGCCGCTGGTTGTGGCCGATGCGCTGCAGCGATTCGCGCTGCTGCTCGGTGACTGGTCCCTGCAGGTCCATCTCGAGCAGCTGTACATAGCCGGAGATCGCATTGAGCGGCGTGCGCAGCTCGTGACTCATCACTGCCAGAAATTCCGACTTCGCCAGGTTTGCTTCCTCGGCGCTGGCGCGTGCATCGCTTGCCACCCGCTCGGCATCCAGCCGCTCCCCCATGCTTGCGCCGAGCACCAGGAATGTGCCCGCCTGCACTGCAACGAACATTTGCAGGGCAAGAAGACTTTGGCTCAGACTTTCGCTGATGAATGGGCCCGAGCCGCCGACTGTTGCAATCACTGCGACCGCCGAAATGATGAAGCCGGTCGAAACGGCTCCGCGCGGTCCGAAGCGGACCGCTGCCCATATAAGCACAGGGAATACGAGATACAGTCCGCTGAATCCCTGGAGCGTGGACTGAAACTGCGGGGTGAAGACAAGAGCCACCGTGACGGCGGCGGTGAACGCCAGCAACACTGACTCGGCGACGCGGCGCTTTTCACCGCGACGCCCGAGTGTGCGTGACCAGACCAGCATCATGGGGGCGACCGTTAGAACACCGATCATGTCGCCGATCCACCAGGCGCGCCATGTTGCGCCGATGCCGGCAGGCGGAACTATTCCGGCAAGGAAGAGAGCGAACACTCCAATCGAAGCCGCAATGAGAGTACTTCCCATCGCGGCAACGACGATGAGCGCAATCGCATCGCGCACCCGCCTGATCGACGGCCTGAAGTGCACGAAACGGAGCAGGTACACTCCCACAACAGCCTCGAGCGTGTTCCCGCTCGCAATTCCGGCTGCGGCGAGCAGCGGCGCTCCGTTGATGTAGTTCGCAGCCATCGCCCCGATCCACACACCCGGCCAGAGAACCGGGCCTCGAATGAAAAGGGCAGCCAGGGCAATTCCTGATGCCGGCCAAACGAGACTCGCGAATCCGGACACGGCATCGAGCATGAGGCCGACTTTCGCGGCAATTCCATATGCGATGGCGAGCAGCGCAATCTCGACCAGAGTCGAGGCGTCGAACCTTGGGGGATAGGCCGAGCTCTTTCCAGGCATTTGCATGGGAGGCGAATTTATGCGGGTGACCCCGCGCGAGGAAAGAAAAGGTAAAAAATTCTGTAGCTTCGCTCTACGGCAGAGCTACTTTGTGTCTGGAACCTGACAAAAGAACAACGTGCCGGAGGGGACACCGTGCCGAAAACCATCAAGATTGTGCTGCTCATCCTGCTCGTGTTTCTGTCGGTCGCACTCATTGCCACCGCAATTGGATTCGCGCTTCCCGCGAAGCATGTCGCAAGGACGAAGACAACCTTCAAGGCGTCACCGGAGCAGGTGTGGGCCGCGTTGACAGACATTGAAGATTTTCCATCCTGGCGGTCGGACGTAAAGACTGTAAGCCTTTCCCCCGAGTCCACGGGAAAACCCAAGTGGGTCGAGGACGGGTCGAATGGAAAGATCAGCTTTGAGCACGTCGAGGCTGTTCGCCCGTCGCTGCTGCGGGTGCGCCTCACCGATGACTCACTTCCTTTCGGGGGCACATGGACCTATGCGCTCGCGCCAAGCGGGTCGGGTACCGAGCTGACGATCACCGAAGACGGGATTGTACGCAATCCGCTTTTCCGTTTCATGTCGCGGTATGTATTCGGCCACTACGCTACTCAGGAAACCTACCTGAGGGATCTCGCGAAGAAGTTGAACGAATCCGTCACGCCCGCGAGACTCTAGTGCCGGCAGGCTACTGACGACTACGGAAGCTGTCTCTCTCGTACCCTTCGCGATGCAATGACGTTTGGGGCGGGAAGCTGGTGCACCGGAGTCAGGGTGGCGGGAACCGTGTTAGCGACAGTGATTCCCATTACGGATGCAGCTGCTGCCGCCGACTCCCTGCCCTGCCAGTAGGTGCTGTGTCCGTACAGGCTGCCCTCCGATGCCATTGCGGCTGCACGGGTCCATGTACCTGATGGTCCCCCGTGTCGTCCAATAGCCGTTGGAAAGAATCCATCGCCGCCCACCGTCTGCCCGACCGGGAATGCCCACTGCAGCACTGCGTCGCCGGTGGAGTGCAGCACACAGGCATGATCGGCCGACTCAGCTCCTCGGCGCAGCCGTCCGTCGGGCTCGACCTTGCCAACCGGAACCGCTGCGGCCATGAGCGTGACCGAGCTGACGATTACATTCGCGCCAGGCATCCCGCGCGCGAGCCTGTCCAGCAGCTCGAGCGTCAGCCGGCATCCCAGCGAATGCGCAACGACGTGCAGCACCACCGGCGCGCCGCCCGGCCCGAAAATACCGGTGAGGTGCTCGAATATTTTCTCCGCCGCGCGCTGTGCGACCTTGATCTTGAAGGGATAACTGACCGCCGAGATTGCGGCATTCGGCTCGTCGCCCGGCCACTGCACACCGAACACGGGCCATGGCAGTGCACGCCCGCTCGCCGTCTCCAGCGCGGTGATGAACCCCTCGAATGATCCGCGCGCTGCCGAGCGGGAGTTGTTGTAGCCGTGCACGAAGAGAAGTACGCACCCCTTTCCGTCCAGTGTTTCGGAGCTGGAAGGAAAGTGCGCCGCTACGACTGACCCGCCAGCCTCGGCCCCATGTTCGCGAACGCTGATCTCATTGAGCTGGCCGGACATCGTCAGGCAGTTTCCGGCACCCGCTGGACGACCTCGAGTTTCTCGACTTCCTCGGCGATGAGCCGCGTCAGTACCAGCAGGCCAATGAACATCAGGCTCATCATCGCCGCGCGCAGAATCCAGAGATCATCATGTGTGCCGAGCAGGACTGCATTCAGCCACTGCACGCCGGCCATGAACAGGCCAATGCGAATCGAGCTCCGCAGAGTCCATTCGACCTTGATGCTCTGGCGGTAGTCGTGGATCAGGCTGGCGAATGCGAGCAGCGCGATGAGTGCTATCACAAGTGACTGGTTCTTGCCCGCCTGCCGGAATGCCAGCTGCCGAATTTCTGTGTTGTCGGGCATGAGCTTCGCGAGCAGCGAGTAGCCGACCAGTGGAATGGACCAGAAGAGCATGGTCAGCGCGGCCGCGCCTATGTACCGTCCGCCGTGAATCCGCGTGGGCTTCGTCATCGTTACGCTCTCAGCTTCTGGATTGTGGCGGCGAGGTCACGCGCGATGGGTGCAAGAAATCCTGCAAGCACCGCTGTGAAAAGGATTACGCCGATGTGTGATGCAATCCCGCCGCCTTTCGTTTGCACTGCGAGCATTGCCAGGACAGCGCTGACCGCGAACGAAGCCAACTTCATCAGGTAGGTCCAGCGATAGCCTGTGGCGATCTGGAATCCGTCCACCGCCCGCTGCAGCTGGTGGGTCATGCGGTTTCTCGAGTCTGCCCAGCGGATCTGCGCAGGTGTCGCGGGTCCGTCACCGCGCGCGACAACAGACCTGTCAGCGTTTCGGATTTCACTCATGTCGGCCGGTGATGCGAACGATCCAGCAATGAGGAGCAGGTCGCGGTACTGTTGCGGGTAGTCCAGGACCATCTGGAACGCGGCCGACATCTGGCCGCAAAGCTGTTCCACAGACAGGTCGAGCAGGGCATTCTCGTCGCCGTCCACGCTGAGCGCTACAAGATCCTTCCATGCGCGCTCCACGTTCACGGTCGTGCCATTCGAGTCCGCGATCGCCGCGCCGAATCGGGCTTCGGCTTCGCGCGCTCCCTCTTCCATCCATTTGCGCAGCCGCGCTCGCTGGTACCATCTGCGCAGCGGGAACACATCTTTCGCTGCCTGAATCAGCGCCATGGCCGCCACACCAATTGCCGCCATCGCGCCGAGGTACGCGCCCAGATCCTGGCTTTCCCCGAAGAAATTCTGGATGGCGTTTGCTATCTCTCGCATTGCCCCGTCCGTCCTGGAGTCGGTGCAATTTTTCGAATCCGGCTGAATCCAGAAATGCCTCTTTCATATCTCAAAAGTGACGATTCTATATCGTGGGTCGCTTAATGCAGAGTAGAAAGTGTACAACTGAAGCGTCTTAAGGGCTCCTATGAGGGTTTAATGAAGTCAGGCAGGAGCGACGGGGACGGCCTTGCGCGTGCGCGCACGTTAATGGAATCGACTTTCCCGGGAGAAGGCGAGATGGCGGCCCGGTCGCGCGCCTTCGACTGGTCGAAAACGGCGCTCGGTCCCGTGGAAACCTGGTCGCATGCACTTCGCACGACTGTCAGCAGCATGCTGTCCAGCCGCAACCCCATGTTCGTATGGTGGGGACCGAAGCTGATCCAGTTCTACAACGACGCCTATCGCCCGAGTCTCGGCGAGGGCGGTCGCCACCCCCGGGCGCTGGGAGCCGAAGGGGCTGGATTCTGGACAGACATCTGGCCAGTGATTGGACCAGAGGTGCATGCGGCCATGAATGGCGTGTCCAGCTGGCACGAGGACTCCCTGATTCCCATCGAGCGCAACGGCTCGCTCGAGAATGTCTGGTGGACCTACGGCTACAGTCCGGTCTTCGACGACGACGGCAGCATTGGTGGTGTACTCGTGGTTTGCCTGGAAACCACGCAGCGCCGTCTCGATGAAGAGGAAAGAGAGCGGCTGCTGGAATCGCTGGTGCTGGAGCGGGCCACCCTTGCTTCGATCTTCGATCTGTCGCCCTCGTTCCTCGCTGTGCTTCGCGGGCCGCAGCACGTTTATGAAAGAGTGAACGCTGCCTACGTCACCCTTGTTGGTGACCGCGACATCGTCGGGAAGACAGTGGCTGACGCACTTCCGGAAGTTCGCGACCAGGGCTTCATCCAGCTCCTGGATACCGTTCGTGAGACGGGCGTGCCATATGTGGGAAAACAGATCCCCGTAGCAATCGGCCGCGGTGAAGGCGGCGCCGTCGAAACACGGTACCTGGATCTTGTTTACCAGAGAATTATCGATCTGGATGGAGATCCGGCCATAATCGCCCACGGTGTAGATGTCACCGATCGGGTGCTTTCGGCCAGGACGCTCAAGCAGGTCGAGGTTCAACTGCGCGACCAGTTTGCCAAGCTGCCCGTTCCAACCATCCTCTGGGAAAGAAAGGGCAGCGACTTTGTGCTCATTGACTTCAACGAAGCAGCGCAGCGTGCAATTCCGGCCCTTGCCCCGAACTCTATTGGAGAGACCACTGTCAGCCTCTTTCCGGATAGAGTGCATATGCCAGTCCTGTTCAATGAATGTCTGCAGGGGAATCGCGTATGCGAGCACACAGCAACACTTCCTTCGCCAGGGGGTCTGAGAACTTTTGAATTCACCATTGGTCCTCAGCAGCCCAACCGCGTGCTGGTTCACGCCGCGGATATCACGCTGCGGGCCGAGCTGGAGGAACAGCTGCGTCAGGCGCAGAAAATGGAAGCCGTGGGTCAGCTGGCTGGCGGAATCGCCCACGATTTCAACAACATCCTTACCGTCATCGAGGGCCACAGCTCCCTGCTCATGGAGGAACTCGGCGAAGACGATCCGCGCTACGGCGACGCCGAGGAGATCAACAAGGCGGGCACTCGCGCGGCCGGCCTCACACGCCAGCTTCTCGCCTTCAGCAACAAGCAGATTCTCAAGCCCCACCGGCTGGGCCTCAATGACCTGATCCTTCAAACATCGAAGATGTTGACCCGGCTGCTCGGCGAGAACATTGGCATTGTGCTCGAGCTCCACGCCTATCCGGACGAAGTCACGGGCGATACAAGTCAGTACTCACAGGTGCTGATGAATCTCGCGCTCAACGCGCGCGATGCGATGAACGGGCATGGGACGCTTGTGATCTCGACCAGCAATGTTGAGGCTCCGCCGGCTGCCTCAGCAACGGAATCAATCGCTCCGGATGGATACCTGCTCCTGGAAGTCAGTGATAACGGTGCGGGCATGGACGAGGGCGTTCGGTCCAGGATTTTCGAGCCTTTCTTTACAACAAAACCAGCAGGCATGGGCACCGGCCTGGGGCTCGCTACGGTTTACGCAATTGTCGCCCAGGCGTCAGGGTTCATTTTCGTCGAGAGCAAACGCGGCCAGGGCACAAAATTCAGTATCTATCTGCCGGCTGCACCCGCAGCCGAAGCCGCGGATGAGAAGCAGGAGGAACCGATGCAGGTTGCATCCACTCGCACGGGCGAAACCGTTTTAATCGTGGAGGATGAACTGGCAGTGAGGCAGGTAGTAAAGCGCTTGCTGGAAGGCCAGGGTTACAGCGTCCTCGTCGCCGAAGACGGGATCTCTGCCCTGCGAATTGCGGATTCTCATGACGGTCCAATCGATCTCGTCATCTCCGACACTGTGATGCCGGGAATGGGAGGTGCCGAAACGGTCACACGACTTCAGGAGTT
>JAKFCC010000078.1:0-1806 GCA_036676795.1 Gemmatimonadota bacterium
ACGCCGCGAACTCGTTCAACGCATTACGGACGTCGTCGGCGTTGATGGTCAATTCGGCCATCTGCAGTCCCTGCTCTCCTGTTTTCGTGATCATCGTTGCTCACGATGACCGGGGTTTCGTTTCGTTAAGTTGTGCTTGTCCTGCTGGCTAGGCAAGCTGACGGTGAAGCTGGCCCAGGCGGGCGAGGACCGAAGCGTCTACCACTTCGTCACCGACCTGGATCCGGATGCCACCGATAAGCGCCGGGTCAACGTTCATGTTGATCTTGAGCTCGCGCCCGTAGAGGGCATTCAGCCCCGCCTGCAGGCGGCTGGTCTGCGTCTCCGTCAGCGGACGGGTGACACTGACCGTTGCAATCCAGCGCTGCTGGCGCTTGGCTGCCAGCTCGGCGAAACGACGGACAAGCTTGGTTGCCTTGAGCCCGCGCGGCTGCGAAACTGCCTGTCCGATAAGGACTTTCGCTTCCTCGCTGGCACTGGGCACGAGCTTTTCGGCGAGTGCAACCTTGGCAACCGAACTGGCCTGCGGTTCGGACACAGCACGCTGTACCTCGTGGTTGGACTCCACTGCCTGGTTGAAGGAGAACAGATCGTTCTCCAGCGCTTCCAGTCCGGTGATTCCTGAGGCAGAGACGGCAGACTTGTTTTCAGCAACGGCTATGACCACCGAAGCGGCAAGAGTCTCGAGTGCATCGCCGATATCCCGGGCGGATGCCCAGCGTGAGCCGGCCAGTCCGCTCGCGATTTCCACAGCATCCGCGGAGACTTTCCCGCTGAAGAGCTGCCTGATAAGCGCCGACTTTTCGTCACCGGAGCGGGACGGGTCAGTCAGGGCGCGGCGCAAGCCAGCCGAGCTGTCCACCGTTCCCAGGATTCCGAAGAGTTCCTTAGCCAACTGCAGCGAGGCAGAAGGAAGCTTGGCTTCCAGCGCCACCAGGGCTGCGGTCAGCGATTCGCTCGATACACCTGCCATTACTTAGCTGCACCTGCGTTCTGGTTCTCCAGATCTGCCAGGAAACGGTCAACCACACGGGCCGAACGCGCGTCGTCCTCGAGGGACTCGCCAACGATGCGGCCTGCCAGCGTGGTGGCAAGCGTGCCCACCTCCGTGCGGAGCGACACAACGGCCGCCTGACGCTCGGACTGGATCGCAGCGTGGGCCTGTGCCGTGATGCGGGCAGACTCTACAGCTGCCTTCTCCTTCAGGTCCGCAAGGATCTGAGCGCCTTCGGCACGGGCTTCCTCGCGGATGCGGTTGGCCTCGGCACGGGCATCGGTGAGCTGCTGCTTGTACTCTTCGAGTGCAGCGGAAGCCTCTGCCTGGGCCTTTTCAGCCTTGGCGATGCCGCCTTCAATGGCCTCCGCCCGCTCGGCGAAGGTCTTCTCGAACATCGGGACAACGTACTTGACCACGATGAACATGAGAACAGCGAAGCCGGCGAAGACGACAAGCATTTCCCAGGGATTGGGAACCAGAGGGTTGGCGCCCTCTGTGGCGGCTGAGATGATCAGCTGATTCATAATTCACCCGTCCTTATCTACTCGGTTCTGGATGTTCGCTTAGTTCTAAAGTTCAGACTAGAGAACGAAGGCGAAGACCAGGCCGAGGATGGCGAGGGCTTCAGTCAGCGCGAGGCCGAGGAATGCGATCGGCTGGAGAACACGCTGTGCCTCCGGCTGACGTGCGACGCCGTTGATGTAAGCGGCGAACACGAGACCAACACCGATACCACCGCCGATTGCGGACAGACCGTAACCTACGAGGTTGAGATTGCCTTCCATTTTATTCCTTTCAAGATGCCATCT
>JAKFCC010000079.1:0-11491 GCA_036676795.1 Gemmatimonadota bacterium
CGCAGGCGGATATGGCGTCACGTCCTGAATACGGCCGAGCGCACCATTTCCAAAGTTCGAGACTTCCGGATCCAGGCCTGTGTACTTGGTCTTCGTCCAAAGGTTTCTGCCGCTCAGCTCGACACGGGCCGCCGATGCGCGACCATTGAACAGTGCGCTGGTCAAACGTGCGGGCAGCTCGTAGCCGAACGTGAGTTCGCGCAGCTTCAGGAAGCCGGTTGGCTCGACGTACGCGGCGATTCCCTTTGCGAAATCGTCTGCACGCTTGTTTCCAACCGCGGTGTCTGCGAGAAGCCCATGATCAAAGTACGCGTTCGTGAGGTTGACACCCACGCTTCCCTTGCGCCAGTCGAGCAGCGACGAGAGGCGGAATGCACCAAACGTAAAGTCGTTGCTGAAACCCATCACGTAGTCAGGAAGCCCGTCTCCGACGAACTTCAGGACCCGGTTTGCCGACGGGCAGCTTGTGCCTGCCGCGTTCAGCGCTGTGCAGCCATTGATCGCCTGCACGACGGACGGCGAAAGTCCCTGACCAATGAATCCGTTACCGAAGCGGGTTCCGAATGATCCAGGACCGGCAACGAAGCCCGGGACTGGGAGACGGGTGACCTTTCCACGGACGCTTGCGTAGGTCGTGTTGCTGACCCACTCAAAGTTTCCGGTCTGGACCGGCGTCAGTCCGAGCTCGAGTTCGGTGATGCGGTTGACGATCTGTCCACCGTTGATCCACTGCGTCGTGAATCCGGTTGACGGTGCAACGGCAGCGGTGAGCAGAAGGTTATCGATCTGCTTGCGGGCCTGCGTTGCGGACAGGCGCATGCGGCCATCGAATGCAGTTACGTCAAAACCACCTTCGATTTCGCTGGCGGTTTCAGGCTTGATGCCCGTCGCGCCCTTGATCGTCGAAGCACGGAGGCCGGTGCGGCCTTCGTTGAACAGCGTGGTCATGAAAGTGAAGCGTCCTGCGGTCGGCTGGTTTCCAGCGCGGCCGTAGGCGAGGCGCCACTTGAATTCGTTGACATGCGGGATGTACTCCGGCATGCGGTACGAAGCCGAGAACTTCGGGTAACCATAGAACTTCTCCTGGTCACCGTTGTTGCTCGAACGCTCGGCGTTGACACCGGCCGTAATCAGCAGGCGCTCGTTGAGCGTGAGGAATTCTTCCTGCGCGAAGATCGAGAAATCCTTCACGAGGTCCTGGCCTTCGTTGGTGAAGGTCTGAACCGCTGCGCTGAAGTTCGTCAGTCCCGAAATGATTCCGCGACCGATGTTGTTGATCACGTCGCTCTGGCGGCGATCCTGACGGAAGCCGACAGACGTGGTGGCCGTGAATGCTCCACCGATCAGGCGATGCGCAAGCGTTCCGTTCAGGTTCGCATTGACGATGTTTGCCTGCGTATTGACGATCGTGCCCGGGTTCGCATTCGACTGCTCGATGTAAATGTCAGCAGGCGAAATGATCTTCGGGTTGTCGCTCAGCGCGTCGATACCACCCTGAAGCGTTGCATCGAGGGTAGCCGACTGCGAGGACATGATGTTGTAGGTACCCGTCAGGCTTCCGATCATGCGGTAGACGTTTTCAGGCGTCTTGATGCGATCGGCGTTCTGGAACGGGTTGCTGTTGCCAACCGCGCTCTGCGGGTTCTTCGGATACGATCCGTCGCCCTGCTTCTGCAGGTCGATGAAGGAAGGAGTCGCGGAGAACGTGGTGTACGGGTTGATACCGGTGTTGTCGTTTCCGAACACACCGCGCTGCGTCAGCGAGTGAATGAGCTCCGTCTGCGCGCGAACGTTCAGTCTCGAGCCGAACTGCTGGCCGAGGTTGATACGCAGCGACTGCTTGTTGTAGAAGTCATTCAATCCAAGACCGTTGTCATGCTGTACGAGTCCGGAGATGTAGAAGTTCGTGCCCGAGCCGGTCGCGCCGCGAAGCGAGGCGATCGTCTGGTAGGAGAAGTCCGAATTCGAGCCATACAGCTCTTCTTCGTAGTCATGGCACTTGTTCGTTGCCGCCGTCCAGAGCTGGCCGTCGAGCCCGCCGCCCAGCCATCCGGCAGCGTCAGCCTCTGCCGCTGACTTGAAGCACATGAACGGTCCAATCTTGTTCGCCAGCGTGTACTTGCCGAAGCTCTGCTGGATGTCGAGCGTGGACTTTCCAGCGCGACCCTGCTTGGTGGTGATGATGATGACGCCGTTCGTTCCCTTCGATCCGTAGATCGAGGACGCCGAGGGGCCCTTGAGAACCTGGATGCTCTCGATGTCGTTCGGGTTGATATCGGCGATGCGGTTGACCTGCTGGTCCTGGTTCGAAACCGAGTTGGAACCGGCGCTCGAACGCGCGGACTGCGTGATCACGTTCAGTCCATTGAAGACTGCCGCGTTGCTGACGATGACTCCGTCGATGACGTACAGCGGCTGGAAGCCGGCATTGACGGTCGAGACACCGCGCAGTTGGATCTGTGTTCCGCCGCCTGGGGCGCCAGAGTTCTGCGTGATGGTAGCGCCGGCAATCTTGCCCTGCAGCGCGTTGTCGATGGTCGGAGCTGGAACGCGGTTGAGGCGCTCACCAGATACGACCGAGACCGCGTTTGCGGAGTTCACCGAGGCGACGGTCGTCGCGGTTCCGGTGATGACCTGCTTGTCCAGCTCCAGCACGTCCTTCGCCAGAGAGACATTGACATCGGCAAGGCCTGAGCTCACCGCGAGCGTCTTCGGCGAGTAGCCGATGCGACGTACGCGAAGCGTGACCGGGCCAGCCGGCGCCGAGACGGAGAAGCGACCGGTTTCATCCGTCGCTGCACCGTACGTGGTTCCTACTACCTGTACCGTGGCTGCCGGAATCGGCTCCCCGGACCCTTCAGTGGTGACGCGGCCGCTTATGCGCCGTGTCTGTGCCATCGCGCTGGAACCAAACAGCGCTATGAGCACGAAACTCATGACTAACGATCGTGTGGTTTTCACACAGTCTCCATGGTTGGAGTTCTACCCGACCATGCACTCCGCATCCTGTGGGGGTGCACGGAACCCACCCGCCCGGAGCTATCTCCGGAAGAGTTCAGGTGGGTTGGTTGGTAGATACGGCTGAGGAGGGGCAAAGTCAAGCAAAAACGGACCGGCTCTTCCTATGAAAAAGCCCTCTTCGCTGCCTCAGCGCGAAAGGTGCGTAACCGTTTGTTTAGGCTCGCCGCCGCGCGGGTGGATGGGTACAAATCCATGTGTTCCCGGCTTGTGGAGGAAAAAGCCCTGGATAAGATGGACGCCCAGCTGCTTCACTACCTCGAACTCCTCGCCCCTTTCCACCCCTTCGGCGATCACCTGCGCCCCCTGATCGTTGGCGAACTTCACCATCGTTTCGACCAGGTTCTGCTTGATGAAGTTCGCATCGATGCAGTTGATGAGGGAGATGTCGAGTTTGATGAAATCCGGCTCGAGATTGGCGATCGATCCGAGGCCCGCGTACCCGCTTCCCGCGTCGTCAACCGCGAACCTGTAGCCCATGTCCCGGAACGCCTGGAGGCGCTCGCGGAACTTGGGGTAGTCCTTGATGGCAGTTCGCTCGGTGATCTCGATGACGACCCTGGACGGATCCGGGACCGCAAGTTCCGCTTCGGTGAATGCAGGATCAGTGAAGTCGTGCGGATCGACGTTCATGAAAAGAAGCTGACCCTCGGAGAGGTGGTCCTTCATTCCCTCTACCGCTTTCGCGCGGCATAGTCTGCTCAGGTCCCAGATGAGGTCGGACTGAGAGGCGATGTCGAACATCACTTCGGGGCTGCGCATGCTCTTCATGATCCCACGCGCCAGGGCTTCATAGCCAAAAACTTTTCCCGTGTCCGCGGAAATGATCGGGTGGTAGTCGATGTAGATCGATCTCGCCCGCAGGGTATCACGCAGGTCGGAGAGCTTGATCGCGATCTCGCGGGCCTCGAGGGACTTAGATGCCGCGGCCGCTTCGCGCATGGCCCGGTAGATCTGGCGCTCAAGGCGGATCTTCGGGTTGTAGTAGACGTGTGAGCGCCCCACATAGGTTTCGGCGAGGGCGGCTATGCTTTCCCCATGCTCGGACTCAACGTCCCGCGTGATTCGTTCCTGGAGGCGGATTGTGAGCTCGGTGATGTCGGCTTCACTCGCTGCCGATACGTCCTTTTCGGGGATGTGAAAGAGCACAAAATCATCGTCGTGCGGATTCGCGACCATCAGCTGCGACAGCGTCAGGTTCGATTCCTTGACGAATGCGCGCATCGCGGCGGCGGTAGTCTCCAGAAGCGCGTCGAGTTTTTCCCAGCCGTAGATGTCCTCGATCTTCGCATAACGATCGAAGTTGAAGTACAGAACGACCAGCTCGCCACGAGCCTGGATGTCCTTGCGAACCGAATCGATTGTGGCTGCAACGGTTGGAAGGTGCGTCAGCGAATCGCGAGCGAAATTTCTTGAATCCATTCTCAGGCTGGGACCTTCAGCATCGCGATGTTCCTTTCCACTGTTGCAGCAAGTTTGGCCAGCTCAAAGGGCTTCTCAACGTAATCGTCTGCGCCGGTCTGCAGAGCCTGCCGCTTGTTCATCCAGTCATCGAGCGCTGTGACCATTATCACCCGAATCTTCTTGCCCAGGGTCGGATGCAGCTTCATGTCCCTGCAAACCTGCCAGCCATCCTTTCCGGGCATCATGACATCGAGAAGCACGACCAAAGGCTGCACTTTCTCAAAGAGGGCCATGGCCTCCTCTCCGTCATAGGCAACGGCAATAGGATAACCGCGAGCCTCAAGATAGTCGCGGATGATATGCGCATTGTCCGGGTTGTCGTCCACGACCAGAATCTGGGTCCGCGACGCAATCGAATTGGTTTCCATAGATCCTCCACCATGCCGGGCGGCAAGTAACAAGCCAGTCGGGAGATAGAGTGCTTATGGGGTGCATCAAATTGGAACTGCAACATACGGCGGTTGGCCGTTGGCCTGAGGCTTTTGGCCGATGGCCAGCCAACAGCCAATAGCCTCAGCCAATAGCCAACGGCCGTATGTTGCAGTTGGAAAGTGAATCCGTCCTTTTCTTTCAGGAATGGCCAAACCATTTTGGCCTGTGGTGGGCTCTAATGTTTAGTGAATGATTCATCCGCTCGAACCTCCTCTTCTTCCTAGCCGACGATGCCCGGCGTAGCTGAACGCGTCACTGAGGCACTGAAAGACGAATACGTCGTCGAGCGTGAGCTTGTCGGCGGGGGGATGGCGCGCGTCTTCATAGCGCGCGATGTGGGGCTGGACCGGAAGGTGGTGGTGAAAGTCCTGCCTCCCGACCTTGCCGCGGGTGTCTCCGCTGAAAGGTTCCGGCGGGAAATCATGACGGTTTCGCAGCTTCAGAACCCGCACATCGTTCCAATCCTCAAGGCGGGCGAGTTCGAGGGCATCCCCTACTTCGTGATGCCTTACATCGAGGGCGAGTCCCTTGCCACCGTGCTTGCAGCAGGACCCACGCTCGGCGTCGCACAGACGGTCCGGATCGTAAAGGATGTCGCGCGCGCACTTGCCTTCGCACACCAGCGCGGGATCGTTCACCGCGACATCAAGCCGGGCAACATCCTGCTCTCGGCAGGTTCCGCTACAGTAACCGATTTTGGAGTTTCGAAGGCGCTCGCATCTGCCCGGCGCGCATCCGGTGAGAATGACGCATCCAACCTCACCAACACCGGAATGTCGCTCGGCACCCTGCTTTACATGGCACCGGAGCAGGCAGCGGGCGATCCGAACATCGATGGACGGGCAGACATCTATTCACTCGGCGCGACTGCGTACCAGATGCTCACCGGTTCTGCACCATTCGCGAACCTGAGTCCCCGAGCAATGCTGGCTGCACGGCTCACGAAGCGCCCGCCCGCAATCTCGAAAACGCGCCGCGATGTTCCGGCAGCGCTCGAGCGGCTGATCATGCGCTGCCTCGCGACTGATCCCGAAGACCGGCCGCAGTCTGCGGCCGCACTCGTCGACGAGCTGGAGAACCCCAACCTCGCAACAACCGGCGAAGTGTTCAGCGGAGCGATCTGGTCCACCATTGCGCGCCGCAGAAAGACCACCGCGCTTGCAATCCTCGCCGTGCTCACTGTCGCAGCATCCGGGACTTACATCGGGATCAAGAGGAATCCGGCACCCAGTGCAGCGGCTGGCGCGCCCGCGGCCGCCGCCACCCAGACGATTGCCGTACTTCCCTTCGCGAGCACGAATGTCACCGCTGCCGAACAGGCAATTGCGAATGGCCTAACCAACACTGTCGCAGCGCGGCTCGCGAGCCAGCCGGGCCTGAAAGTTCTCACGCCGACGCGCTCCGCAGCCGAGATGATGCTCGCCAAGAGCGACGCAGCCAACAGGAACCAGGAGGGGATGTTGTTCCTGGAAGGCGCGGTCGAGCGGGACGGCAATTCACTGCGCGTGATGGTGCGAATGAGCCAGGCCGGAACCGGGCAGATGGTGTGGGGGGACGTGTACGATCATCCGGACAACAGGCTCTTCGCGCTGCAGGACGATGTTTCGTCGGGAGTGCTTAGCGCGGTCAGGCCGGCGAAGGCGCCGCCGGTTCCTTCGAGCTAAAAGGCAGCTTGAAGCTGGCGGCGTTGAGCTATTGGCATCCAGCTCGTTTTTGGCGTGGAGGAAAGAAACAACGAGCTTGAAGCTGATAGCTCGACGCGGCGAGCTATCAGCTGACTAAATCTTTGTCGCCTTCTCCGTGACGACGCGGACCTCGTCGTCTGCGACCTGAAGGAACCCACCCTCGATCGCGTACCGGCGCCCGGTTCCAAGATCACCGAGCCGAAGCTCTCCCTTCCCGAGAAGGGTCATCAGAGGAGCATGACCCTTCAGGATTCCGATCTCACCGTCGAACGCAGGGGCGACCACAGAGTCAACAGTGCCCTCGAACAGCACGTTCTCCGGCGAGATGACCGAAACTTTCAGCACTTCGTCTACGCCTGCGCGAGCTGCGCTGCGCGCTCGACGACGTCGTCGATGCCGCCGGCCATGAAGAACGCCTGCTCCGGATACTGGTCGAACTCACCGGCGACGAGACGCTCAAAGGACGAGATGGTCTCCTCGAGCTTCACGTACTTGCCGGCGATACCGGTGAACTGCTCGGCGACTGCGAACGGCTGCGACATGAAGCGCTGGATTCTGCGCGCGCGGCCGACGACGAGCTTGTCCTCTTCCGACAGTTCGTCCATGCCGAGAATCGCGATGATGTCCTGGAGTTCCTTGTAGCGCTGGAGAATTCTCTGCACGCCGGTTGCAACCTTGTAGTGACGGTCGCCGATGAACTGCGCGTCGAGAATTCGCGAGGATGAAGCGAGCGGATCGACGGCCGGGTAGATGCCGAGCTCCGTGATGGCGCGGGAAAGCACGACTGTCGCGTCAAGGTGAGCGAATGCCGTTGCAGGCGCGGGATCGGTGATGTCGTCTGCAGGGACGTAAATCGCCTGCACCGAGGTGATGGATCCGTTCTTGGTCGAGGTAATTCTTTCCTGCAGGTCGCCCATCTCCGTCGCGAGCGTGGGCTGGTAACCCACGGCGCTCGGCATGCGGCCGAGCAGCGCGGACACTTCAGATCCTGCCTGCGTGAAGCGGAAGATGTTGTCGATGAAGAGAAGAACGTCCTGGTTCTCGACGTCGCGGAAATATTCGGCAACGGTGAGGCCGGTGAGACCAACGCGGAGACGCGCTCCCGGCGGCTCGTTCATCTGACCGTAAATGAGTGCAACGGAATCGAGAATGCCCGCTTCCTTGAACTCGAGATACAGATCGTTTCCTTCACGGGTGCGCTCGCCTACGCCGCAGAACACCGAGCGACCACCGTGCCCCTTCTGCACGTTGTTGATGAGCTCCTGAATGACGACTGTCTTGCCGACGCCGGCGCCGCCGAAGAGACCGATCTTTCCGCCCTTTACGAACGGCGCGATGAGATCGATGACCTTGATGCCCGTCTCGAAGATTTCCGTCTTCGGCTCCAGAATGGCGAACTCGGGCGCGCTTCTGTGAATCGGCCAGCGCTCCGCATCCGCCGGGATCGGCTCGCCATCGTCCACTGGCTCGCCGAGGACGTTGAGGATTCTGCCGAGCGGAACCGAACCGATCGGAACTGTGATCGAAGAACCTGTGTCTTCAACGTCCATTCCGCGCACAACTGCGTCGGTGGAAGACATTGCGACAGCGCGCACCTGGTTGCGGCCGATGTGCTGCTGCACTTCGACTACAACGTTGATGTCGGTGCCGGACTCCGACTTCGCGCGGATTCTTAGCGCGTTGTAGAGCTCGGGAAGATTTTCAGATTCAAATGAAACGTCGAGAACAGGTCCGATGACCTGGACGACCTTTCCGATGTTTTTGGTTGCGACGGCTGTGGCCATTTTCGTTTCGCTTGTTAAAGATCGATTGAAATCAAAGTTCTAACTGCAACTACAAAAGCAATGTGCGGCCTGCGGCCGCGAGAACACGGAGGAACTGAGATCGCGGAGAACTGCATACTTCATGGTTAACAACACTGACCCATCGGCGTGAGACGCAGTTCCCAAAAAGTCTTGCGGTTCTCCGTGCCTCATTTTCAGCTCTGCGACCTCGCCGCCGAAGGCGGCAACATGCTCTTAACAACCCTTCGAACTACTACTCCAGTGCTGCTGCTCCACCGACGATCTCGGCGATTTCCTGCGTGATCTGCGCCTGTCTCGCACGGTTGTAAGTGCGTTTCAGGACGTTGAGCATTTCACCTGCATTGTCTGTTGCATTCTTCATTGCCGTGCGGCGCGCGCTCTGTTCACCGGCGACTGTTTCGACAAGCGCGCGATAAACGCTATTCCGGACGTAAGAAGGAAGCAGCTCCGTCAGGATCGTTTCCGCATCCGGATAAAGCAGATAATCCTTCTGTGTTCCAGCTGTGTTCCTGGCAGGCGGGGTGACGGGAAGAATCCGTTCGACCGTAGGCGGAATTGAAAGCGCCGAATTGAACTTTGCGTACACCACGTACACCGCGTCGAGCTCACCGGACGTAAAGCGTCCGATCAGGGAGTTGACGATGTCCGAGGCGTTCTCCGCCGTCGGCTTGTCGGTGAAATCAGTCCTGCTCGTCGCAACCTGGCGTCCGATATAGCGGAAGTAGCCCAGTCCCTTCTTGCCGACGACGTGAACTTCGGTCGCGATTCCTTCCCGGTCCAGCGACGCGAGCAGATTGCGTCCTTCCTTGATGAGATTCGCGTTGAACGCGCCGGCCAGCCCGCGATTGCTCGTGAGCAGGATGACAGCGGCATTCTTCACCGCTGCCGGCTGGCGGAGCAGCGGAAACCGCTCGGCGAGTTCTGCCGAGTACAGATTCGATATCACGTCGCGCAGCGCATTGGCGTACGGGCGTGCTGCCGCGACGCGATCCTGTGCGCGCTTCATCTTGGAGGTGGCGACCATCTCCATAGTGCGCGTGATCTTGCGCGTGTTCTCGACGGACTTGATCCGTCCCTTTAGCTCGCGACCCTTAGCCATTCGTCAGTATTTGATTGCTGCCGACTTACGCTGCCGGTGCGCTGCTGACGCGCGACTCGTTGAACTGCTCGATCGCGCGCTTGAGATCTGCCTCGATTTCCTTGGACATCGCCTTGTCCTTCTTGATCCGCTCTGGAACCTGCGGGAACTGCGCGCGCAGGCTTTCCAGGAATCCACGCTCCCACTCCTTGATCTCGGCGACTGGAATCGTGTCGAGGAATCCGTTCGTCACCGCGTAAATGATCACGACCTGCTCTTCAACAGGCATCGGCTGGAACTGGGGCTGCTTGAGAATCTCGACCGTGCGCGCACCGCGCTCCAGCTGCTTCTTGGTTGCCGCATCGAGATCGGAAGCGAAGGACGCAAAGGCTTCGAGCTCGCGGTACTGCGCGAGATCGAGGCGCAGACGGCCCGCGACTCCCTTCATTGCCTTGATCTGAGCCGAACCACCGACGCGTGATACCGAGATACCGACGTTGACGGCCGGACGAACACCGGCGTAGAAAAGGTCGGCCTCGAGGAAGATCTGACCGTCGGTGATGGAGATCACGTTGGTCGGGATGTATGCAGACACGTCGCCGGCCTGCGTTTCAATCACGGGAAGTGCTGTGAGCGATCCACCGGGCTTCAGGATCGTCTTGCCATCCACAACGCCTTCGTCCTCACGCAGCTTTGCGGCGCGCTCGAGGAGGCGTGAGTGGAGATAGAAGACGTCGCCCGGGAATGCTTCGCGGCCCGGCGGACGGCGCAGAACGAGTGAAAGCTGGCGATACGCCGCGGCCTGCTTTGTAAGGTCATCATACACGCACAGCGTCGGCTTGCCTTCGTTGTACATGAAGTACTCGGCCATCGCGCAGCCGGAGTAGGGCGCGATGTACTGCATCGGTGCCGGGTCAGAGGCGCTTGCAACCACGACGATCGTGTATTCCATGGCCCCGGCCTGCTTCAGCTTTTCGACAACGGATGCGACCGTCGAATTCTTCTGACCGATGGCAACATAGACGCAGATGACGCCCGTTCCCTTCTGGTTGATGATCGTATCGATTGCGATTGCGGTCTTGCCTGTTCCGCGGTCGCCGATGATCAGCTCACGCTGTCCGCGGCCGATCGGGATCATCGAGTCGATCGCCTTGAGGCCGGTCTGGAGCGGCTCGCGAACCGGCTGGCGAACGATGATTCCAGGGGCGTCGGATTCCACCTTCCGCTTGTTCTTCGCGTTGACCGGGCCGGCGTCGTCGAGCGGGCGGCCGAGCGGGTCGACTACGCGGCCAACGAGCTCATGTCCCACGGGGACTTCGAGCACGCGGGATGTACGGCGTACTTCGTCGCCTTCCTTGAGCTGGAGATAGTCACCGAGAATGACGGCGCCGATGTTGTCTTCTTCGAGGTTCAGTGCGAGTGCTGTGATCTTCTCGCCTGTTTCCGAGGAGGTAACCTCGAGCATCTCGCCGGCCATCGCCTTCGCGAGGCCATAGATGCGGGCAATTCCGTCTTTTACTTCGAGGACTGTTCCAACTTCTTCGACATCGAGATCGTGAAGATCTGCAGCCTCGATTTCGCGAAGCAGAATGTCTTTGAGCTCACCGGGGCGGAGGGCGGTTTCAGTTGCCATTGGTCACTTGGGATTTTGGGGCGGATTTCAGGCTAATCGGGTGCTTGTGAAAAATATCACAAGCCCTGGGTGACTTCAAGTTGTGAGCTATTTCTGAGCCAAAATCGTAGGTGCTAGCAGCTAGTAGCGTTGAGCTATTGGCTTCTAGCTCGTTTTTTCTGTAGGGGAGAGCAACGACGAGCTTGATGCTGATAGCTCAACGCTACCAGCTGATAGCTCTGGCCCGGCTTGTGTCCCCTACCCTCGGCTCCTGGTCCTGCCCTGGAGGAACCGGTCCAGCAGGTCCACCGTCCGCAGCCGGGCCAGCGACGCCGGTTTGGTGCCGAGCACCCGGTTCGCCGTTACCGCCAGATGGGATGAGGAAGCGAACCCAAGC
>JAKFCC010000080.1:0-11138 GCA_036676795.1 Gemmatimonadota bacterium
AGTGAACCGTTTGCACATAACCACAGGATCGTAACCGGTGAAGGAGAGGTGAAGCTGATCTACGCTCTGGGGCACACTGTCCTCAACGAGCGTGGCGAGACGATCCGGCTAATCGGCAGTGCGCAGGATGTCACCGAACAGAGCAATCTCACAGAGCAGCTTCGCCAGGCACAGAAGATGGAGGCAGTGGGAAGGCTCGCCGGCGGCGTAGCCCACGACTTCAACAATCTGTTGACCGTCATGGACTGCCACGTGCAGTTCCTGCTGCAGGACCTGGATGAGTCAATGCCGCAGCGGGCGGACGTGGAGGCGATCAAGAAGGCAACTGAAAACGCCGCGGCCCTTACGCGGCAGCTTCTCGCTTTCAGCCGCAAGCAGATTCTCCAACCGAAGCTGATCAACCTCAACGAGAGCATCACGAACATCGAATCACTGCTCGGCAGGCTGCTTGGCGAGACAGTTCAGGTCGTAACCCGCCTCGATCCAAGTCTTGGTCAGATGAAAGCCGATCCCGGACAGATCGAGCAGGTGCTGATGAATCTGGCGGTGAATGCGCGCGATGCGATGCCGATGGGCGGTGTTCTCACAATCCAGACGCGGAGCGTGGTGGTCTCGGATGTCCAGGCAAACCTGCGGCCCGGCATGCGCTCCGGACCTCACGCACTCCTCGCAGTATCCGATTCAGGCGAAGGAATTCCTGACGACGTTCGGCCGCACATCTTCGAGCCTTTCTTTACGACGAAGGAAGTCGGGCAGGGAACCGGGCTGGGGCTCGCCACTGTATATGGAATCGTCAAGCAGAGCGGCGGGGTGATCGACGTTGTGTCGGCGCGCGGAAAGGGAACGACATTCAATCTTTATTTCCCCCTTTCCACGGGTGACGCGCCTGATCAGGCCCAGCACTATGCAGTCACGACAGGGCTCACCGGAACAGAGACGATCCTTCTTGTCGAGGATGCGAATGCGCTCCGTGCCGTTGCAACGCGAATCCTCTCGAGCAACGGCTACAAGGTTCTCGTGGCCGAGAACGGCGAGGCAGCGCTGCGTGTGTTTCGCAAGAATGAAGACAGGATCGACGCGCTGCTGACGGACGTAGTAATGCCGGAACTTGGCGGGCGCGAACTTGCCGCGATCATCCTTGCCGACAGGCCCGACCTGCCGATCCTCTTCATGTCTGGCTACACGGAAACGGCAGCGCTGGGAAAGCTGGGAACTTCGCGCGGGCACGGGTTCATCGGAAAGCCGTTCACGCCGGAAGCACTGCTGCGACAGCTAAGAGAGGTTCTGGATCGCTCCAAACAGCGGACTGAGTAAGGACAGGTTGAGCGGTGAGTTCGGTTTGAAGGGCAGGTTGCTGCCAAAACCTGTCTTTATGCTTCCGCTGTTTCTGCCGGGCTGATGTGCTCTCCAAAAACTTCGAGGGCCAGCTCCACCTTCCCAAAAGGCGCCGATACCTGAACTCCCTGCACTAAGGGCTTCACCCTCTCGAGCATTTCCTTCGCGATCGCGATTCCTTCCGCCACCCCGGCTTCCTTCGACTTCGCGCTCGCCCGCCGCATCCGCTCGATAATCGGCTGAGGCACAGTTACCCCGGGCACTTCATTGGCAAGGAACTCTGCATTGCGCAGTGATACGAGCGGCCAGATACCGGCAATGATCGGGATTCGCGTGTGATCGATGGTGCCGAGAAAACGCTCAAGCTGCTCCGCGTCAAATACCGGCTGTGTGATCGCATACTCGGCACCTGCGTCAACTTTCCATTCGAAGCGACTTAGCTCGTTAGCCGGGTCGATTGCAGCCGGATTGACTCCCACTCCGATAGCAAACTGTGTCGGCGCGCCGATCGGGTTGCCGCCAGGGTCTAGTCCGCGATTCAGGTTGGACACGAGGTTCGTGAGGCCAATAGAATCGATGTCGAAAACCGCAGTCGCGTTCGGGTATGGACCCATCTTCGGCGGATCGCCGGTGATGAGAAGAATGTTGTGCAGGCCAGTGGCGGCCGCGCCCAGGAGATCACTGAGCATGCCGAGCAGGTTGCGATCGCGGCAGCAGTAGTGAGTGACGGTTTCGATCCCCACGCGCTGCTCGATCAGGAGGCTGGTGAGGAGCGCACCCATCCTGCTTTGGGCGCGCGGACCATCGGGGACATTTACCGCATCGACACCTGCAACCTTCAGCGCAGCCGTATCCTTGAGCAGACGGCTCGTGTCCACGCCGCGAGGGGGGACGATTTCGACCGTCGTAACGAATTCTCCGCGCGCAATTTTCGCAGCGAATCTCGAGCGGTCTTCGAACGGCACCGGTGGAACTCCCTTCGGCTGTTCTGGAATCTCCGCGTGATGCACGCGGCGATCCCTCATTGGCGCCCGCTGGCGTGGAACGAGCGGTCGTATCCCTTCCACGATTGCGGCAATGTGCTCCGGCGTTGTTCCGCAGCAGCCACCGACGATCTTCACGCCCGCCTGTACCAGGTGACGCGCGTATGTTGCCATGTACTCCGGGCTTGCCATGTACATGCTGCGCCCGCTGACCTCGCGCGGCATTCCTGCATTGGGCTGAGCACTCAGCTTGCGCCGCGTCACCGGCAGCATTTTCTCAATTGCGTCGAGAATCGTTTGCGGCCCCACTGAACAATTGAGGCCGATAATGTCGGCGCCAAACGCGTCGAGCGTTTTCGCGATGTCCTCGGGTGACAGTCCGTACGGCGTGAGGCAGTCCGATCCGATGGTCATTTGGGCGATGACAGGGAAGTCGGGATCGATCTCCCTGGCCGCCAGGATTGCCTGCTCGATCTCATGCACATCCGCGAAGGTCTCCAGGATGAACAGGTCGGCTCCGCCTTCCTTGAGTCCGTTCATCTGTTCGGCGAACATCTGCCGTGCTTCGAGCAGGCTGGTTGGGCCGTACGGCTCGAGGCGAATGCCGAGTGGTCCGACTGCGCCGGCTACGAGCACGTCATCCTCTGCCACTTCACGCGCGAGCTTGGCTGCTTCGCGATTGATCGTCGTTACTTCCGATTCGAGCCCGTACTGTGCGAGCTTGGCCCGGTTCGCACCGAACGTGTTGGTTTCGATGACTTCTGCGCCCGCCTTGATGTACGCGCGGTGAACTTCGCGGATCAGGTCGGGTGCGCGAAGATTCAGCTCATCATAGCACTGATTGATGAATACGCCCTTCGCGTACAGCTGCGTTCCCATTGCACCGTCGAATACAACGACCTGAAACGGGTCAAGCAGGCGATCGAGCAGCTCCTTCCGGTCGCTCACGTATCCGCTCTCGCCTCGGCCAATGTCACGCCGCCGGCAGCGGCACGGTCGAGCGCAACCGACCCGTCCACGGTCTCGGGTGCTGACGGGTTCTGGCGTCCTTCCTCGCCGCGGACAGCATAGTATTTGGCTTCCGGGTGATGAATGATGATCGCCGCGGTCGACTGTTCGGGCAGCAGCTGGAAGGCCTCAGTGAGGTCCATGCCGAGCGTCTCGCGCGCGGGGAGAAGCTTGAATACAACTGCATGATCGTCGAGGTCTGGGCAGGCGCCGTAACCCCAGGAGTAACGCTTGCCCTGTGGAACCTGCAGCTCCGACTTGATGCGGCGATGCATCCACTCCGCGACAGCCTCGGCGGCCTCGACTGCGAGCCCGTGAGAGTAGTAGGCCTCAGTGTACTCGTTCCTGCCCTGAAGCTCCTCGAATCTTTTGGTGGACTCACGACCGACCGTCACTATCTGGATCGGTACCACGTCAACGTCTCCCGAGTCGACAGGGCGTACATAGTCCGCCAGACAAAGACGCTCGCGTCCCACCATGCGTGGGAAGTGGAAGCGGGCGATCTCGCGAAGGGATGCGCCATCGCTGCTGTAGGCAGCCGGATCGTAGATGATCACGTCGTTGCCGCTCGACTGAGCCGGGAAATACCCGTACACGGCTTCCGGCTTTACCCAGCCGTTCGCTTTTGCATCAGCCTTGAGCCGCTTCAGTGCGGGCTCGAATTCTTCCCGTACCGTCTTGTCGTACTGCTCGCCCGATCCGCGTGCTCCCCACTGAAGTCTGTACAGCTCATCGAGATCGAGAAGGTCGAACACTTCGTCGATCGGGATATCATGGAGAGTGCGCGTACCCCAGAAAGGCGGACTGGGCAGCGGGTTATTGGCAGCGACATCGCTGCGTGCGCCCGCTTCCTCGCCGCTTCGGATGTCCTTGCCGACGTTAGTGCGCAGGAATACATCGTCCTTTGCATCCTTCAGGTTCTTGTCAACGAACCCCTGCCGCAGCTTCGGATCCTGGAGCTTGTCCATTGTCTCCAGTCCTTCGAACGCATCCTTGCAGTAGAAGACGCCTGAATCGAACGCGCGCTCGCCATCGACGAACATGGCGCGCCTGCCAAAGCGCCGGTTGATTGCCGCACCGCCAATGAGCACGGGAATCTGCATTCCGCGGCGATCCATCTCCTGCACGCAAAGAGGCATCTGCTTGGACGTCGACACGAGCAGCGCACTCAATCCGATGGCGTCAGCACCCACCTCCTCGGCCTTCTCGAGAATGGTGTTCACAGGCACCTGCTTTCCAAGATCGAATACCGTGTATCCGTTGTTGGAGAGAATAGTGTTGACGAGCGACTTTCCAATGTCATGCACGTCGCCGTAAACAGTTGCGAGCACCACCTTTCCTTTCGTGTAGCCTTCGGCCTTCTCGAGGAACTGCTCCAGGTGCTTCACTGCTTTCTTCATCACTTCGGCTGACTGAAGCACGAAGGGAAGAATCAGCTCGCCCGCTCCGAACTTGTCGCCGACCTCCTTCATCGCCGGCAGCAGAACTTCATTGAGGAGGAGCACAGGGTTCTCGCGAACGCCCGCTGCATCGAGAACGTCCTCGATTCCTTCCTTTTTCCGGTGCAGGATCATCCAGTGGATCTTCTCCTGCGGGGTCATTCCAGCTGTCGGATCCTCGCGCTCCACTCCCGCGGCGGCGCCAGCTCCACCTGTCTGCGAGAAGTACTCGATGAACTTCTGCAAAGCGTCTGGCGACTTGTTGTAAACAAGATCGTCGGCGAGCTTGCGCTCTTCCGGGGATATCTCGGCATATGGCCGGATGTGCGCGGGGTTGACGATTGCAGCGTCCAGGCCTGCGGCAACGCAGTGGTGCAGGAAGACGGAGTTGAGCACCCCGCGTGCTTCAGGCGTCAGCCCGAAACTCACGTTGGAGACGCCGAGAATCGTGGATACACCCGGGAGCTCCCGCTTGATCAGGCGGATGCCTTCGATGGTCTCGTGGCCGGAGTCGATCCACTCCGCGTCACCAGTTGCGAGCGTGAAGGTGAGCGCATCGTAGATGATGTCTTCGGGCTCCAGGCCGTATTCGCCTACGACGATGTCATAGATCTTTCTGGCGACCTCGAGCTTCCGCTCCTTCGTCTTGGCCATTCCGATTTCATCGATCGTCAGTGCTATGACGGCGGCGCCGTGCTTCTTCACGAGCGGGACAACCGAGTCGATGCGCTTGCGTCCATTCTCCATGTTGATGGAGTTGACGATTCCGCGACCGGGAATGTGCTCGAGTGCCTTCTCGATGACGTTTGCTTCGGTCGAGTCGATGACGAGGGGTGTCTCAACGCTCATAGAGAGCAGCTTCACGACCTTGGACATCTGCTCTGCTTCGTCTGCACGTTCTGTGAGAGCGACACACACGTCCAGGACGTGTGCGCCTGAATCCACCTGCTCGCGCGCGACGTCGAGAATTCCCTCGTAGTCGTCGGCGAGAAGAAGGCGCTTCACCTTGCGTGATCCCTGTGAGTTGACCCGCTCGCCGACGAGCAGCGGAGGCGGATCCTGGTGCAGCGTGATCGCCCGCATTGCGGAGCTTACGCGTGCTACGTGCTGCGGTCTTGGGCGTACTTTTGACTTTTCTTCAGCCTTGCCAACTGCTTTGACGATGGCTTCCAGGTGTGCCGGTGTTGTTCCGCAGCAGCCTCCAACGATGCGTACTCCGAAATCCGCGACGAACTCCGAGAGTGCAGCCGCCATCGGGCCGGGCTCGAGCGGATAGATGGCTTCGCCGGTTCCCGTGTTCAGTGGCAGGCCTGCGTTCGGAATGACCGAGAGAGGAAGCGTTGCGTGCTCCGAGAGATACCGGATCGGTTCACGCATGTGCTCAGGTCCCGTCGAGCAGTTGAGCCCGATGACATCGACCTTGAGAGCCTCCAGTGTCGTCATGGCACTCGCTATGTCAGTGCCAAGGAGCATGCGGCCCGACACGTCGAGGGTGACCTGTGCCTGGAGCGGAATGCGGCGGCCAAGCTCCGCGAACAACCGCTCGATCCCCGTAACCGCCGCCTTTACCTCGAGGATGTCCTGCGACGTTTCGATGAGAAGCACATCGACACCGCCTTCCACGAGAAACTTGGCCTGCTGGTAGAAGTTCTCCGCGAGCTCTTCAAAGGTGATGTTCGAGAGGGCAGGGTCGGAGCTGGACGGGAGCATTCCCGTCGGGCCCATCGAGCCGGCGACGAAGCGCGGTTTGTCGGGAGTGGAAAACTTGTCCGCCGCTTCGCGGGCGAGGCGTGCTGCGGAAACATTTACGTCGCGGGTCTTGTCGCCCAGTCCCCACTCTTCGAGGCGGCGGGGCGTAGACTGGAATGTGCATGTCTCGACAACGTCGCAGCCGACCTCGAGGAAAGACTCATGGATTGCGCGAATGACGTCCGGGCGGGTGAGGACCAGGTTGTCGTTGCAGCCTTCCAGGGATTTGCCGCCGAAGTCCTCGGGGGTGAGGTTGAAGCGCTGGATGGAGGTGCCCATGGCCCCGTCATAGACGAGGACGCGCTTGGCGAGTTCGGAGAGATATAGAGAGTTGGTAGAGCTAGTAGTCATTTGAGAGTATCGGATACAAAAAAGCCCGGCGGTTGCGCCAGGCGGGACGCTTTAGCTGGTTATTTAACGTGGCCGCAATTTGCCGAAAATCGCCACGGACAGATCAATTGTACTTCTTCTATAGTAAGAAGCCCGGGGTCTGAGGGGAAGGGGTTCCCGGACCGTTAACTTCCAGTTCATGCGAATCTGGGATCTGCCGCCTCGAATTCTCTGCCGTCAGCACCTGCTTGGGGAACACAGGGAGCTCCACGGTCTCTGGAACATCCTGACTTTGGGTAAGCGGGGGTACAGCCGGCACCCGGAAACATTGAGATGGGTGGGGAAGCAGGCAGCGCTTTATGCACGGCATCAGGAGCTGGTCGCCGAAATGGAGCGGCGCGGGTACGTGCATCGCTCACCGCTCGACCGAAAACTCGCCACGGGAAAGCGCCGCCAGTCGGATTTTGTGAACAGCGTGCGCGAGCAGCGGATGCTCTTGCGCGAAAAAGGCTGTGCATGCCTCGGGAAGGACTAGCCGGGGGAAATCTCTATCACCTTTGTGCGCGAGGTCTGTCCGGAGACAATTGCAATTCGTCGCTGGGGGATCCCGAGCGCCGTCGAGACAAGTTTGACGAGCGCGTCGTTGGCCGCTCCTTCCACCGGCGGTGCCGTGAGCCGGACCTTCAGCGCACCGTTCATCACCCCGGCTATCTCACTTCGTGATGCTCGCGGCTGGACTCTGACGGAGAAACGAACGCCGGTGGAAACCTCACGCACGTCGAGTCCGGGATAGCTGTCCTGGAGCGCTGCCGGCGTCAGTTGCGGTCCTTACCCGAGTGACATGAAGACATTTTGCAGAAGGCCGAGCGCGAAATAGGCGATGATCGGCGTGATGTCGATCATTCCAATATTCGGGACAATCTGACGGAGCGGCCTGAGAATGGGCTCCGACAACGTGAACGCCCAGCGCACCCAGACCGAGTAGGGTGAGACAGGGAACCAGGACGACAGAACGCGCACCAGCAGCGCGGCTCGCAGGATCGTGAACGTCCACATTACCAGCAGCCTGTACAACCCACCGGGTCCGCTGTTGACTGCAAAGTTTGCGAACATCACCTGCTGAATGATGTAGTTGGTGAGGCTGATGAGAATGATTCCCAGCACAACGGCGGCCGCGAGTGCCCACAGTGGTGCGCTGCTGGGTAATCCTCCCGCGCGAACCACGCGGCGCTCCATGGGAGCGATGAGTGGATCTATCTTCGAGCGGCAGAATCGCGCGAGCGCGCTGAATGGTCCGACCTTTCTGGTCCGCACTGCCCAGTCCAGAAGAAACAAGACCGCCAAAACTGCAACGACCGCCAGTACGATCAGTCGTATGGCGGCCTGTGCAGTCGCTGCTCCGTAGGTGACTTCGTTCATTACCTGAAAGTTAGCGTCATCCCAAGATTCTTGACGAGGAATGCATACCGGTCTGCCCATTCGTCCAGGGTCTTGCTGGTGGGCTTTCCTGCGCCGTGTCCCGCGTCAGTATCGATTCTTATCAGCGTTGGCTTCGCGCATCCCTGGGCAGCCTGAAGCGCGGCGGCGTACTTGAACGAGTGCCCCGGAACCACGCGGTCGTCATGATCGGCTGTCAGGATCATCGTGGCCGGATAACAGGTTCCCGCCTTGATGTTATGCAGGGGCGAGTATGCATACAGCGTCTTGAATTCGTTCGGCTTGTCTGACGAGCCGTAGTCTGAGGTCCACGCCCAGCCGATGGTGAACTTGTGGAAGCGCAGCATGTCCATCACACCGACGGCAGGCAATGCAGCGGCAAAGAGGTCCGGGCGCTGGTTGAGCACCGCGCCCACGAGCAGGCCTCCATTGGATCCGCCTTCGATCGCGAGCTTTGCCGGTGAAGTGTACTTCTCCCGGATCAGAAATTCCGCAGCGGCGATGAAGTCGTCGAAGACGTTCTGTTTCTTGTCCAGCATTCCGGCTTCGTGCCATGCGCGGCCATACTCCCCGCCGCCGCGGAGATTGGCTGAGGCGTATACGCCTCCCATCTCGAGCCATGCCAGCCGTACACTCGAGAAGCCCGGAGTCTGCGACACATCGAATCCGCCGTAGCCGTACAGCCTCGTGGGGTTGGCGCCATTGAGCTGGATGTCTTTTCGCACGACGACGAACATCGGGACGCGTGTGCCGTCCTTGCTGTTGAAGAAGAGCTGACGGGTCTCGTACCGGCTCACATCGAGCGTGGTCCTGCTCTCCTTCCACACTTCATTCTTCTGCGATCGAATATCGAACCTGTAGATGGACTTCGGGCGAAGAAATGAGGTGAATGTGTAGAACATTTCCTCGTCGTCATCAGTGCCGGAGATGTCGTCAACGCTTCCCAGGTCAGGAAGCTGAATCTCGAATGCAGGCGCGTTGATGCCGAGCCCGCCGCGACGGCCCGACGGACTGGGGCGGCTCCTGCGCATGCCGGACATGCTCTCTCCCCTGGTGACAGGGCGGCGCGGAAGATCGTAAAACCGGATTGCCGAATGCGCATCCTGCAGAAACGACGCTGCCATTCTTCCGCCTACGGCCTTTGCGCTGACCATGGCGTCCTTCCCTTCGGGAACGATCGTGTACCAGCGCTCCTGGCGCGGATTGTCGATATCGATTCCGACGACGCGCCCATTCGGTGCCTGCAGGTCGGTGCGCACATAGAAGTTCGTGCCGTCGTTTCCCGCAAAGCTGTAGAGTGCATCGAGCCTGTCCACCAGCTTCACAACGGGGGCGGTGAGGCGCGGCTTGCCTGGGTTGTCGAGGTCGATGAAGTACAGGCGGTTACGGGTGTCGGTGCCCTTCCACACGTTGATGATGACATATGCCCCATCATCGGTGACGTTCGCATCGAAGCCCCAGTCAGGCTGGTCGGGCCGATCATAGATCAGCTGGTCGCGCGACTGCGGCTGGCCCACTCTATGGTAGTAGAGCTTCTGGTTGGTGTTGACGCTGGTCAGCGGATTTCCATCGGCCGGGGCATCGTACCTGGAGTAGAAGAACCCCTTGTTGTCATGTGTCCACGAGGCGCCGGTGAACTTTGCCCACTGGAGAACTTCAGGCAGGTCCTTGCCTGTGTCGATTTCGCGAATGCGGAACTCCTGCCAGTCCGATCCAGCGCGATTGATCGAGTATGTGACGTAACGCCCGTTGTGCGAGACGTTGACGGTCGAAAGGGAAACGATTCCATCCTTCGACATCGCATTCGGGTCGAGCAGAACCCTGGGCTTCGCATTCCGCCCATCCTGAACGTACAGGACGTTCTGGCTCTGCAGCCCTGTATTCATATAGTAGAAGTATCGTCCGCCGGCCTTGAAACCTGAGCCGTACCGCTGGTAGTTCTGGACCTCCTGCAGGCGCGCACGAATTGCCGCTCTCTCAGGTATCGCGCTCAGGTAGCTCGACGTCAGGGCATTTTCTGCCTGGATCCAGGCACGTGTCTCAGGCGAGTCGGGGTTTTCGAGCCACCTGTACGGATCCGCGACGCTCGTCCCGTGATAGTTGTCGACCTGCGGACCCCTGGCTGCGGGAGGGTACTTGAGGGGGACGCCGGCCTGGGCGGATGCGATGGTGCCTGCTGCGGTAAGGAGGTGGACTGCCAGAAGACAGGATTTTTTCATGGTTTGGGCGAAATAGGGTACCAGAATGTACGACATCGACCGCCATTGGTTCCATCAGGACAGCCTGCCAAGCCGCGATTTTTTCAGGGCGGGCCGCAAGCAGGATGAAGCGCTCGCCTGCCAGCTGGAAATGGCTTCTGCTAGATTTTAGGCACTAACTGGAGAAAAGAATGGCTACGCAGCTCGACGTCAAAGACGCCCGTAACGGGAAATCCTACACACTACCCATCAATGATGGCGCTGTGCGCGCCACCGATCTCAAGCAGATCAAGTCCGAGGACGCGGATGATCCGGGGCTTGTCAGCTACGACCCTGCATTCCTGAACACCGCATCCTGCCGCAGCTCGATTACCTACATCGACGGCGACAAGGGAATCCTGCGATACCGCGGATACCCGATCGAACAGCTGGCTGAAGGCGCGACCTTCCTCGAGGTTGCATGGCTGCTGCGCAAGGGCGAGCTGCCCAACCAGACCGAGTACGACCAGTTCGTGCACGACATCACCTTCCACACCTATGTGCATGAGAACATGCGCAAGTTCCTGGAAGGGTTCCGGTATGATGCGCACCCGATGGCGATGCTCAACAGCTCAGTGGCAGCGCTCGCATCATTCTACCCGTCGTCCCGCAACATATTC
>JAKFCC010000081.1:0-4706 GCA_036676795.1 Gemmatimonadota bacterium
TACCAGCCCAGGATGGGCAAGATCTTCTACAACGGAATTTCCGGAACTGAAATCGACCTGGACAGGCTGCGGGAGAAGATCGGCTTTGTTACCCAGGACACTCAGCTCTTTTCGGGAACAATCCGCGAGAACCTGAAATTCGTGAATCCGTCCGCAACGGACGAAGAATGCCTGGAAGTGCTGCACAAGTCGGCAGCAGACAGTTTGCTGGCACGCGCGGACAAGGGACTGGATACGGTGATTGGAGAGGGAGGGGTGAAGGTGTCGGGCGGTGAAAAGCAGCGCCTCTCAATTGCGCGCGCCCTGCTCCGTGATCCTGACCTCATTGTCTTCGACGAGGCGACGTCCGCCCTGGATTCGCTGACGGAGGAGGAGATCAGCAGGACAATGCGCGATGTCGCGAACTCGCGTCATGTGATGAGCATCCTGATTGCGCACAGGCTTTCGACCGTGATGCATGCGAGCCGTATTTTCGTGCTGGAGCGGGGGCGCATCGTCGAAGCAGGCAAGCATGAAGAACTTCTCGACCAGATGGGCCTCTACTACGCAATGTGGAGACAGCAGGTCGGAGAGCGAAGACCCATTTCCTCACCGGCGCCGGGAACTCCAGTCGAGAAACTGGAACCCGTGTTGGCCGGGTAATAATTTCCCGTACACCTTTTTTCGAAGGCAGATGACGACATCACGCAGAGATTTTCTCAAGACTTCGGCGGCAGCAGCCGCCGTGGCGGGCTCGCGCGGACTGTTCGGAGCGAACGACCCGCTGGCCAGAATCACACCGCCGTCCGGCACCGACGCATTCGTCGAAGAGCTTGCGATGGAAGGACTGAACGCCGCGCGCGCGGCTGGCGCATCGTACGCGGACGTACGCGTCGGCCGCTACCGCCGGCAGTCAATCAACACACGTGAGCGGCAGGTTACCGGCGTGGGCGATTCCGAATCGTTTGGAATCGGCATCAGGACGCTGGTCAACGGGTCGTGGGGATTTGCCGCAACGAGCACGCTGACGCGCGACGCAGTTCAAAAGGTGGCGCGCGAAGCGGCGAACCTCTCACGCGCCGCAAATGCGCTGCAAAAGCGGCCCGTCGAGCTGGCCCCTGTCGCGGCCGTGAAGGGAACCTGGCGCACGCCGGTGTTGCGTGATCCGCTGGAAGTTCCGATCGAGGAAAAAGTTGCGCTGCTGCTTGCTGCCAACGAAGCTGCGCTCAAGGTTCCGCGCGTTCGCTTTGTCAATTCAGGAATGCAGCTGCTGCGGGAAGAAAAAACTCTTGCGACCACCGACGGCACACTGGTGACGCAGACATTCATTCGTGTCGGGCCCGGATTCACCGCGACGGCAATCGCCGACGGAGACTTCCAGAGCTACAACGAGGAGCTCGCGCCGCGTGGGCAGGGCTGGGAATACATCGAGTCGCTTAACATGCCTGGCAACGCAGAGCGGTGGGCGTCTCTCGCAGCCGAAAAACTGACGGCCAAGTCTGTGGAGGTAGGCCGGTATGACCTGATCCTCGATCCAACGAACCTGTGGCTCACCATTCACGAATCGATTGGCCATCCGACCGAGCTCGACCGGGCCATGGGATACGAAGCGAACTTTGCGGGAACCAGCTTCATCTCCCCACCGGAAAAGCACATAGGCAAGCTGCGATACGGCCGTGAAATCATGAACGTTCAGGCTGACCGCACACAGGAAGGCTCACTGTCGCGAACTGCCTGGGACGACGAAGGCGTGCCGGCTGACCAGTGGCTGATTGTGGAGAAGGGACTTTTCAAGGACTACCAGACAACCCGGGAACAGGCAGCGTGGATTGCTCCTCTTACGGGAGTACGGAAATCTCACGGCTGCTCATTCGCCGACTCCTGGTCGAGCGTCCAGTTCCAGAGAATGCCGAACATCTCGCTGCTGCCCGGCGAGAAGGACTATGTGCTGGACGACATCATCGCTGCGACAGATCGCGGCATCGTCGTGAAGAATCGCGGTTCATGGTCGATCGATCACCAGCGCTACAACTTCCAGTTCTCGGGACAGGTTTACTACGAAGTGAAGAACGGGAAGATCACTGGCATGCTGAAGGATGTCGCCTACCAGAGCCGCACGCCTGAATTCTGGAACTCGATGGACATGATCGGCGGAAAGCGGAGCTACTGGCTGGGCGGATCATTCGGTGACGGAAAGGGAGAGCCCTCGCAGTCGAATTCCGTCAGTCACGGCTGCGTGCCCGCGAGATTCAGGGAAGTCAACATCGTCAACACGGGGAGATCCGCATGAAGCCCCGTTCACTTTTCGAGTCTGATGCGGAATCGGGTCTTCTCACCCGGGAAGAGGCAAAGACTCTCACCGACAAAATCCTTTCATACGCGAAGGCAGATTCCACGCGTGTGAGCATCTCCAACAGCGTCGAAGGCAATACGCGTTTCGCCGGCGGGCAGATTACCACGTCTGGTGGATCACGGGATGTCACGGTTACCGTAATCAGCACGATCGGCAAGCGCCGTGCATCAGCCGAAACCAATGTGCTGGACGAGGCATCGCTCCGGCGGACTGTGGATCTCGCTGAGCGACTGGCGCGGCTTTCTCCTGAGGATCCGGAGATCATGCCTGATCTTCCTCCGCAGGAGTATGTCGCGGTCAACGGATTCCTCGAGAGCACGGCTGCGCTCACCCCAGAGGCGCGCGCGGCCGCGGTAAAGAAGGTCATCGACAGCGCCGGTGCAGTCGGACGCGCCGCAGGCGATGTTTTCGTCGCAGGGTTCCTGAATACAAGCGCCGGCGTGGATGTGATTGCCAACAGCAAGGGATTGTTTGCCTTTCACCGCGCTACTGAAGCAGGGCTGTCAACAACCGTCAGAACTCCTGACGCAACCGGATCAGGCTGGGCGTCTTCGGGCGCGCGTGACTGGAATCTTCTGGAGCCTGCGCGACTTGGTGCACGCGCAGCGGAGAAAGCCGTGGCCTCGAGAAATCCGCAGGCTATCGAACCCGGCATGTACACTGTGGTGCTCGAACCGCAGGCGGTTGCGGATCTCATTCCGCAGCTGGGGGGCGCCTTCAATGGCCGCAATGCCGACGAAGGTCGCAGCCCATTTTCCAAAAAGGGTGGTGGAACCAGGATCGGGGAAAAAATTGCAGACGAACGAGTCACACTCTATTCCGATCCTTCCGACCCCGATCTCCTTGCCCGCCCGTTCGACAATGAGGGGCTCCCGCTTCAGCGCCGCGTGTGGATCGAGAATGGAATACTCAAGAACCTTACTTACTCGAGGTTCTGGGCGAACCGCCAGGGAACACAGCCTACAGGTGGTGGCGGCGGATTTGGCGGCGGTGGGTTTCCGGGGGGCCTCAAGATGGTTGGGGGCACGAAGTCACTGGATGAACTGATCGCCGGAACGAGCCGTGGAATTCTGGTCACTCACTTCTTCTACATCCGGTCACTGGAGCAGAGAACGGTACTTCTCACTGGACTGACCCGGGACGGAACTTTCCTGATCGAAAATGGAAAGGTCACCAGAAGCCTCAAGAACTTCAGGTGGAACGAGAGTCCGCTGTTCATGCTCAACAAGATCGATGAAATAGGGCGCGCGGAGCGCACGGATACTGGCCAGATCATGCCCTCGATACGCGCACTCAACTTCAATTTCACTTCGCTGTCGGACGCGGTTTAGTCCGGGGGAATAAAAAAACGCCGCGGCCTGCAAGCCGCGGCGTTTTTATTCCCGTGAACTTCCTAAGGGTTGAACCAGTAGGAAACCTTCAGCAACAGGGTGTTGTTCGGGTGCAGCTTGAAGACGTCGCCAAGGTCGCGTGAGAAATTGAAATCTGCGGGACGTCCGCCCGAGAACCCGCGTCCCTGTGTCCAAACCAGGAACAGCGTAGATCCGGGGCGGTATTCCCAGCGCATCACCGAGTTGGACTTGAATTCCTTGAAGTCCAGTCCGCCCGGTGAACCTGCCGACGTAAATGCCTTGAAACGGTCGGCATACTTCTCTGCTCGCGGATCGTTCAGCTCGCGCCAGTTGGAATATGTCCCGGACGACAGGAAAGGCTGCATGTAGAACTGGAACGACAGGGTCGGCGTCGCCGTGACATTGATTCTCGACGTAACGTTGAACGTTGTCTGGTCCAGTTTCGCAAAGGTATAGTGCGTGGTGTCAGCTCCGCTGACGCCAAAGTTGGCCCGCCACTGACTGTCGTTGATTCTCTTCTCGTAGTTGCCGCTGAATGATGCGGAGAACCTGCTGGACACCCGGAAGCTGACGCTGGGATTTATCCAGGCACCATGAGACTTGCCTTCGTCGCCTCCGTAGAAACCTGCGAACACAGCCGGAGTCCAGGGCTTTCGGTAGTCCAGCTCGAGTCCTGCCCAGTAATCGTAAGTCGGTGAACGGCGCAGCGCCGGACCGCCACGTGCAACGCGATCGTCATAGACTTCCGCAAAGTTTCCGACGTTGCCGCCAATGTGTCCCCACCAGGTGTTCGGAAACTGAACGTGCCAGTTGGTGTTGACACCCACATTCGTCGCCAGGCCTTCGGTGGTCCAGGTCTGGAAGCTGTTGAAGTTGAACTGTGCCCGCCTGTGATACTTGCTGGGCGTGTTGAAGGTGAGGGCGAACCAGTTGCGGAACATCTGCTCGTCCGCGCGCGACTGGAATCCCAGGTCGTTGCTCTCGAATCCGGGTGAAAACCGCTGGTAAACACTTTGAAAACG
>JAKFCC010000082.1:0-24775 GCA_036676795.1 Gemmatimonadota bacterium
ACGGAGGTCGCATAGGTGCGATGTGCAGCCGCCTTGGTTTCTTCGGAGAGCTGCCTGTCGCTGTCGCTTTCCGTCGGCGGCGAGATTTCAAAGGCGGTGATACCGGCCTCGGAAAGCTTGCGGGAAATTTCGTCGAAGCGTACTTCAGGGGCCGCTTTCGTCTGCGAGTCGAGCTGTGCGAGCAGGACTAGCCAGTCGCGCGCTGCACCAGGCTGTACGAGCGAGATCGATCCAATTCCAGCCGCCTTGCACAGGCTCAGGACATGTCCGAAGCTCGCGAAGTTGGTCAGGTCGAGCCGCATGCGGTTCGAGTTCAGGAAGATGAACTCACCCGAAATCCTGATCTCCAGCTCGCTCTCGTGCCGCAGTATTTCCTGCGCGGTCTCAGTAAGCTCCGCGAGAGTTTTCTGGACGGCGTTGTGCTCGACTGGATACAGCTTCATGGCGCGCATCGCACCGTACAGCGAAATGATGAGATTTCGCCCGTGCTTCCTTATGAAGGCGCCGCTCGCCGCCGATTCGGTTCCGCGTTCAGGCATCGTCACAGTGCCGATCCTCTCAGTGCCCGGCCAACCGCATTCCGCACAATAACATCCTTTTCGGCAGACGCCTTGCGAAGCGACTCAGCTGCCTTGCTCGATCCAATCTTGCCGAGTGCCAGCGCTGCGCACGCCCGCAGCTCAGGGTCCGGGCGATTTCCGAGACCGCCCTTGGAGTTCAGAATTCCGTCCAGCATTGGAATACCTCCGTCGCCGCACATCGCTCCGTAGGCCTCGAAGAAAGCCATTTTCTCCGTGAGGTTGGACTCCCTCACTGTCTTGCCCTTGATCGCATTTTCGATGCGGGGAAGGCTCGGACGGTGGATGCGCGTTCCAAGAATGCGCACAGCGGAGATGCGAATGTCACGGTCGGCATCCTCGATCGCGCGCTCGAGCACCTGCATCGCGCCGGGCGATGCGATCTCGGATAGCGCGTTCACCGCCGCAAGGCGCATCTCGGCTTCGCCAGTCGCGATCATCTGTCCAAGCGCAGCCACCGCAGCCGGCGTCTTGAGAGCGCCCGCACGACGCATCGCTTCCATCGAGACCAGGTCATCACCCGACGCGATGAGTCGCACCAGTTCGGCTGTGTGCGAGGCGGCAAGACGGGACGCTGCGTTCTCGAGCAGGAGCCTCAGCTCGTTGTTGTTGGTGCGGGCAATCCAGCCCAGCACGGTCTCGAGTGCCACCGGCTTGAGCTGCATGAACAGTTCGTTCAGCTCGTTCTGTGGCGGACGGAGCGGCGTGTCTTCCAGTGCCTGAAGCAGCTGACCAAGCGCCGTGGGGTCGCTGACCCGGTCGGTGAGCTCGCCCAGGCGCTGCTGATGCGCAGTGAGCATCTCCTTCACTCGCTGCGTGGTGAGCGCCGTCTCGCGAAGGAGATACGCCGCCGTCCGGAATTGCGTTGTGGACAGCATGATCAGCAGCACGTAGTCGAGGATGCCGATGATCTCCTCGCGTACCGTTGGATCGCTCTCCTGCTCGAAGGTGTCGAGCAGCGAAGCAATCACGGGGGGACGAAGATCAGCGGAATAGTCCTTCCTGATCTCGGTCTGCATGTACTCGATCTCGCTCTCATCCAGGAAATAGAGAGTCGAATCGAAGTCGTCCATCTTCACGACGCCCGGACGCGAACTTTGCGTCGCGCCCTCCTCTCCGCCCGCCTCAGCTTCGACAACCCTGGGTGAGTCGATCTTCTCGGGCGGTGCGCTCGACTTGAGCCCCTCTACGGCGCCAGCTCCCGCGTCACTCGCAAAGTCCACATAGCGGTACTGGAGATACGCGAATTCCTGTTCCCACATGAGAGTCAGGAGATCATCGTCATCCGGCGACGCGGTGCGGGCCTTCTGCAGGATCTGCAGGAAGAGCGGAAGCTCCTCTTTCTCGAACTCCTGGCTGAACTTGAGTTCGCGAATGCCGTCCTTGTAGAAAGTCCAGGGCAGACTGTCGCCGCTCTTTCCAGGTTCCTCGAGAACGACCTCGTCCTCCATCCGGAACTGCGATTCGGTGATCTGAACCGTGATCTCATCGGTGTGCGACCAGGCCGCAGCAAATGCCTCACGCACGCTGTCGATGGCGCGCGTGTACATGGGGTTATTGGGGAGATACAGCTGATACGCGCGCACGGCCTTCGTGAACGTGTTGATCAGATGCGTCACCACGGGGAGCGGTACACTCAGCTCGCTTGATCCCTCGGCAGGATCTGGCTGCATCCCGGTCATGAGGACGAAAGTAGGCCCATATCGATTAACTGCGCCAGATCTTTGTCACCTCGGCCGCTGAGGCAGATGACCACGCAGTCCGTCTCCTGCCAGCGTCCACGGTTTTGCACGACCCATGCGACGGCGTGCGATGTTTCAAGAGCCGGCACAATACCCTCGAGCTCGCTGAGCAGCCTGAAGCCGGCAACTGCCTCGGTATCGGTAATGGAAACATAGATCGCCCGGCCACTGTCCTTGAGCTGTGCATGCTCGGGACCGACGCCTGGATAGTCGAGACCTGCCGATATTGAATGCGCCGGAAGAACCTGTCCGCCCTCATCCTGAAGAAGATAAGTCATTGCACCGTGTAAAACGCCTGCTCGTCCGCGGGCCAGTGAGGCGGAGTGCGACCCCGAGTCAACTCCATGACCTGCGGCTTCCACGCCAATGAGCTCGACATCACTGTCATTGATGAACTCGTGGAAGATGCCCATTGCGTTGCTGCCGCCGCCCACGCATGCGACCACGGACTTCGGAAGTTTTCCCTCGCGAACCAGAAGCTGACCTCTGGCTTCCTCGCCAATGATCGCCTGAAAGGTCCGCACGATCCGCGGATATGGTGCGGGTCCCACTACCGATCCAATGATGTAATAGCTGGTACCAACATTGGTCACCCAGTCCCTGATAGCCTCGCTCGTTGCATCCTTGAGGGTTCGCGTACCCGAGGTGACCGGAACCACAGTTGCACCCAGAAGTTTCATTCGGTGAACGTTGAGACTCTGGCGGCGCATGTCCTCCTCGCCCATGTACACGATGCACTCGAGTCCGAACCGGGCGCAGATGGTAGCGGTCGCGACACCATGCTGCCCTGCTCCCGTTTCCGCGATGATGCGCCTCTTTCCCATTCGGCGCGCCAGCATTGCCTGGCCAACAGTGTTGTTGATCTTGTGAGCGCCCGTGTGAATCAGATCTTCACGCTTCAGGTACACGCGCGCGCCGACCCTCTCGGAAAGGCGCGGTGCGAATGAGAGCGGTGAGGGGCGACCTACATAATCAATGAGGAGGTGGGTAAGCTCCTCCTGAAAATCCGCGTCCGCCATTGCCCGCTCGAATTCCGCGTCAAGTTCTTCGAGCGCAGGGATGAGAGTCTCAGGAACGTAGCGGCCGCCGAATTCCCCGAACCGGTCATCCTGCACTAGTGCGCGACCTCGCTGCTCTTTACCGCCGCAGCGAATGCCCGCAGGAGATCATGATTCTTGATTCCCGGTGCGTTCTCGACGCCCGAGGAAACGTCCACGATGTCCGGGTGCAGAGCGCGAATTGCGTCACCCACATTCGACGCGGTCAGTCCTCCCGCGAGAATGGTCCTGCCAGCCCTACGCCCGCGCAGTGATTCGGCGAGTGCATCCCAGTCCAATGGCAATCCCGTCCCGCCCAGCCCGCCTTCCACTCTCTTGTCAATCACGACGGCGTCGGACACGGAGTACAACTCCGCGATATATGCAGGCAGCTCGGAAGAGCTGGAGCGGACCACCGGCCAGATTTCTCCATCAAAGAGCGGCCGGAGCGCGGCGACGTCAGCGGGTGTTGCGTCTCCGTGCAGCTGCAGTACATCGAACTGACGACCGAGGTCGGCGACTTCTTCGAGGCGCCCCACAGGGACCACTGCAACGCGCCGGGCTCTTCCTGCCGCCGGGGCGAGCGTTGCAGCCGCGTCGCGAAGTGAAAGGTTACGCGGCCCACCGGCCATGATCGCACCCACGTAGGAGGCACCATTGTGCAGGGCCATCTCCACGTCCCGGGTCCGCATCATTCCACAAAACTTAATTTGCACGGACATCGGTACGACGGGTCACGGTGGTGAGGGATTTCATCAGCTCTGCTGGATCCGCCGCCGCAGAAAGGCTCGACCCGATCAGCACTGCATCTGCCCCATGATCGGCAGCGCGGCGGACATCCAGCCGGTTCGCCATTCCACTCTCGGCAACCGCAATGAGCCTCGCGGGAATTCTCGGAATCAGCCTCTCGTGGGCGGTTTCGTCCATTTCGAGCGTCTCGAGATTGCGTGCATTCACGCCAATGATCGAGGCACCACTCTCGACCGCTACATCCAGCTCACCCTCGGTGTGCACCTCTACGAGAAGGTCGATGGCATTTTCATGCGCAGCGATGACGCATTCCCGAACACGGTCGGCCGGTAGAGCACGCACAATAAGAAGGGCTGCAGACGCGCCCAGGTGCTTGGCCTGAAGGACATGCTCAGGCTTCGTGTGAAAGTCCTTCTTGAGGATGGGCAGAAATGACTGTGTCCGAACCCTGGCAATATCCTCGAGCCGTCCCCCGAACCTGCTCGGCTCCGTCAACACCGAGATGGCAGCGGCCTTTCCCCTATCGAAACTGGAAGCCTGCGTCGCTGCATCGAGGCCGGGGTTTATTGCGCCTTTCGAAGGCGAGAACCGCTTTATCTCCGCTATCACTGCAACGAAATCCCGCCGGAGCGACGCTGCAAAAGAGGGCGTGAGTCCTTCGTACCGGGGCTGAATCGCCTCCTCTCTAACATCCATCGCACGAATGAGTTCGCCCAGCGTCCCCTTGGGCGGTACCCACTCCTGAGAAGATATTTCTTGCGCTTCGGTACCTGTTCGGCTAAAGTTCAATTCGGCAACTGTTCGGTAGGCCCACATTCAGCTCTTCAGGAACATGTCCCTGACCAAGCGGCAGCGGGAAATTCTGGATTATCTGGCCTCGTACACCGAGGAACAGGGCTATGCGCCCAGTTTCGAGGAGATCGCTCGGCAATTTAACTACAACTCGCTCGCGACCGTACACGAGCACCTGAGCAATCTCGAGCGCAAGAGCTACATCAAGCGCGCCTATAATGAGAGCCGAGGCATCGAAGTGCTCCCATCCGAGGCGATGCCCAAGTCGGTGGTTCTTCCCCTCATGGGTACCGTCGCCGCAGGCATGCCGATCGAAGCCGTCCACACGCACGAGACCATCGGCGTCCCTGAAGACTTCATCCGCCGGGGCGGCAACCACTACGTCCTTCGAGTCCGTGGAAACTCGATGATCGATGAACAGATCCGGGACGGCGACTTTGTCGTGGTCAACGGGAAGCAGTCGGCGGACAATGGCGAAATGGTCATCGCTCTGATTGACGGAACATCAGCGACTGTAAAGAAGTTCTATCGCGAAAAAGACGGCCGCATCAGACTCCAGCCGGCCAACGAAATGATGAGCCCGATCTACGTGCACGAGAATGATGTTTCGATCCAGGGAACCGTTGTCGGGGTACTCAGAAAGTACTAGAGGTGGTGAGCGCTAACCTACTGTAGTACAGCTGTTTGGCGGCTTTGCATTTGTAGGAGACTGCGGTTCGCACGTAGGCCACGAAGGATGCACGAAGTCTCACGTAGGCCTGCAACTGAAAGGGGGAACAGCAAGGACTCTTGGAGTCCGCATGCAGTTCCCCCTAATTGTTTTTCCTTCGTGCCCTACGTGCATCCTTCGTGGCCTACGTGCGAACCCCCGCTATCCGCCGTAAGCAACTCGAAGTCGTCCAAGCGCGCTGATCCCCGCTCCCGCTTTCAACGCAGCTCTCGACTGCTCGACACCCACGGCCAGGTTCGAAACCCGCCCCCCAACATAGAGCGCCGCCGCGGCGTTGAGGGCGACGGCCGATGTGGCACCGGGGTTTCCCTTCCCGGACAGGATTTCGATAATTATTCGAGCGTTGTCCTCCGGCGATCCACCCGCCAGATCCTCGGCCGAGGCGAGAGGCATGTTGAAGTCTCCCGGGCTGACCGTCCATTCGCCGAGCTTCCCGTCCCGTATTTCCCAGACATGTGTAGGACCCATGGGCGAGAGTTCGTCGAGGCCGGGCTCGCCGTGCACTACCATACTGTGGATCGTGCCCAGCTCCAGCAGTGCCTCGGCGAGCATCGGGCCCCGGCCGGGATCTGCGACGCCGATTACCTGCCGCTGGGCGGAAGCCGGATTCGCGAGAGGACCGACGACATTCATCACGGTGGGAATGCCGAGTTCGCGCCGGACTGGACCCACATGCTTCATGGCGGGATGCATCAGCGGAGCGAACATGAACACCAAACCGGCATCCCGGAGTGCCAGCGCCATGCGTTCGGGGCTGACGTCGATGTGTACATCGAGCGCTTCCAAGACGTCTGCGCTGCCGCACTTGGAAGTGAACGAGCGATTGCCGTGCTTTGCAATGCGAACACCCATCCCTGCGGCGAGCAGCGCGGCGGCAGTCGAGATGTTGAAGGTTGCCACGCTCCCGCCGCCCGTGCCGCAGGTATCGACCAGCTCCCCGGGGTTTCCGGCCGGAAGGTGCACCATGGCATTCCTGAGCGCCCGTGCAACCCCTGCGACAATCGCCGCGCTCTCGCCTTTCACACGCAAGCCCGTGAGCAGACCCGCCACCTGCGCCGAGGTCGCGTTCCCTTTCATTATCTGGTCGAACGCCGCGGTCGCGTCGCTCGACGAGAGGGGCTCGTGAAAAGCAAGCTTCTTGATCGCGGTGAGAACCGCGTTGTCGGGAATCGAAGTCATACGAAACTGAAACTACTCGTAGTTTCGCAGCGAACGGAGCAGATCGTCGATTGCAGCCCGGGGATCGGGTGACTCCAGCGCGTCTTCCAATCGCCGCCGCAGACTGTGAATGAGTTCGCTGTGGCGCCTGGCGATCTCAGTCTGCTGATACAGCTCCATGTGCGCACGTTCCAGTTTCGAGACTGCCGAGCTAACCTGATGGTCGAGGGCAGCCAGCTTCTGCGCTGTGACCCTGGACTCGCCGAGAGCGGTGTGCAGGGCCCGCTCCAGCTCCGCGGCCCTTCCGTTGTCGGGGCTGCGGCCGGACAGTGACGCGTCCTGTGCCGCGTGCAGTCTGCTCTCCAGCTCCGAGACCGTGCGTTCGTATTCCGTGTGGATGGAGCGGGTTATGTCCTCGAGTGTTCGGACGGCCTCGAGGCGGGCGTCATGCTCCATGAGTCGCGCATAGGCGAGCCCGAACATTTCCGCAGCGGGAACGAGCTTGTCGAGAACCCTGCCGCCGAACCGGCGCTTGGGCTCGACCAGTGCAAGCGCCCCTGCCAGCTCGCTGTCCAGGCGGTAGCCGCGCATGGAGAGAGTTGCACCTTCAGATGGGGGAAGTCCCAGCAGCTTCATGAAGTCCGTGGACTGATCCCCGAATTCCACGAAGGCCTGCGCTGACGAGACCCGTTTCCGTACCTGCGCGGGGAGGTGGTCGAATGCAACCGCAATTTCCTCGCGGCGCATGCCATTTCCGTCCACAAGGATCCTCTCGACGAAAAGGTCGCGGCGCGGATCGTTTCTGAACAGCGCGACCGACGCCGACCGATCTGTATCAGCGGCTTCTTCGTACAGGGCGGTGAGCGCGTCCGAAAGCTCGCTCGCTGACGCCAGGGAATTGGCAAATCCGGGCAATCCTTTCGAGCTCATTTCGTTATATGAAGAGAATGCGATTCATCGTGCATACCCGATTGTGACAAGCAGTGGGCTCTATGTCAAATACAGATTGCGATTTCCTTGACACTCCTCGTCGCGGAGCTAGCTTCCCACAAGTGCCGCGCAGCGTGCAGTTAGTGTTGCATTACGACGGTACCGGCTTCTCCGGTTGGCAGCGCCAACCCGATGCGCGAACAGTCCAGGGTGAGCTCGAAAAGGTTCTCGAGCGGCTCTGCAATCGCCCGGTCCCCGTCCTTGGCGCAGGCAGAACCGACGCCGGAGTCCATGCCCGGGGCCAGGCGGCAGGAGTCATCGTCGAAGATCGCTGGACCCCGGCCGACCTCAGGCGAGCCGTGAACGCACTGGCTCCGCGGGACGTGTGGGTCGCCGAGGCAGCGGAAATGGCCCCCGAATTCCACGCCCGGTACAGCGCTCTCTCTCGGGAATACAGTTACCGGATCGCAACGGGCAGCGATGCGCCATCGCCCTTCCGAAGCAGGTATTCGCTGGCGTACGACCGGCCGCTGGACGCAGCAAAGCTGGAAGAGTGCGCCGCGCTCCTGCTCGGCGATCACTGCTTCAGGGGGTTCGCAGTCCAGGGAACGGCGCCGGCCACCGACGACCATCGATGCACGATTTTTCACGCACGGTGGCGAGCGGAAGCCCGCTCGCTCACCTTTGAGGTTCGTGCAAATCGGTTTCTGCACCACATGGTGAGATTTCTCGTCGGGACGATGCTGGAGATTGCTTCCGGCAAACGGCCGGCCGCCGACTTTTTGCGCCTTCTCAATTCAGACAGCAACAGTGATGTTTCGGCACCTGCTCCGCCGCACGCGCTATTTCTCGAGAAAGTGGAATATCCCGCTGAACTCTATTTGAAAACCACATGAACATTTTCCTCGAAAGCAATTCCCTTCAGGAGATCCGCGAAGCCGCCGCCGCCGGGCTCGTACAGGGTGTTTCGTTCTCACCCAACGAGTTCGCATACGCCGACCCCGAGGGAGACCAGCGGGAAAGACTCGAAGAGCTTTCTCACGAGTTCGCGATCCCGATCTGTGTGACGATCGGTGCGCTCAACGGGAAGGACATTTATCGCGAGGCCAAGGAGCTCGCGAAAATCTCCGATCACATCGTCGTTCAGATTCCGCTCATGGAGGACGCACTTCCGGCCATGTTCAAGCTGAACGCGGAAGGAGTCGGGATCTGCTCCACGCTCGTCTTCAACGGCGCGCAGGCATTGCTGGCCGCAAAGGCCGGGGCAGCGATGGTTCGCGTTTCCATGGCGGACCTGGATGCCCAGGGCCAGGAGAGCACAGAGACCATCGCCGAAATTCGCCACGTCCTGGAAGCGAGCGGAATGGAATCGGACGTGATGGCCGCATCGCCACAGACTCCCACCCAGGTTGTGGAGTGTGTCACTGCCGGAGCCAATATCATCTCGCTCTCATCCAGGGTTATCCGTTCCCTGCTCGTGCATCCTCTCACAGACCGCGGCCTTGACCGGTTCCTGAGCGACCTGTCGAAGCGCCCGAAGAGACATTCTTGATTCATTTGATAATGAAAAGCTCTGCAGTTCTCGCTCTTGCTGTCGCGGCAGCATGTCAGGGTTCGCCCATCAGCTCTGACGCGCAGGCAAATGAACAGCTTCCCTCGCGTGTTTCGACCCAGATAGAATCGGGACGCAGAAACGCCATCACGTCAGCGGTGGAGAAAGTCGCGCCCGCAGTCGTCACGGTTCAGACCGAGATGGTCGAGCAGGTTCCCGCCGACATGTTCGAGCAGTTCTTCGGCGGCAGGTCGGGCCAGCGGTCGAGCGCCGGTCTGGGCTCCGGATTCATCGTTCGCAACGATGGCGTGATAGTCACGAACGCCCATGTTGTTGTAGGTGCGACGCGGATCTCAGTCGCGATGCGCAATGGCGTCACCTACCCGGCAAGACTGATCGGTGCCGATGAGACCAACGATCTCGCCGTTCTCAAGATCGACGCCCGCAACCTTCCGGTAGCGCCGCTCGGCTCCTCGTCCGACCTGCTGGTCGGTGAATGGGCAATCGCCATCGGAAATCCCTACGGCTTTGTCCTGGCCAACACCGAGCCAAGCGTGACCGCTGGCGTGGTCAGCGGCGTGGGACGAAACCTGGCGACACAGAATGAGGGGTCGGGGATTTACGTGGACATGATCCAGACCGATGCGTCGATCAACCCCGGAAATTCGGGCGGTCCGCTGGTGAACGCCGTTGGCGAAGTGATCGGCGTAAACAGCTCCATCTTTTCCCCGAGCGGCGGCTCCATCGGAATTGGTTTTGCGATCCCGATAAATCGCGCAAAGCGAGTCGCGGATGATCTTCTCGCTCACGGTGTCGTTCGCCGGCCATGGATCGGAATCAAGATCCAGACGCCGACACAGGCGCCGGGCACCGACATCAACAAGCGGGATGCAGTCATTTCCACCGTCACTCCCGGTTCACCCGCCGCGCGCGCCGGCATTCGGCCGGGCGATGTGCTCGTGCAATCCCGCAAGCGCGCCATTCACACCGCCTACGACTGGGAGGCTGAGCGACTTGAGCTTCGGGTGGGTGAGCGCATTCCGCTGCAGCTCCGGCGCGGCAGCCGCGACCTGAGTGTCAACGTCGAGGTAGCCGATCTCCCCGAAGTGAATGCACCACGACTGACAGTTCTGCGCGAAATCGAGCTGCTGACCCTGACGCCTGCAATACGGGTGGAGCGCGGGGTTAGAAGCGCGCGCGGCGCCCTCGTGAGCCGCGTATCCCAGCGTGTCGCCGAACAGCTCGGCCTCCAGGAAGGCGATGTTATCGTGCAGATCAATCGCATCCCGGTCAACGATGCGCAGTCCGCTGCGCAGGCGCTGAATGCGACCGGCCGGTCCGGGGTCGTGATGTATCTGGAGCGCGGTGGCCGCATCTTCACAACCGAATTCATCATCCAATAAGATGAACGACAGGTACTCTTCCCCACTCGCCGAGCGGTACGCATCGCAGGCAATGCTCGAGTTATGGTCGCCATCAATCCGACATGGATTGTGGAGACGGCTCTGGCTCGCCCTCGCGGAAGCCCAGAAGGAGCTCGGTGTTCCCATTCCGTCGGAAGCTCTCGACCAGATGCGAACGAATCTCGACCGAATCGACTTCGACGCGGTCGCGGCATACGAGCGCAGGTTTCGGCACGACGTTATGGCACACGTGCACGGGTTCGGGGATGTCGCGCCTGCAGCGAAGCCGTTCATCCACCTGGGAGCAACGAGCGCGTATGTAACTGACAACGCCGACCTGATCATCATGCGGCGCGGCCTCGACATCCTGCGCGGGCGCATCATAGAGATTCTGCGCGCACTTGCGGCGTTCGCCGAAAAGTGGGCAGCGGAACCCACGCTCGGTTACACGCACCTTCAGCCGGCACAGCTCACCACGGTGGGCAAGCGTGCGACGCTCTGGATGCAGGATCTTGTACTCGACTATCAGGACCTGGAGTATCGGAGGCGGACGCTGCCCTTCCGCGGTGTGAAAGGCACCACAGGTACCCAGGCCAGCTTCCTCAGCATTTTCAATGGCGACCACGCAAAAGTGCGTGCGCTGGACGAGATGGTGACTGCAAAGATGGGCTTCAGCTCCGCGCTCGCTGTTACGGGCCAGACCTACACAAGAAAACTGGATGCCGCGGTGCTGAGTGTGGTGTCGGGAATTGCGGCATCTGCCGCCAAGTTCAGCGGCGACATCCGGATGCTCCAGTCCTTTGGCGAAATCGAGGAGCCCTTCGAGACAGAGCAGATTGGATCGTCGGCAATGGCGTACAAGCGGAATCCGATGCGGTCGGAGCGAATCGCCGCTCTCTCTCGATTCGTGATGTCACTCGAGCCCAACGCCAACCAGACTCACGCAGTCCAGTACTTCGAGCGGACGCTCGATGACAGCGCAAACCGCCGGCTGAGCATACCGGAATCCTTTCTCGCGACCGACGCGATTCTGATCCTCATGGGGAACATCGCCGCCGGTCTCGAGGTGAACGTGAACAGGATCAGGTCGCGAATCGACGAGCAGCTTCCCTTCATGGCCACGGAGGAGCTCCTCGTCCAGGCAGTCGCCAAAGGCGGAGACAGGCAGGCCGCGCACGAGACCATCCGCAAGCACAGCATGGATGTGGTTCACGCCATGCGCGAAGGTTCCGGAAAGAACGACCTGTTCGAACGGCTGGCGAAGGATAAGTCTCTCGGGATTCCAGCCGCCGCGCTGAAGTCGGCCGGCGACCCTTCCAGGTACACAGGGCGGGCTCCTGAGCAGGTTCGCGATTTCCTCTCGGAAGTAGTGCAGCCAATATTTGCGGGCGAGGCGCCGGGCGGATCCAGCCGAGCCGAAGAGATCCGGGTCTGATGCTTGTCACCCGCACCGACCTTCCGCTGCCACTGCTCCGGCGCGGAAAGGTGCGCGACGTTTACGAGGTGGACTCAGAGCGAATCCTGATTGTCGCGAGCGACAGGGTTAGCGCGTTCGATGTAGTGATGGGTGAAGCCGTTCCCTCGAAGGGCGCCGTTCTCACGCAGATGACGGTGTGGTGGCTGCGCCAGATCGAGAACGAGGTGCCGCACCATCTGCTTTCCGCCAGCGCTGCCGACATCGTCGCCCAGGTCCCCGCGCTCGCCGGACATGAGGAAACCATTCGCGGCCGAGCCATGCTGTGCAGGCGCACCACGGTGTTTCCAGTCGAGTGCGTGGTTCGGGGATACATAGCCGGGTCGGCGTGGAACGAGTACAGGAAGACGGGCACTCTTGCCGGTGAGCTGCTGCCGACCGGCTTGACCGAATCCGCCCGGCTTTCACCGCCGATTTTCAGCCCTGCGACGAAAGCCGAGGAGGGGCACGATGAAAACATTACCTACGACCGGATGCGGCAGCAGCTCGGCGGTGACATCGCGGAGAAGCTGAAGACCATGTCGCTGGCCATCTATAGCCGTGGCCGGGACATTGCCGCTGAAAAAGGGATCATCGTCGCCGACACGAAGTTCGAATTCGGGACGCTTGGCGCGGATTTGAGCGACCCGTCCGGAGTTATATTAGTTGACGAAGTTCTGACGCCTGACAGTTCGCGTTTCTGGCCGGCAAACAGCTACGCACCCGGCCGTTCCCAACCCAGCTTCGACAAACAGCCATTGCGCGATTATCTGGCCCTGGAAAAATCCGCAGGACGATGGAATGGCGATGACCCACCGCCTGCACTGCCCGCCGCGGTTGTGAAAGCAACCAGCGAGCGGTACCTGGACGCTTTCGAGCGAATCACTGGTTCACCCCTCCCAACGGAATTTCGATAGTGAGCTTTGCACGCGAAGGACTCGTATTCATCGTCATCGCTACAGTAATAGCGATGGGCGCATTTGGACTGGCACTGGTCCGCCGCAGCTGGGTGTTCTGGCTGCTTGCATTCATGCTCGTGCTGCTCGCACTCTGGGTTGCCTATTTCTTCCGCGATCCGGAACGTACGGGCGAACGCGGCCCCAACCTCGTCGTCGCTCCCGCGGACGGGAAGATCGTGATGATCACCAACGTGGATGAGCCGGCATTCATCAAGGGCCAGGCAACGAGAATCTCGATCTTCATGAACGTTTTCAACGTGCACGTGAACCGGTATCCGGTGGATGGAACTGTGCGCTACCTGCACTACAATCCCGGCAAGTTCCTGAATGCCGCTGCCGAGAAATCCAGCCTCGAGAACGAACAGATGTCGGTGGGAATAGAGTCGGGAGGCCGTAAGCTCCTGGTTCGCCAGATCGCCGGCCTCATCGCGCGCCGCATCGTTACCTACAGCAAGGATGGCGAGCAGGTCAGGCAGGGCGAGCGCATGGGTATGATCCGGTTTGGATCGCGCGTGGATGTGTTCTTCCCGACCGACGCAAAGGTGAACGCGAAAGTTGGAGACCTCACTACTGCGGGCACCACGGTGCTCGCGGAGATGAAGTGATACCAACCGAAGACGACATACGTCCGCGAAACCGGGCCGGCCGGCCCGTCAGGCGTGCCGTACTGATCCTTCCGAACGGATTCACGCTCGGGAATCTCTTCTTTGGAATCTTTGCAATTGTCGCCGCGTCACGCGGCGAGTTCAGTGCGGCGGCCCTTTACATAGTATTGGGCGGCATTGCCGATGCTCTCGACGGGCGTGTAGCACGCGCGACCGGCACTGGTTCCAAGTTCGGGTCGGAGCTCGACTCTCTCGTAGACGCAATCTCCTTCGGCCTTGCTCCGGCGATGATCATGTTCTTCGCCGTCCTCAACAAGGACGGCTGGGACTGGATTCTCGTCTTTCTTTTTGTGGCATGCGCGGTCCTCAGGCTGGCGCGCTTCAACATCGAGCAGGCGGGACGCGCCAAGCGTTACTTCGTGGGCCTTCCCTCCCCGGCCGCGGGCATGACGCTCGCCACCTACTACTGGTTCAGCCAGACCTCGCTGTACAACGAGACGGTGCTCGGCGATCTCCCCTGGCATGTGATGCTGCGCTACGTCATGGTGACGCTCAGCTTCCTGATGATAAGCTCCGTGTCCTATCCGGCCGTTCCTACTGTTGGATACAGGAAGGTCAGCGAGATACTCGGATCCCTTGTAGTACTCTCGACAATCATCGGCGTGCTCTTCCTGCCCAAGGCGTTCTTCTTCCCCGCCCTGGTGCTGTACGTCGCGTACGGCCTGGTGAAAACGGTCATCTTCGGGCTGATCGGACGCAAGCCTGTGGGTGACGTTCCCGTGATTGCAGACGACGACGAAATCGAGGCGGCACTCGGCCGCCCCGAAGGTCTCACCGAAGAACAACGCCGCCGCCGGCGCCGGCGCCGCAGACATGGCGGCGGCGACAGGCCGCAGGGCCCACCGACTGAAGGAGGTTCCGCTTGAAGCTGCATCGCGTCGCGGTTCACATAGTTCCGCGAAGCGGACTGCTCGATCCCCAGGGAAAAGCCGTGGCAGATGCGCTCGTGTCGCTCGGCTTCGCTGATGTCCGCACCGCACATGTCGGACGTCACATCGTAATCGAGACAATGGCTTCGGATGCGGAAGCCGCGAAGAAGTCTGTCCGCGCAATGTGCGAAAAGCTGCTCGCCAATCCCGTGACCGAGGACTTCGTGATCGAGTCGGCGGAAAGCGCGTGAAGTTCGGCATCGTCACCTTCCCCGGATCCAACTGCGACTACGACGCGTATCACGCGGCAGTGGACGCGATGGAGGCGGATGCAGAGTATCTCTGGCACAAGGACCAGAACCTCAAGGGGTCGGACATCATCGTTCTGCCCGGCGGCTTCAGCTACGGAGACTATCTCCGTCCCGGGGCAATTGCACGCTTCAGCCCCATAATGACCGCCGTCGTTGATCACGCGAAGAGCGGAGGACCGGTGCTCGCGGTGTGCAACGGATTCCAGATCGCCTGCGAAGCCGGACTGCTTCCCGGCGCCCTGCTCCGGAACGAATCACTTCAATTCGTTTCCGACCGCATCGGCCTCACTGTCGAGAACGCCGACACACTGTTCACGTCGGGTTACGTCAAGGGCGAGCGCCTGGAAATTCCCGTCGCCCACGGCGACGGAAGATTTTTCGCGGATGAACGGGTGCTGGATGAGATCGAAGCCAATGAACAGGTAGTCTTTCGCTACACAGACAACCCGAACGGCTCCATGCGCGACATTGCTGGCATCATCAACCGCGAAGGCAACGTGCTCGGCATGATGCCCCATCCCGAGCGCGCTCTCGACATGCTGCTTGGCTCCGACGACGGCCTCCCTCTCTTTCAGTCGCTGATGGCAGGTGCGCTTAGGTGAGTTCTAACGTTGCGCCCAGACCGGGCGATCCGGAGATCACTCCAGCCGTAGTTGCCGAGCATGGCCTCACAACCGATGAGTTCGAGAAGCTGAAGGCGATGGTCGGCCGTACGCCGACGTTCACAGAGCTGGGAATCATCAGCGCCCTCTGGAGCGAGCACTGCTCCTACAAGCACTCGCGCCCACTGCTGAAAACGCTGCCCACCAAGGCAAAGCATGTACTTCAGGGGCCTGGTGAGAACGCGGGCGTGATCTCGATCGGGGACGGCCTCGCGATCGCGTTCAAGATCGAGTCGCACAATCACCCGTCCGCCGTCGAGCCATATCAGGGCGCCGCAACAGGAGTAGGCGGAATCCTGCGCGACGTCTTCACAATGGGCGCCCGCCCCATCGCGATGCTCAATTCACTCCGCTTCGGTTCGCTCGAATCCGCACGGGTGCGGTATCTCTTTGCGGGTGTGGTCAAAGGAATCGGCGACTATGGCAACTGTGTCGGAATACCCACAGTGGCAGGAGAGATCGTTTTCGATCCCGCGTACGAATCGAATCCCCTCGTCAACGCCATGTGCGTCGGATTACTCCACGAGAAGGACCTGATTCGCGCAAAGGCAGAGGGCGTGGGCAACCCGATCATTGCCGTGGGCGCACGGACCGGCCGCGATGGAATTCACGGTGCGTCCTTCGCGTCGGAAGACCTGTCTGACGAATCGGATGCCAAGCGCCCGAGAGTCCAGGTCGGCGACCCCTTCACGGAAAAGCTTCTTCTGGAGGCCAGCCTCGAGCTGATTCAGAGCGGCCACATCGTAGCCATCCAGGACATGGGCGCTGCAGGGCTCACCTCATCCTCCGCTGAGATGGCTGAACGCGGGGATGTTGGCGTCACCATCGATGTCACCAGGGTGCCCGTGCGCGAACAGGGCATGACTCCATATGAAATTCTCCTGAGCGAGTCTCAGGAGCGTATGCTAGTAGTCGCGAAGAAGGGCCACGACAAGCAGGTGGAAGAGATCCTCAGGAAGTGGGACCTCACTGCCGCCGTCATCGGTGAGATCATCTCGGAACCGGTCTATCGAGTGACCGAGGGAGATCGCGTCGTAGCGGAGTTCCCGGGCTCGCGCCTTGTCACAGACTGTCCGATGTACACTCCCGAGGCCCGCGAGTCCGGGTTGATCAAGTCTTTGCGCGAGGAGGACGTCTCCAGGGTCAACGAGGACGAACGCGAGTCCGATCCGGTGTGGACTCTTCGCTCCCTTCTGGCTGCGCCGACAATTGCCAGCAAGTCCTGGGCATACCGTCAGTACGACTCGACAGTTCGCACGAACACAGTGATTGGCCCCGGTGGAGATGCCGCCGTCCTCCGCATTCGCGGAACCAACAAGGCTGTTGCCGTAAAAACCGACGGTAACGGACGGTACGTGTATCTCGATCCGCTTGTGGGCGGACGAATTGCCGTTGCCGAAGCAGCGCGAAACGTTGCGTGCACAGGCGCGCGTCCAATGGCAATTACCAACTGCCTGAACTTTGGAAATCCGCGCAAGCCGGAGGTGTACTTCCAGCTCAGGGAAGCAATCCGCGGGATCGGTGAGGCGTGCACGGCGCTCGGCACTCCCGTCACCGGCGGAAATGTTTCGCTGTACAACGAGAGTCCTACGGGCGCGGTTTACCCCACTCCCGTTATTGGAATGGTCGGCCTGATCGACTCGATTGATTTCATCACGGGATCGAGGTTCACCAGCGCCGGCGACGAGATCATCCTGCTCGGAGACTGTGCCGACGAACTGGGTGGATCAGAATACCTCGCAACCATTCATGACAAGGTCGCAGGCGCTCCGCCAAGGTGCGACCTGAATGCCGAGAAGGCACTCATCGAAGCACTGCTCGAGGCAATCCGGCAGGGTGTAGTTTCCTCGGCGCACGACTGCAGCGACGGTGGAATAGGCGTGGCACTCGCTGAATGCTGCATAATGGACCGATCCAGGATGCTGGGTGCAACGATCGACCTCTCCAGCTGGGCCGGGATTCCGGCTCGGTCGCTGCTGTTCAGTGAAACGCAGGGGCGCGTGATAGTTTCCAGTTCCGAGTCCGCAGCAGTGCTGGAGATCGCCGCACGCCATGGCGTGAAAGCCACGCATATAGGATCCGTAGACCTCACCCCGAGTCTTACGGTCAGCACGGGAACCGCGAGCTTTTCGGTGGAGCTGAACGATCTTGCCGACAGTTATTACGGCGCGATTCCTGAAGCGATGAGTGTGGCGGCGATCGCCGCCGGTGCGTCGGACGCTGCGCTTGCGGGAGCAGTCTGATGTGCGGCGTATTTGGAATTATCGGAAATGAGCACGCGGCGGAGCTTACACACCTCGGCCTGTACTCGCTCCAGCACAGGGGTCAGGAGTCGGCGGGCATTGTGGCTGTTGATGGAACCGAGGGTGCCCGGGCCATTCGAAAGATGGGCCTCGTATCCGAGGGATTCACGCCAACCGACCTCGCTTCCCTGCCCGGCCGCATCGCCATAGGACATACCAGGTACAGTACCGCCGGATCCTCCACAATCGAAAACGCGGGGCCGGTCTTCGCGCGGTTCCGCGACGGCCACATATCACTCGCCCACAACGGCAACCTGATAAACGCGACCGAGCTGCGCCGTGAGCTGGAAGAGAATGGTTCGATCTTCAGCTCCACCATGGACTCCGAAGTGCTCGTGCACCGGCTCGCACGCACGCCGGCGGGCGCACCCGAGGAACGTCTGGGCGCGGCGCTTCAGGGTGTGGAGGGTGCCTATTCAATAGTAGTGATCCTCGGCAACACGCTTCTGGCGGCCCGGGACCCACGGGGCTGGAGGCCGCTAGTCATTGGAAAACTGGGCGGCGCCACAGTCATCGCCTCCGAGACCTGTGCCCTCGACATCGTCGGTGCGACCGCGGTCCGCGAGCTGGAACCGGGAGAGGTGGTAGCCATCGACGAAAACGGGATGCGCTCCTCATTTCCCCTCGCGAAACAGGAACGCCGCCAGTGCGTATTTGAATATGTGTACTTCGCCCGGCCAGACAGTCGCGTCTTTGGCGGATCGGTTGACCGCGCCCGCAGAAATCTCGGCAGGCGCCTTGCACGTGAGTGGCCCGCACCCTCAGCGGAACTGGTCTTCAGCGTGCCCGATTCGTCCAATTCAGCAGCGCTTGGATACGCGGAAGAATCGGGACTGCCTCTGGAGCTTGCGCTGATTCGAAACCACTACGTTGGGCGAACCTTCATTCAGCCCACCCAAGCCGGCCGGGACGCAAAGGTAAAAGTGAAATACAACGCAGTTCGTGAAGTGCTGGAAGGTAAGAGTGTTGTGATGGTGGACGATTCCATCGTCCGCGGGACAACTACACGCGGCCTGGTCGCGATGGTGCGTGCTGCGGGCGCGCGCGAAGTTCACATGCGTGTGAGCTCATCGCCCATTACCGGGCCGTGCTACTATGGAATCGACACGCCCAACCGTGAGGAGCTTATTGCCGCGCGCCTGACGCACGACGGCATCGCCGCGGAGCTGGGAGTGGATTCGCTCGGATACCTCAGTCTCGACGGAATGCTCGAATCCGTCCCGGGTGGACCCGGCGGCCTCTGTCACGCCTGCTTCTCCGGCGACTATCCGACTGCCCCTCCAACTGATCCGGAGAAGCTCCGCTTCGGCTGCGGCTGCTGACGATGGCGCAATCGGTTTTCTTCTTCGGCAACGGCAAGGCCGAGGGCACAAAGGACATGAAGATCCAGCTCGGCGGAAAGGGTGCGAACCTCGCCGAGATGACCAATCTTGGCGTGCCGGTGCCGCAGGGATTCACCATCGCCTGCTCCGAGTGCATCAGCTACCTGAAGAGCGGCAAGTACTCTGAGAAGCTGCGTGCCGAAGTCGAGGGCAACATTGCGCGGCTCGAGCAGGCTACCGGCAAGAAGTTCGGCGACCCGAAGAATCCTCTGCTCGTCTCCGTGCGTTCAGGCGCCTCGGTGTCCATGCCGGGAATGATGGAAACCATCCTCAATCTCGGGCTCAACGACCGGACAGTGGTCGGCCTTGCAAAGCAGAGCAAGAACGCTCGCTTTGCCTACGACTCCTACCGCCGCTTCATCCAGATGTACGCCGACGTCGTGCTGGGAGTTCCGGCCAGCAGCTTCGAGCACCTGCTCAAGGCAAAACGCATGACGGCTGGAGTGGAAACCGACGCCGACCTCAGCGAAGACGCACTGCGCAACCTCGTCGAGGAGTACAAGGCACTGGTCCGCAACACCACGAAGGCAGACTTCCCCACCAATCCCCAGGTGCAGATATGGGGAGCCATCGAGGCAGTCTGGAAATCGTGGACCCTCAAGAAGGCAGTGGACTACAGGCGCGTTCACAATATCCCGGATGATCTCGGCACCGGCGTCAACGTCGTTGCAATGGTGTTCGGCAATCTCGGCGACGACTCGGGAACCGGCGTGGCGTTCACGCGCAACCCGTCCACCGGGGAACGCAAGTTCTATGGTGAGTTTCTCGTCAATGCCCAGGGTGAAGACGTGGTCGCGGGTATCAGGACTCCGCTTGCCATCGACCAGATGGCTGCTGCCCTTCCCGGTGCGTACAAGGAACTCCTCGAGACGCAGGACCGGCTGGAGCGGCATTACACCGACATGCAGGATCTCGAGTTCACGGTTGAGCGGGGCAAGCTTTTCCTGCTGCAGACGCGCAGTGGAAAGCGAACGGCGGCCGCAGCGATCCGCATTGCGCGCGACATGGTCAAGGAAGGGCTGATCGACAGGAAGGAGGCGGTCAAGCGCGTTCCGGCGGCCGAGGTAGAACAGCTGCTCCATCCGATAATCGATCCCGCAGTGAGCGCAGAGCCCATCGCGACTGGATTGCCTGCAAGTCCGGGTGCCGCGAGCGGAGTGGCAGTGTTCGACCCGCACAGTGCTGAAGAGCGCGCCGGCTTCGGTGAAGCCGTGATTCTCGTGCGCGATGAGACCACTCCTGAGGATTTCCATGGCATCGTGGCTGCGCGTGCAGTTCTCACGGCGCGCGGGGGAATGACGAGTCATGCCGCTGTGGTCGCGCGCGGAATGGGCAAGTGCGCTGTCGTCGGGTGCAAGGAAATCGAGGTGGACCTCGAGCACCGGAAGTTTACGGTAGACGGCACAGAGGTGAACGAAGGCGACTGGCTCACCCTGGATGGCGCCACCGGACGTGTGTTCACCGGAAACCTTCCGACCATCCCCAGCGAAGTCGTGCGCGTTACCAGCGGTACGCTCGCAGCGAAGTCGGCACCGGTGTACCAGTCCTACTCGGAGCTGCTTGGCTGGGCTGACGAAGTGCGCACTCTCAAGGTTCGCGCAAATGCCGACACTCCGGCGGATGCGCGTGTTGCGCGCAGCTTTGGCGCTGAGGGGATCGGGCTATGCCGCACGGAGCACATGTTCTTCGAGGGTGATCGTATCACTGCAATGCGCGAGATGATCGTGGCGCGCGATGAAGCTGGCCGCCGCAGGGCGCTGGCGAAGCTGCTTCCAATGCAGCGCAGCGACTTCGAGGGAATCTTCGAGGAGATGGATGGCCTGCCCGTCACCATTCGCCTCCTGGATCCGCCGCTGCACGAATTTCTCCCGCACGGCGGTGAGGAGAGCAAGCTCCTCGCTCGGACACTGGGACTCTCGCGCGCCGAGCTGTCGCGTATCGTCGAGAGCCTGCGTGAATCCAATCCAATGCTGGGACATCGCGGCTGCCGCCTGGGCATTACATATCCGGAAATCACCGAGATGCAGGGTCGCGCGATCTTCGAGGCCGCGCTCCGTGCACAGCGCCGCGGAATCGACGTAAAGCCCGAGATCATGATTCCGCTCGTGTCCAACGTGAACGAGTTCAATCACCAGCGTGCGATTCTCGAGGAGTCCGCCGCGAGCGTGCTCGGTGCGATGGGCGAGACAGTTCCCTACATCATTGGAACCATGATCGAGCTCCCCCGCGCTGCCCTGACGGCCGGCCAGATTGCCGGGAGTGCGGAGTTCTTCTCCTTCGGCACCAACGACCTCACTCAGACGACCCTCGGGCTCTCCCGCGACGATTCAGGGCGTTTTCTTCCCTCGTACGTGGAGAGTGGTATCTTTGCTGACGACCCGTTCCAGGTGCTCGACGCCGACGGAGTCGGGCGCCTTATCAGGATCGCAGTCGAAGACGGACGGAAGGCCCGTCCCGGCATCAAGCTCGGAATCTGCGGCGAGCACGGTGGCGAGCCGCGGTCTGTGAAACTCTGTCATAACATGGGATTGGATTATGTCTCCTGCTCACCATTTCGCGTTCCGATAGCCAGGCTTGCCGCTGCCCACGCCGCTCTTGACGTCGCGAGCTGAGTACGACCAGACATTCGATACTGGTCCGCGGTCTCCTTTGCGCCTTGCAGAGGCCGAGGGCAAGCCGCTGCGTATCGCGCTCGTTACCGAGTACTACTATCCGCATCTGGGCGGCGTAACAGAGCACGTACACTACTTCGCGCAGGAAGCACGGAAGTTCGGGCATCATGTAGACATCATTACCTCCAACATCCCGAACGCTGAACACGACCCGCATGTCATTCGGCTGGGATACAGCCAGTCCATCTACAACAACGGATCCCAGGCGCGGATCACGCTCGGCTGGGGACTGCGCGGGGAAATGCGACGCGCCTTGGCTCGCGGCAACTACGACATAGTTCATATCCATTCGCCGCTGCATCCGGTGCTTCCGGTTCTTGCGATGCAGGAGGCGCAGTGCCCCGTCGTCGGAACCTTCCACACCTATTTCGACAGCTCGCTGGGTTACGCCGTGATGCGCAAGCAGTGCCAGCGGCGACTGGATTCCATGCAGGCGGTAATCGCAGTGTCGCACTCGACGACCATAGCGATGAACCGCTATTTCGAGGTGGACTGGACCATAATCCCCAACGGCATCGACCTGGACGTGTTCCGGCCCGACGTATCGAAGCCGCCGCAGATCCGGGACGACATGCCCTCGATTCTCTTTCTGGGCCGTTTCGATCCCCGCAACGGGCTCACGACCCTGATCGAATCGTTCAGGAAGGTGCGCGGAAGAAATCGTCAGGCCCAGCTTGTTGTGGTCGGAGACGGACCCCTGCGCAAACATTACTACCGCGCAGCCGGCGGCGATCCGGATATCACGTTCGTGGGTGCAGTTCTCAAGGAGCGTCCCAACTTCTACGCCCACAGCACCGTTTATGCATGTCCCACAACAAAGGCATCTTTCGGCATAACGCTGCTTGAATCGATGGCTTGTGAGACACCGATCGTATGCTCGGATATTCTGGGATTCCGGGATGTCGTGAAGAATGATCGGGAGGCGCTGATGACACATTGCGGCGACACAACGGAACTGGCCGACGCGCTCGTGCGGCTCCTGGATGACGAAGGCCTGCGCACGCGACTCGGCAAGACGGGCCGCGAGCGGGCCCAGCGGTACAGCTGGCAGGCGGTGACAGCGGCGGTTCTCGATGTGTACGCGGCGGTGCTCGGCAGGGTGCCGACGGGCGCATGATTGAAATTGCCGTAGCTGCCGTCGTGGTGGGAAGCGCGGCACATGGCGCCTTTCATCGCAACAGTCCTGTCTTCGGCAGCGTGCTGGGGAAGCTTCCCACAAATGAAAACGTCGTCGCGCTCACTTTTGACGACGGACCAAATCCCGATGCCACGCCCATGATTCTGGATGCGCTCCGCGAGAAGGATGTGAAAGCGACCTTCTTCATACTGGGAAGGCATGCGGAGCGGTGGCCTGACATCGTGCTGCGCATCGCTCACGAGGGACACCAGATTGGCAATCATGGCTACTTCCACCGGAAGCTGCACTTCAAGCGGCCATTTTATGTTCGCCAGGACATCAAACTCGGCAAGCGCGCCATCGAGCGTGCGGGTGCGCCTGCCCCGACCTGGTTCCGCGCACCCCACGGGTTCAGGAATCCCTGGGTCAATTCAATAGCAGACTCCATGGGCGAACGCGTTGCAGGATGGAGCCTCGGCGTGTGGGATACGGACAGGCCAGGCGTACAGGAGATCGTGAAGCGCACAGTGGATGGCAGCAAGCCGGGATCGATCATTCTGCTGCACGACGGCGACGGCTACAATCCGGAAGGCGACCGGCTTCAGACGGCGGCCGCAGTTCCGCTGATCATCGACGGGCTGAAGTCGAAGGGTTACAGATTCGAAACTCTGCCCGCCTGACATGAACCCGCGCGTTTCAAGGCTGCTGCGCTGGGGTCTCTCCGGGGTGATCATTGTCTTCCTGATCATCTTCGCCCGGACCATCGACTGGGGCCAGGCGTGGAATTCGATCCGCACAGCTTCTCCTGCACTGCTCGTCATCGCGCTTGCAGTGAACCTTGCGTCGATCGCCGTGAAGGGCGTGCGGTGGTGGATCTTCCTGCGGCCAGCCGGTTCGCCATCGCTGTCCCTGGCGATGCGCGCAACACTTGCCGGCGCCGGCCTGAACAATGTGCTGGTGGCGAATGGCGGAGACGCAGCGCGCGTGGTGTTCGTGGCGCGGGCAAGCGGAGTACCGAGCGAAAGAATCCTCGCGACACTCGCGCTCGAGAGACTGTTCGATCCTGTCGGGTTTGTGGTACTGCTGGTTGGCGGCGCGATGATTTTCGAGCTGCCTGCGGGACTGGAGAAGTGGCGTCTTCCCGCGCAGCTGCTGCTCGCAGTGCTGGCTATCCTGCTCGCAGCTTTCGTGTACTGGTCGAGGAACGCCCATCCCACCGATGTGATCGAAGTGCGTGATCGTCCCCACACGGCCTGGGGGCGCATCAAGAGGTACATGGGAGATTTTGGACGGAGCACCCGTTCGCTCACAACCGGCCCGCGCTTTCTTGCCTCGCTCGCACTGTCACTGCTTTCCTGGATAGGCCAGCTCGTCACCTTCCATTATGCGGCGCAGGCCGCCCATGTGGACATGCCTGTGGCCGGAAGTCTTGCCTGTTTGCTTGCGATCAACCTTGGTCTGGTAATTCGCGCGACACCTGGCAATGTGGGGTTCTTTCAGTTCGTCTATGCCCTGAGTGCTGAGCAGTTCGGGGTAGCGCGGCCCGACGCAATTGCCGTCTCGCTGCTGATTCAGACGCTGCAGATAATCCCGATGACACTGCTCGGAGTTGCGCTCGCTCCCGAATTCATTTTCGGGAGACACAAGGCGAAGTCAGTCGAGGTCGAAGGGCCGGAAAGTCTGTCTGAGGTAATCGTTCCCCCGCAGATC
>JAKFCC010000083.1:0-2242 GCA_036676795.1 Gemmatimonadota bacterium
CGCTAGCAGCGGGACAGGTTCCCGGGCGCGTGCGAGAATGCGCCCCGCTCCGGAAAGGTGGCCGAGTGGTTTAAGGCAGCGGTCTTGAAAACCGCCGTGGTAGCGATACCACCGTGGGTTCGAATCCCACCCTTTCCGCCAGATTCAAAGACGTAGGCGCTTTCAACGGACGCTGGGGCGTGTCGGGGTGCATCCGAAATGGGACATTTCGGGACACCCGATGGCCACCTTCGAAAAGAGAGTAAGGACCACCGGCAAGACCACCTGGCGTGTGCGGGTGCGTCGCAGTTCCGGCCCGTGGCGCACGAAGTCATTCCCCACGAAGTCATCCGCTCAGGAATGGGCGCGAGGCATCGAACACAATCTAGGCGTTGGTGAGCAAGTCCCATCGTCGAGGCCCGCAAGCGCACGCTTTGGACGCCATGGACATCTACATTGCGCTCACGGTCCGCAGATGGACGGCTACGCGCACGAGGTAAAGCTCGGATCTCCCCTCACGTTGGAGCGATCCAAGATGCACGTCGAGCGGGGCGATGAATGGAAGGGCATCCAGCAATCATTTGACCCAGGTCAAGCCCGACGCAAGTACGCGACCGCAATTCGATCGTGGTTTGATCTGCGTCAAAGCTCAATTTGCTACCGCTTCTAGGCTACGGGTCCCACTTTCGAAGCGGGAGCAGTCCATGAACACCATGCCCTTCGTTACTGGTCCGTTGGTCGGGACGGACAATCAGCGCCGGTTGAAGTCGCGGCGATACCAGAGTTCCACGAAGTACAGCAATCGCACTTTCCTTGCCGGCCTCATACTCGTTGGCGTCATTGGCACACCTCTTGCTGCGGACAAGACGCCAAGCCAAGCACCGACGCCGATCCCAATCAAAGCGCAGCAATGCGAGCCAATCGACAACCCGTTCCCGGTGCCTGTACCCATTGCACCGATGAGCGAACAGCTCCCTGAGATGCGCATACTGCAGAAACTGTTTGCGTTGTTGTGGTTGACGCATGGCAGCATCCAGACCGCACCTGCCTGCTGACAATGCGTGACTGGTATCCCGGTCGCAGTGTTGCGGCCGGGGAATGGCGCGCTCTCCGATGCGCTTCCAGCACGCTGGGGAGACCGGTTCGATCCCTGAACCCTGGCTGCGACCATCACGGGGTCCTGTCCGCCAATGGCGGATAACTCCCGCATGGCCGAATCACTCAAATGGATCCCGAGTCCGATCCTCTGTTTCGAGGTCAATGCGGCCGCCGAGGATGTGACTTACTCGATTACGCGGCATACCTCGTCGGGCCGCACCATCGGGGCGCACTTCGCTTCCGTGGGTGGGGTAACCCTCGGACGCTTCGCCGCCGGGGCTGCAGGTTTGAAAGCAGCCAAGCGCGCCTGCCAGGCGCACGTCACCCGGATGACTTGATTCACGCCACGCTGATCCTGCGACGTCCTTCCCGCGTAGCTCCCTGAAGTAGACCGATCAACCGCGGCCAACACTCTTTCCGGGACTATGGCGTCACTTGCGTGGCAATCGTCGCCGCATCCCATTGCCGCAACGCCTGTTCGACGGCGTCGACGCCGCGTCCGGCAGCAACCTCATCGACTTCCGACAGCGTGTCGCGCTCGTGGTGGATCACTTCCATCACTTTCGGCATCGTCGCCGGGGTCTTGCCCGCGAACACCTCGAGGATGCCGGCGACCTCACCGGCCCCGACCAGCGAATACGACACGGCCTGCCTGCCGGCCTTGAGGAAGGAAAGGTGGTCGGTCGGTGGATAGCTGTCACCGGCAGAAAAGGCGAGCCCCCCGGCACGAGCCGCATCCGCGCTTGCCGCGACCAATGGATTCGTGGCTTCCGGCGTCATCATCCACAGCGTGTCGCCCCACCCGAACACGTCGAAGTTCACGTACAGCGCGGTTTTCTGGCCACCGTTGGCGACATGCGCTGTCGAACCAAGCAGCCCGACTTCCTCCAGGTCCCACAAGGCGACCGCGACGCGATGCTGTTTCAACGGGACGCGCTTGAAGCGCTCTGCCAGCGCCAACACGGTCGCGCTGCCCGACGCGTTATCGGTGGCGCCATCCCCGACCGCGACGCGGTCGTAGTGCGCTCCGAGCAACAACAACGGCGCGTCGGCCGGCCCGCCGATGTCCGCGAGGATGTTCTCGCCGTGCTTGCCCTTGCTCTCGAAGCGTTCCGTCCGCCACTCGATGCCCAGCGTGTCCAGGCGTTTCTGCACGGCGAGCTTG
>JAKFCC010000084.1:0-2600 GCA_036676795.1 Gemmatimonadota bacterium
TGGTTATGTCCACGAACCCCAATCTGCCATTACAAACGACAGGATGCTGCTGACAATCGTGGCAAGCATTTCCATAAAAGCGTCACCTCCCTTAACGGTGTCACATGTCACCATCCGGCGATCATGCGCATCAGGTTGGATCCGCTCGTGTTACTTGGTCGTTCCCGCTCCTAACTCCGCTCTAGTGAGGTCGGGGGTTCCTTAAATAATCTCCAAAAATTGTTTGACTCCCGCATCATCTGTGCGGGTCGTTCAAACTACAAATCCGCCTCTATCCAGCGGTTCGTCGCCATCAGTACCGCAAGCGCTGCCGCCGTCTCCGCACTCTCTCTTATCTCGCACGTGCCGGTCAGCAGCTGACTCTCACGCCCGCGGCGCACCAGCACGCCCGCAAACACAAAACTTTTCTCGAACGCTTCTATAACCTTTATCCCTTCCAGTCCCGTCTGGCCCTCACGCTGCTCCGCCGCACCAAGTGCAAGCAGTGTCGCACGCGCCGCCAGCTCCAGACGACTCCTGTCTCCCTCCATTCCCTGCGCCTCACCGGTGAAAATCTGCTCACCCTTGCGCAGCGTTACCCTGCATGAAGTTCCGCGCGTCCGCGAGCCGCGTACCTCCACATCCTCGAAGTACAAACGACGCCTCGAGCTGCCTACCGGCATCCCGGGGTCCTTCGTCGGATCAGCATCACACTTCTCGGCATGCTTCGGCTTCGTCTCCGTGCTCGTAGCTACCGAGATCTTCCTGTGATCAACACGCATCGCCAGATGCGCGATCAGTGCACTCTCCACATTCCTGACTATCTGCTTCGGCGTAAACTCCGACGTCGTCAGGACATGGATCTGCTCGACAGCACCATGATCCCCCGCAATTATCCGCGCCGAAATTACGCCCGGCAGCGTCCGCACCAGCTCCTCGGCGCGCTTGAGCGGGAGCACACTGCCCGCAATCGGTGATGTCAATTTGTCCTTTGCCGCCTGCTCTGAATTCGTCATTTCCGGTTTGACCCCAATATTGGGCCCTTTTCTCTGCATATCAAGCTTTGAGTACGTGTGCTAAGTGGCATTGCCACCGAGAGATACGCATGAACGATAGGCCACCAAAAAGACCGGAAAATGCCGATTTCATTTCCAAAAGTGGCGATTCTCTCCCGCACCCCCCGCCTACCCGCTGAAATCCGCCTATTTCCGGAAAATTCGACGAGCCACCCGGTTCCAGAGAGCGCGCAGCGGCTTCCCGAAAATCGCGAACACCCCGAGCGCCAAAAGCAGGTACTTCAGGAAACCGACAGGGTCGGGCCTGTCCTCCCTGGGCGGAACCTCGACTTCACTGCTCTCCCACTTTCTCATGGCTGCACCGGGTTCACTTTGCGCACGCCCCCAGCGAGGTCACGCCACCCCAGAGCCCCCCGAGGATCAGGATCACGATCCCGAATACGATCATCTTCTGCCCCGGTGGATAGTTCTTCATCGCATCCAGCAGCTTGGACAATCCCTCGAGTGAACCACCCAGCCCGCCAGGCGCGAAGCTGGGCCCGCCCCGCTTTGAATTCCAGTCAACCAGCGACATGAAAGCTCCAAGCAGGATGAGCAATGCGCCGAGCCCGACAAGAAAAAGGGACACGATCGCGGAACTGTGTGCATCCATGGGTACGATCCTCCGGACGGGTGGGTGAGCTAACCTTCTGACGCGGCTGCATTCGGGCAACGCCGCAAAAGTGTCGATTTCATTTCACCAGCCTGCGCCTCCTGCTCATCCGCTCGCGCGGAGCAGATACAGCCGGGTCGGTGCGAATGAATTTCACCAGCCGGTCCACCGCTTCCGCGGCTGACAGCCTCTGGCGCGAATGCCCGGGGTTCAGCCCGAACACCTCGTGGAAATGCTTGGACAGAATGCGGGGCTGGAAATATCCCAGCTTCCCGGAAACGTCCTGGACCATGTGCCCCGGATTGCGCAGATAGGAGTAGGCCCGCAGCGCGCGCGAAGCCAGGAGGAGGCTCTTGGGCGAACGCAGCCCCGCCACCTCCAGCGACCTGTACACACGGGCCATGGGAATTCCGCTCTCGCGCGCCACCTCGAATGCACTGTGAAACTGCTCCGGCGACTCGAACAGATCCTCGACTGTCACGGCCAGCACTAGCGGCAGCTCCCTCAGCTGGTCGCGGATTCGCGCAATCACAGCTGCCGCGAGCGGGTCCTCACAAAGCCGGCGCACCAGCCCGCCGAGCTGCTCCGGCGAATCGTCGAAGCTGTCGATGACCACATGCTCGAGCCCCGCACGGGAAAGTTTCGCGATCCCGCGGAACGCAGCCGCATCTGTCTTGACGTACACGACCAGCGGGAGAAACGGGTACAGCGTCATGAGCCGTACAACCGCCGGCTCGTCGAAGAATCCGTGAAATACAGGATCGACCAATATCATCCGGAGCGGGGCGCGCTTTATCGCGAGGTGCAGGTCACCCCACTCGGAAACACCTACTATATGAAAGGCCCCCGCTGTGGCCCGCTCCAGCAGGCGCAGCTCCCGGGAACGCAGCAGCACTCCGATTTTCGGGGGATTCCGGCGTAACATCTGGCCCTGGCCTCCTTCTCTGCCCGAA
>JAKFCC010000085.1:0-33946 GCA_036676795.1 Gemmatimonadota bacterium
GGATCAGACGAGTACAACATTGCTCTTGGACAGCGCCGTGCGCAGTCTGCGAGACAGTGGCTCATTGACCATGGTGTAGATGCCGGCCGTATCGACATCGTCAGCTATGGTGAGGAGCGCCCGGTTTGCCAGGATCATGATGAGACCTGCTGGCAGCAGAACCGTCGCGATGACTTTGTCATCACGGTCGGTGGCCCGGGAACGGAAGAGTAACAAGGCAGCACTGCAGCAAAAGAAACGGAGCGTCGAAAGACGCTCCGTTTTCTTTTTGTCCTATGTCGCCGCCTCGTTTTTCACGGGCCTGTATCGCAGCGCTTCAGCGACATGCGCACTCAGGATGGAGCTTTCCCCATCGATGTCCGCGATTGTCCTGGCGACCTTGAGTACGCGGTGGTAGCCGCGCGCCGACAAGCCGAGGCGTTCGGACGCACTCTGGAGAAGCCCGCGCGCACTGCGTTCCACCGGAGTGTGCCTGTCCAGCCACAGTCCCGCTACGTGCGCGTTGCACTGGGCTGCGACCCTGCGCAGCCTTTTCCGCTGGACAGCACGGGCCCGCTCGACCCGCTCGCGCACGGCCTCTGAACTCTCGGCGCTGGAGGCGTCGCTGAGATTGCGAAGCGACACCGCCCCAATCGTGACGTGCATGTCGATCCGGTCGGCCAGTGGGCCTGATATTCTTGCTCCGTACCGTGCGAGATCTGCGGGCGAACAGGTACATGTTCCATTGAGATTTCCCGACTGGCCGCATGGGCAGGGGTTGGTCGCACCTATCAGGGTGAACCTCGAGGGGAAGGTGATGCTGCTTGCCGCGCGCGAGATCACTACGCGCGCATCCTCCATTGGCTGGCGCATTCCCTCCAGGACGGAGCGCGGGAACTCCAGCATCTCATCGAGGAAGAGCACGCCATTGTGCGCGAGGCTCACCTCTCCGGGGCGCGGGTGACTTCCGCCGCCAACAAGTCCGGCGGCCGAAATGGAATGGTGGGGCGCGCGAAATGGCCGCGCCACAGCGAGAACATTCTCCGGCGAGAGCATCCCGGCGACGGAATGTATGGCGATCACTTCCAGCGATTCTTCCTCGTCGAGCGGCGGAAGAATGGTGGGGAGACGCCTTGCCAGCATCGTCTTTCCGGCGCCGGGGGGTCCCACCATCAGCACGTTATGACCACCTGCGGCCGCGACCTCGAGCGCTCTCTTGGCGCTCTCCTGGCCGACGACATCGGCAAAGTCGAGCTCGCGAAGATCATTCGACGGTGGTGCGCAGACGCGCTCCTGGACCCGGACGCATTCCGCGCGCAGCTGGTGCACGAGCGTTCCGAGGTCTGCTGCGCCCGCCACCCTGGTTGCCGTCACACGCGATGCCTCCGCATGGTTGGCGATGGGCGCAACAAGCGTGAGTCCAGGTGATCGAGCCGTATGCCTCGCAATACACAGCGACCCGCGAATAGAGCGCACCGATCCATCCAGTCCCAGCTCCCCTACGAACAGAAAGCTCCGGGCGCTTTCGGGTGTGAGCTGCCCTGTTGCTATCAGAATCGCTATTGCAATTGGAAGGTCGAAGGCGGTGCCTTCCTTCTTCACGTCGGCGGGCGCCAGGTTGATCGTCAGCTTTCGGGGCGGAACGTTGAACCCGGAGTTGGCGAGGGCAGATCCGACTCGCTCCCGGGATTCCTTGACCGAGCCTGCGGGCAGGCCGACCACAGTCCATTGCGGAAGGCCCGGGGTCGCATCCACCTCTACAGTTACATCATAGGCGTCGATCCCCACGAGTGCGGCTGAGCGCACGGCAGCGAGCATCACACAGTCTCGTCGGCGAATCGCGCTTGAGAGGCATCAATACCTTGATGCCGGGCTCCATTTCACGCAGCAAATGACATGCAAGGCGCGTACTGGTTACGGGAGCGCGGCACTGTTCTTTCCAGCATCGAACCATACCAGGCATACAAGACCGGCCTTCGGCTGGTCTGGAGATTATATGAAGTTCAGGATTGTGATTTCATTCGCCGCGCTATTCGCCGCGTTCACACCGCCGGCTGCGGCAGGTGCGCAGGTTGGCTCGTCAACCGATATCATCATGGGACAGGTGCTGGGTCCCGACAGCCTTCCAGTCGCCGGCGCACGCATCGAGGTGACGTCGGTCGAGTCGGGAACGGTTCGTACCCGAACCACCGGATCTGACGGCCGTTACACGATCGTATTTCCGGATGGCGGCGGGAACTACCGCGTCACCGTTGCAGCCATCGGGTTTACACCGCAGGCCATCAATCTGATGCGGCAGGCGGACGAAGATCGATTCGTCGGCAACGTGCGCCTCGGCAGGTTTGCTACGGTTCTCTCGGCGGTCACCGTGCGCAGCACACAGGCAAGACCGGGTCAGAATCAGCGACCGGAAGCGGGAAGCCAGGAGAGAAACCTGTCACCGCTTATCGTGAACCGGCTGCCCGTTGACCAGAGTGATCTCAACAATCTCGCAGCGCTGACGCCGGGAGTCGTCGCCGTGGCGGGGACCGACACGACCGCTGCGTCTTTTTCGGTTGCAGGTCAGCCCGCCAGCCAGAACAGCATCACCCTGGACGGTCTGAGCTTCGGATCCGGGTCGGTTCCGCAGGAGGGAGTCCGCAATACGCGCGTGGTCACGGCAACCTATGACGTGAGCCGGGGGCAGTTTACCGGAGGGCAGATTGCTACGACCACGCGCGGCGGGTCCAACAATTTTCAGGGCGCGGTGAATCTGTCGCGGCGGGACCCCAATCTGGAATTCTCTGACGACACCGGTGAAGGCTTTTCGCCACGCTACACGCAGACGCAGCTCAGCATGGGCGCCGGCGGCCCGATCATCAGGAACAGGTTCTTCACCTTCGCCTCGCTTCAGCTGAGCCGAAGATCCGATCCGCTGCAGTCGCTTCTCGCGGCTGATCCTCTTTCCCTGCAGCGACTGGGAACCCACGCGGATTCGGTAAGCCGGTTCATTGCGCTGCTGAACAACTATGGGCTGCAACCGACGCAATCGTTCATCCCCGACGAGCGGATAGGCGACAACGCATCGGCGCTCGTGCGGTTTGACTACCACCTCGGCGAGTCGAACACGCTGATGCTTCGCGGGGACTGGCGGGGCAATGTGCAGGACGCCAGCAGAATTTCCGCGCTTTCAGTTCCGCACAGCGGGGGAAACGCGCGGACGTCCGGAGGGGGAGGAATGCTGACGCTGACCTCCAACTGGGGGATGTACATCAACGAGGTGCGCGCATACCAGTCCGTGTCGAATCGAACCAGCGCTCCCTATCTCGCGGCTCCGGGCGGGCGCGTTGTCGTGTCTTCGGTGCTGAGTGACGGATCTACCGGCGTCTCAACGCTTCAGTTTGGCGGGAACACCGGCCTGCCGCAGAATGCACGCACCCGGTACCTCGAGATCAGCGATGAACTTTCCCGGCTCACGACGAGCGGCGGCCACCGCTTCAAGCTCGGCGGACTTCTCAATGAGGAACGATCCTTTTCGGGCGTGATCCCGAATGGGCTCGGGACATTCACATTCAACTCTCTCGCTGATTTCGAAGCGGACCGTCCATCGCTCTTCACGCGGACTCTCTTTGCCCGGGACCGCGAGGCCAGGACCATCAACGCTGCACTGTATGTCGGTGACTCGTGGCGCAAATCCGCCGATCTTCAGCTCACTTATGGCGTTCGGCTGGAAGCCACGAAGTTCGGCAACGAGCCGGCATTCAATCCCCAGATCGAATCGCTATTTGGTTTGCGGACCGACAGGTTCCCCGGCGAAGTACACCTGAGCCCGCGCGCCGGCTTTACATACTTTCTGCGCCGCGGAGCGGAAGGTCCGCCGCTGGCGACTATTCGGGGCGGTTTTGGAGAATTCCGCGGACGCGCGCCTGCGCAGCTTTTCGGCGCGGCGGCCGATGCTACCGGGCTGGCTACCGGACAGGCGCAGATTTTTTGCGTGGGCAGCGCGGTTCCCGTGCCTGACTGGGATGCATACCTCGCCAGCTCGGCATCGATTCCCGCTGCATGCAACGGCAGCAGCGGCGTGTTTGGAAATCAGCGACGCAATGTCAGCGTGTTCGACCCATCCTTTTCTGCGCCACGCGCATGGCGCAGCTCTCTGGGCGTCACCCGCAGGCTGGTTGACAGATATTCGCTGTCGATCGATGCGTCATACGCGCGCGGAGTGGCGCAGACGGGCTCGACCGACATCAATCTCGATACGGTTCCGGAGTTTCGCATCGCGTCGGAAGGAAATCGTCCTGTGTACGCACCTGCCTCGGCTATTGTGCCGGGCAGCGGGGCAATCTCGCTCACAGGCTCGCGGCTGCACCCTGCCTACGGGAGTGTCAACCGCATCATGTCGCGCCTCGCATCCGACACGAAGCAGCTGACCATTGGAATCAATGGACCCACGAGGCGCGGAATTTTCCTGAACATGTCGTACACTGCGACACGCTCGCGCGACCAGGTGCAGGGGTTGTCCGGCGGCGGCTTTGGCGGGGGTGGAAGTTCCACTGCCGGAAACCCGAATATCGCAGAGTGGGGGAAAAGTGACCTGGAGCGTCGTCACTCTTTCCTCACCACGGTGACCTGGCCGGTGAAGCCCGCGTTCGAGCTGAGCGCCGTTGGAAGAATTACGTCAGGAGCGTCGTTCACTCCCGTTGTGGGAGGAGATGTCAATGGCGACGGTTCGCGCAATGACCGCGCATTCGTATACGACCCGTCGTCTGCAGCTGACGCGGCGGTTGCGGAGGGGATGTCCCGGCTGCTGCGCAACGGCGGAGAGCGCACCGCCGACTGTCTAAGGCGGCAGTTTGGAACCATAGCGGGGCGGAACAGCTGCACTGCACCCTGGTCACAGACGCTCGATCTCCAGGCCAATTTGCGGCCGGCAGGTTTTGGATTGAACCGCAAGGTTACCTTCTCTGTCTCCGCGCTCAACACACTCACCGGGCTCGACCAGCTGCTTCACGGGAGCGACAACCTGCGTGGCTGGGGACAGCCCGTATTCCCCGACCGCACCCTGCTCTATGTCCGCGGATTCAATGCGGCGACGAATTCGTTCAGGTATGAAGTAAACGAACATTTTGGTGCGTCTTCCGGGACCCGCAATGCCTTCCGCGTTCCATTCCAGATCGCGCTCCAGGCACGGGTCACTCTTGGTCAGGACCCCGCGACTCAGCAGTTCAGGAATGTGACTGGAGGCGGTGGACGGGGAGGGCGGGCTACTCCCGAGGAGCTGCGTGCGCGAATGGCTCGCGCTGTGCCCAATCCATTCGGGATGATTCTCGAGCGGGAGGATTCACTGCCGGCCTCAGACAGTGCGAGGTTGAATCTGACTCCCGCACAGCGCGCCGCACTGACCGTCAAGCGCGACTCGCTGCAGGTGAAGGCCGATTCGCTTGTGGACGGTCTCGCCAGAGTGCTTGGTGATTCGCGCAACAGTGATCCGCTGGCTATGATGACGCAGCTGCGTCCGCGGATCGAGGAAGGGAGAAGTCTCACCCGCGAGGCCGTGAAGCAGGCACAGCTGATTCTCACCCCCGCTCAATGGTCCAGGGTTCCGGCTTCCATAAAATCCCCCTTTCAGCAGCAGAGGGATGGGGAGGGAGGACCGGACAGGCGTGGATTCCCAAATCGAGAGTAGATTCCAGTATGTTCGGATGCATTCGTAAACTAGGCTGCCTGATAATCCTCCTCGCGCTTGCGGGAGGAGCGTACATGTACATGAACGGATGGCGTCCGCTGGGAGACAGGGCCGCCCCAAAGACGGGCGTTGTCATCCGTCCGATGTGGGAGCCCATCACGGCGCTGAACGGTGAGCGCGGCAAGCGGCAGATCGAGTCGCTTCGGGAATCGCGAGGGCCGGTTTTCGCGAACATGACAGGCGCAGAAGCGGCATCGTACATCTTCCTCGCCGCAACGCGTCAGATGCCAAAGGGAGCGGAGCGTGCTGCTGCATCGGTGCAGGGGAATGAACTGGTCGTGCGCGCGGAAGTTGCGCTCGCGGAATTCGGCGCAAAGAAGGTTCTCGGTCCGCTGTCAGGAATTCTCGGCGACAAGGACACTCTTCTGCTGGGTGGCCACATCAATATTGTGCAGCCGGGACTGGGCGAGTTCGTCGTGACGCGCCTCAAGATCGGCAAGCTCACTGTCCCCTCGCCCCTCATTCCCCGTTTGCTGAGCGAGATACGTAAGGGCGAGCGGCCCGTGGGAGTGGCGCCCAACGCACTGCCGATGCCCGTGCCTGAATTCATATCCGATGTCCGGATCGCGAACGGAAGGATTACCGTCTACAAGAACGCGCCGTGAGCAGAAGAATTCTCGTCATCGATGACGAGCAGGGGATCAGGGGGGCGCTGGGCCAGCTTCTCGAGTATGAGGGCTACGAAGTGCGCACGGCTGCAAATGCCGGCGATGGAATCATCGAGTACCAGAAATTCCGGCCGCATCTCACGTTCATGGACGTGAAGATGGCGGGAATGGACGGCCTGGAGGCACTCAAGCGTGTGCGGGAGATCGATCCGGCCGCCATCGTCGTGATGATCAGCGGACATGCAACGCTCAGGACGGCTGTGGAAGCCACTCAGCTGGGCGCGTACGATGTTCTGGAGAAACCGCTCGACACGGATCGCATTCTTGTGATGCTGCGGAATGCGCTGTCGCACCTCGATGTCGTCGAGGAGAACGCACGGCTGCGGGAGTCTGTAGATGCCCCGTACGAGATCGTAGGAAAGTCCGCAGCGATACGAAACCTGGTCGAGAAAATCGACAAGATCGCGGCGACCCCGGCCCGCGTGCTCATCACCGGTGAAAACGGGACTGGCAAGGAGCTCGTCGCCCGTGCGCTGCACCGCGGTTCACCAAGGGCGTCCAAGCCCTTCGTGGAAGTGAACTGTGCCGCCATTCCCGGTGAGTTGATAGAGAGTGAGCTTTTCGGTCACATGAAGGGGTCGTTCACCGGCGCAATTTCCGATCGCGCCGGCAAGTTCGAGCAGGCGCACAAGGGCACACTCTTTCTGGATGAAATCGGCGATATGAGCCTGGCGGCGCAGGCCAAGGTTCTGCGCGTGCTGCAGGACAACGTGGTATCCCGCATCGGCGGCTCGAAGACAATCTCGGTTGATGTGCGCGTGATCGCCGCCACGAACAAGAATGTCGAGGCAGAGATAAGCGCCGGCCGCTTCCGCGAGGACCTGTACTACCGCCTGAACGTCGTGCCGATTCACGTTCCGCCGCTGCGGGAGCGGCGCGAAGACATTCCGCTGCTCGTTCAGCATTTCGTTTCCACCCTTTCCGCGCGCGAAGGGATCACCCCGCGCACGGTCAGCGAGGAGGCCATGCAGAAGCTTTCAGAGTATGAGTGGCCGGGAAACGTTCGCGAGCTCCGAAACACCATCGAGCGCCTGCTGATTCTGGCGAGCGGCAAGGAAATCGGTGCGCGGGATGTCGAGCGCCTCGCGGGAGCCCGTGCCCCGGAGGATACGAGCATGGGCAACCTGAATCAGTCGAAGACTTTCGAGGAGTTCAAGGACGCAGCCGAGCGGGCATATTTACTGGGAAAGCTGCGCGAGTATGACTGGAACGTATCCGAAACCGCCCGCGCCATAGAGATGCCTCGTTCCAACCTGTACAAGAAGATCGAGAAGTACTCGCTGAATCGCGAAGGGTAATTTTGTCTAAACTGCAACTTACGGCCGTTGGCTATTGGCCGAATGCTGTTGGCCGTTGGCAGCCAATAGCCAACAGCGTCGGCCAATGGCCAATCGCCGTATGTTGCCTTTCTACTTCACATAGCGCTAAATGAAAATCTTTAAGAACTTCATCAACGGAGCGTGGGTCCCACCCGACTCCGGCGAATACTACGAGAACAGAAATCCCGCCGACCGGCGGGATCTCATCGGCAAGTTCCCACTGTCCGGGGTGTCGGATGTAAACCGCGCAGTAGAGAGCGCGAAGCGCGGATTCGAGCTCTGGCGCCGCACGCCCGCTCCGGAACGCGGAAATGTCATGCGCGTTGCCGGTGACATCCTCACCGCGCGCAAGGAAGAGATTGCCGACGCGATGACCCGTGAGATGGGCAAGCCGCTCGCCGAGACACGGGGAGATGTGCAGGAAGCCATCGATACAGCCTACTACGCCGGATCCGAAGGACGACGGATGTTCGGGCACACGGTGCCAAGCGAGCTGCGCGCCAAGTGGGCGATGAGCTACCGCCGGCCGATTGGCGTTGCCGGAATCATCACACCCTTCAATTTCCCGCTAGCCATCCCGAGCTGGAAAATGTTTCCGGCGCTCGTGTGTGGTAACTCATGCGTGTTCAAGCCTGCTGAGGATGTCCCGAATACCGGCACGCTGTTTGTCGAAATCCTGCTTGAGGCGGGTATCCCGCCCGAGGTTCTGCAGCTCGTGCACGGTACAGGAGCGTCAGTCGGTGCAGCAATCGTCGAGCATCCGGACATTCCTCTTGTCTCGTTCACCGGTTCCACTGCGACGGGCTCATACATAGGTGAGACTTGCGGCCGCATGCACAAGCGCCTGTCGCTCGAGATGGGCGGCAAGAATGCGCAGATCGTTCTCGACGATGCAGACCTCGACCTCGCACTCGAGGGTGCGCTCTGGGGCGCGTTCGGCACTACCGGACAGCGCTGCACGGCGACAAGCCGACTGGTCCTTCAGTCCGGCATTCATGACAGGTTCATCGGCATGCTGCTGGAGCGAACGCGTTCCCTGAAGCTGGGAGATGGAAGAAAGAAGGGAACCGATGTGGGTCCGCTCATTCACGAAGCCTCCCGCGAGAAGGTGGCACGCTACGTGGACATCGGAATCGAGCAGGGCGCCGACCTTCTTTGCGGCGGCAAGCCGGCCGACGCCGGCGATCTTGCCCACGGCAACTTTTTCGAGCCTACTATTTTCTCGCGTGTCGAGCAGGGGTCGCGGCTCGAGCAGGAGGAGATCTTCGGACCGGTGCTTTCGGTTATTCGCGTCAAGTCCGTGGACGAGGCGTTCGCCGTGAACAATGGCGTCAAGTACGGCCTGTCCTCCTCGGTTTACACGCGGGATGTGAATGTTGCGTTCCGCGCCCTGCAGGAGCTGGACAACGGAATTACCTACATCAACGCGCCCACCATTGGTGCGGAGGCACACCTTCCGTTTGGCGGTGTAAAACAGACGGGCAATGGCCACCGCGAGGGGGGCTGGGAAGTGTACGAATTCTTTTCAGAGACCAAGGTAGGTTACGTGGATTTTTCGGGAACGCTGCAGCGCGCGCAGATCGACAACTATCTCGGTACGCCGAGCTGACCTGACGTGGACACACCGAACGCCGGGCTCCCAGTCGTAACTGAAGCGCAAAGAGCGAACGCGCTTCAGCGCGCGAACCGTCGCCGCGGGTCGCGGCTCTGGTTCCTGTGGGACTGGCTGCGCTCGGTCGCAGTGGCGGTCGTTCTCTTCGTCCTCATCCGCTCTTTCCTCGTCGAGGCGTTCAAGATCCCGACAGGGAGCATGGAGGGCACGCTGCTCGTCGGTGATTTCCTGCTGGTCAACAAGCTCGTATATGGTGCGGAGATTCCCCTGGTGAAGCGGAAGCTGCCGGGCCTGCGTCCTCCCCAGCGCGGCGACATAATCGTCTTCCAGTGGCCGGTGGACCCGACCAAGAATTTCGTGAAGCGAATTGTGGGTATGCCCGGCGACACGCTTTCCATGCGCAACGGCGAGCTGATCCGCAATGGCAGAGTCTTGCGGGAGAAATACGCGATCCACAATCTTGAGGGCGAGCAGTCTTCAGAAGAAGATTTCAGCTGGCAGCGCAGGTTCTTTCTCGGAGGACAGGCCTATCATGCATCCAGGGACAACTGGGGTCCGCTCATCGTTCCGGGCCGGAATTACTTCGTGCTGGGCGACAACCGGGACAATTCCCTGGACAGCAGGTATTGGGGATTTGTAGCCGACTCACTTGTGCGCGGTCAGCCTGTTGTGGTCTATTATAGTTACAATCCCGACAACGCCCGGCGCTTCGACTGGCTGACGCGGGTTCGGTGGAAGCGATTTGGGGAATTGATTCACTAGAGGGAGCAGCTTAGCGCATGGCCGTATCGACTAACCGGAAGACGACGTCAGACGAAGGCTCGCTTGACCAGTATCTCCGGGACATAAGCGCATTTCCCCTTATCAATCGCGAGATGGAAGTCACGCTCGCGCAGAACATCAGGAAAGGTGACCAGGAAGCCCTCGATACCCTGGTCCGCTCCAATCTTCGCTTTGTCGTATCGGTCGCGAAGAAGTATCAGAATCAGGGTGTCGCCCTCTCCGATCTGATCAACGAAGGGAATCTCGGCCTCATCCGCGCCGCCCACAAATTCGATGAAACCAAGGGGATCAAGTTCATCTCCTATGCTGTCTGGTGGATTCGTCAGTCCATACTCCAGGCACTGGCCGAGCAGTCCCGCATTGTGCGCGTTCCGCTCAACCGCGCCGGCACCCTGCACCGCATCGGGAAGCGGGCGAGCACGCTCCTTCAGGAGCTCGGCCGCCAGCCCACCCACAGCGAGATTGCGGAAGGGATGGACATTACCGAGGAGGAAGTCGCGAAGACGATGCTCATCTCGCATGTGCATCTTTCGCTCGACGCTCCACTCGGCACCGCTGAAGACAACAGGCTGCTCGACATTCTCCCGGACGAGAATAACCAGCAGCCGGACGAGCTCACATTCGAGAAGGCCCTGTCGGAAGCGATTGAAGAGTCATTGGCTGGATTGAAAGAGCGCGAATCCAAGATTCTTCGCCTGTATTTCGGACTTGATGGTCAGGACCCAATGACGCTTGAGGATATCGGTACGTTGCTCGCCATCACCCGTGAGCGTGTGCGTCAGATCAAGGAAAAGGCGTTGCTGAAGCTCCGCCACAACTCCCGCCGCCGGGCTTTGGAGTCCTTCCTGGGGTAGATGCACTGACAACGGCAACTGGTCAACGGAAGACGGAAAACGCGTCTTCCGTTTTCCGTTTACCGGTGTCCGTTATCCGTTAAATTCCCTGTATGGCACAACAGGCATCTTTTGACGTCACCACAGGCGTCGACCTCCAGGAAGTGGACAACGCAGTAAACCAGGCCCAGAAGGAAATCGCCCAGCGCTACGACTTCAAAGGGTCGCCGGCTGCGATCGAATTTCAGCGCGCCGAGGGGAAGCTGGTCCTCACTGCCGAGAACGATTTCAAGATGGAAGCGCTTTACGACGTGCTTCACGCGAAGCTCGTCAAGCGGCAGGTGTCGGTGAAGAACCTGGACATCGGAGAGATCACGCCCGCGGGTGGCGACACAGTGCGCCGCGAGGTCGGACTGAAAATGGCGCTCGACGGGGATACGGCAAAGAAGATTGCGGCGGCCATCAAGGAGGCCAAGCTCAAGAAGGTCCAGGCGGCCATTCAGGGTGATCAGGTGCGGGTTTCCTCGCCCTCCAAGGACGATCTCCAGGAAGCCATGGCGCTGCTTCGCTCAAAAGACTTTGGCGTAGAGCTCAAGTTCGGCAACTACCGCTAAATGAAGGTTGGCTTTGTCACGCTGGGTTGTGACAAGAACACCGTAGACTCGGAGCGGTATCTCGCACGGCTTGCAGGGTACGGGGCCGAGCTTACGCACAATCTCGAGGAAGCGGAGCTCATCCTCGTCAACACATGCGGCTTCATCGATGCGGCCAAGAAGGAAAGCATCGACGCGATTGTAGAAGCCGGCAACATGAAGCGGGAAGGGAACTGCCAGGCTGTCGTCGCACTCGGATGCATGGTCGAGCGTCACAAGTCCGAGCTGCAGGAAGCTCTTCCCGAAGTTGACCTCTTTCTTGGCGCATCCGAAGGCGACCGGCTAGTGCCGGAGCTGGAAGCTCGCGGCCTGCTCGGCCCTGAGGATCTGGCCAGTCACCCGGGCGTTCGCGTGTATGCGGGCGACCTCCGGCACGTGCGCTACCTGAAGATCAGCGAAGGCTGCGACCATGGCTGCGCATTCTGTGCGATTCCCCTGATGCGCGGAAAGCACCGATCGTTTGCTCTCGACGAAGTCATTCGCGAGGCGCAGCTGCTGGAGCTGGATGGCGCAAAAGAGCTGAATCTCGTCGCGCAGGATCTCGCCCACTATGGCCGCGACATTCGCGATGGATTCGGCCTGCCGGAGCTTCTGGAAGCCCTGGCGGCAGAGACCGGCATTCCATGGATTCGCATGCTCTACCTCTACTCGGCGGGAATCACGCCGCGTCTTGTCGAGGTGATCGCGAAAGAACCGCGCATTCTCCGGTATCTGGACATGCCCATGCAGCATGCTTCGGACAGTGTGCTCGCCAGAATGCGGCGCCCCGAGCGCAAGAAGACAATTCGAGAGCGCGTGCAGCGGCTGCGCGACGCCGTTCCAGACCTCGCGATCCGAACGACCTGCATTGTCGGATTCCCGGGCGAGACGGAAGACGATTTCAATCAGCTGCTCGAGTTCCTGGAGGAGATCCGGTTTGAACGTGTGGGCGCTTTCACTTACTCGCCCCAGGAAGGAACCCGCGCGGCGCTCCTGGCCGACGACGTTCCCGATACGATCAAGCGGGAAAGGCTGGAACGACTGACTGAGATGCAGCGGGCGATCACCGCGGACCGATACGAGCAGCGGGTCGGAACGCGCGCTGTTGCCATAGTGGACCGCAATGCGTCTGAAGGCTCACAGGCGCGTCTGCCCTGGCAGGCTGATGACATTGACGGAACGACGAGGCTTTCGGAAGTACTGGAGCCCGGTACCCTCGTCGATGTCACTGTTACCGGTGTCGTCGAAGACTATGATTTCACCGCTTCGGTTATTGGGGTGCGTGCCTCGCAGTCACAGCAAGTGTCGGCGCGCCGGTCGCGCGGACGCTCACTTCCGATGGCGGGGATGGGCAGCTTCGGAAGATAGGCGCTGGCTCCCTAATTGCCCGAAGGAAGCATGACAATACAGGAGACTGGAATGAGGAAAGCTGTTCTGTTGCTGGCAGGTGTAGCAGCCATCGCATGTGCTTCGGTCGCGCCCAGCGAGTTGAGTCCCGATCCCGTTTTCCTGCGTGACAATCCCGCGGTGCGCATCGCGCTCGGCAGCTCCAGGACGCCGATCGCCCTCACGGGCAGCGGCGAGTGGCGGATATACAATCGCACTCGCGACAGCTTCCTGACGACCGGCAAGGCAGGCGAAATCGTGACTGTTCAGCTCGCCTCCGGGCAGATGCGAGCGGTGCGCGCGAACGGAAGCGGCTCCAGCCGCAGCACGGGTCCATTCCTTGTGAGGCCGCTCTCGAGTGAGGGGACGCTGACGTTCAACAAGAAGCGGTACCGCGGTGAACTTCTCATCAGCGTCACTGATACGGGAATGCTCGTGGTGAATCGTCTGCCAATGGAATCCTATCTGCGTGGAGTCGTGCCTCTCGAAATTGGAAAGCGTCCACGGGCGGAGCTGGCGGCGGTCGAAGCCCAGGCGGTTGCTGCACGGAGCTATTCCTACAGCCACATTGGCGTCACGAGCCGGCCGTTCGACATGTACGCCACCGTTCAGGACCAGGTGTATGGCGGTGTCGATGCGGAAACGGAAATCACGGACGAAGCAATTCGCTCGACTGCGGGCATGGTGCTCAAGTTCGCGGGCCGCGTTCTGGCGAACACACCATACAGTTCCACCTGCGGCGGCAGCACGGCTTCGACGAGCGAAGTGTGGTACAAGGAGCCTGACCAGCCGTACCTTCGCCCGGTAAGCGACCGCATCCCGGGTACGGACAAATTCTACTGCGACCCCAGTCCACGCTTTTCATGGACGGAAACGTTTACAGGTGATCAGCTCAGCACAGTGATCAACAAATACCTGGCCGCATACACCAGTGCGCCGGCTGGAGACCTGGGACGCGTGCGCATGGTGCGAGAAACCGGGCGAACGGAAACCGACCGGGTGCGGGCACTGGAGATAACGACCGACCGGGGGACATACACGCTGCGCGGCAACGACACACGATTCGTGCTGCGCAATCCCGCTGGCGCGATCCTCAACAGCACCTATTTTTCCACCGCAGTTACGACTGGGTCATCAGGCGGTGTGCAGCAGCTCACAGTCAGGGGTCGTGGCTACGGACACGGAATCGGAATGTGCCAGTGGGGCGCGATTGGACGTGCTCGCGCCGGGCAGGATTACAAGACCATTCTGACCACGTACTATCGCGGGACCACAGTAGAAAAATTCTGAGGGACGGGAGTGTGATGCGTGGCTGACACGGTAAAAATCGGGATGGTAGGCGCGGGTGCGATTGCGCAGCTCGCGCACCTTCCTGCACTCTCGCGGCTCCGCGGCGCAGAGCTCGTTGCGTTGTGCGACAATGACGGGCCGAAAGCAAGCGCGCTCGCCGACCGCCTCTCGATCCCATATGTCTTCACCGACCTGGAAGACATGCTCGAGATGGATCAACTCGACGCGGTAATACTGACAACCCCGAATCATCTCCACGAGCCGCATGTGTTGAGTGCGCTGCGCGCGGGTGTTCACGTGCTGTGCGAGCGGCCTCTGTCGCTCACATCCAGCGGGATCGAGCGCATTCTCACCGCTGCGGAAAAGGCGGGCAGAAAGATTGTCGTCGGAACCAATCACCGGTTTCGCAGTGATGTGCAGCAGCTCAGCCGATTCCTTCAGGGCGGTGAGCTGGGAAAGCTGATCGGCGTCCGCTCCGGCCAGTACCACCTTCCCGCTCAGCGGGAGGGATGGCGCTTGCGAAAGGCCGAAGCGGGTGGCGGCGCATTCCTGGAGTATGGCTATCCAATGCTCGACCTCGCTCTCTGGCTGGCGAATTTCCCGCCCGCCGTCCGTGTAACCGCGCACATGGAACGTCCCGGGACCCCGGGCGCAGTGGAGGATTCGATGGTGGTTTACCTCGAATGCGCTGCCGGCGTGAGCTTCGTATTCGACGTTTCCTGGTGCTACGTGGGAGAGGAGGAGCGCTGGTGGTTCGAGGTACTGTCCAGTCGCGGGTCCGCACGGCTTGCACCGCTCCGGGTAGTCAAGGAATTGAACGGCCGTCCGACGAACGTTTCGCCCAGCGGGGCCTCAGCCAGGGAGAGCGTTTTCCTTCAGTCCTACCGCGCTGAGCTGGCTCACTTTGTCTCGGTCGTGCGCGACGAGAGTCCATACGAACCCCCGCGCGATCAGGTCGAAGTGATGCGCATCATGGAAGCGATCTACAAATCCGCTGAGCAGAAGCGCGAAATAGTCTTCTAGAGCCGCGCCCGTTCCATCCGGCTGGAAAACATGAACCAGCACACGAATGCGAGAGTGAGGTTGACCGGCATCGCCAGTCCGATGATCTCTCCATTCAGCTGATCCATTACCGGCAGCGCCTGCAGGACGAAACCGAGAACCGACAGGCCGGCGCACGCGAATGCGATTCCCATCACTGTCTTGCGCACCCGCTTTATCCTGAAGGCGAATGGAATAAGCATGCCGAGAATCAGCAGCAGTGGATTGATCTGCAGAATGTTCTCGTTCGCGCGCATGAAGGTGTGATTCGTAACAGTCCCTGCCAGCATCAGCCCGAGCCCCGCGAGGCCGGCAATGATCGACCATAGCGAAGCAGCTACGGCCAGCAGGACCTTCGTGGTGCGAAGCCCTGTGGTGGACAGGGAGAGCAGAATCATCAGCAGCGCCGAAATGGCGACCCCGTAGATCGTAAATCGTCTCACGTAGTTGGGGGCATTCGCTCGCTCCCGTGGCCGTGTCGAGGTCGCAAGATCGATTTCGCGAAGCACGAACGGCTCCATCGTTCCCGTCTTTCCCGGGACCTTCACCTTGCGGATGTGCTCGCTCAGCTTGACCGGCAGAAACATTTCCTGCCAGGGTGTGATCTTGACATCGGCAGGGTGGCCCAGGGCGAACTGCGCGCCGGCGAAAGCAAGCTTTTCATCGCCAAGCAGGCGGAGTGTATGCGATCTGAAGGTGTTGTTCGTAAACGTGCCGTTGGTCTGACTCTTCACCGCACCTGACACCACCTTATCAATGATGTCCCGCGGGAGGGTCGAGCAGTTGTTGCGATAGTAGTCGTAGGTGTAGTACCGGTTTTGCGGCAGCGCATTGATTTCTGCCAGTTCCTGCACCTGCAATCGTTGCTGCGGCGTGAGATTGAGTTCCTGCGCCCAGACCTTTCGCTTCTGGTCGACATACCACTGCAGCATTTCCCGCATCTCGAAACCGGCCATGGAGTAGCGCATGTTCCCGCGCGCGAGCCGGGGAATGAAGTCGGCGTCGTTGAAGTCGAACAGTCCCCAGTTGTAGGCGATATCGCGCTGGGTTGCGGCATTGTGGATCCAGATTGCCGTGTGCCCGAACTTCTCGAACACCGCGTCGCCGGCCTCCATTGTCATGAGATAAACGGTGAGCTCTTCCCCCGGTACGGCAGCCGCTGCGGGAGCTTGTGCAGTCGCGACTGAAGAAAGGGAGAGGGAGAGGAGCAGCGCCGGCACGGAGAGCATTCGGGCGAAATTCATCGGGGAAAAGTTACTGGGTTGAGTGGGGGTTGTTAACTGCGGACAGGAGTGGGGGAGCGATGGACAGAATCTGAGGACTTCGTGGGAACGGCGCGTCGGATTCGAGTGCAGTTCCCACGAATCTGCAGTTCTCGGATTCTGTCCATCGCTCCATCGCTCCTGTCCGCAGTTAATCCCGTCGCTCCTGTCCGCAGCTGATCCTGCGCTCCGCACCTCAGTTGCACTGCCCCTCAATCGGTGTAGCATTCCGGTGTCCTCCACCCCGCGCAATGAAACGAATCGCCCGCCTGATCCCGTTCGCACTCCCCACGCTAATTTCCTGCGCAATGAATGCTCCCGTGCCCGCTGCTGATCTGACGGTTGTCAACGCCCGCATCTGGACCGGCAACACCGCGAGACCGTGGGCTCAGGCGATGGCGGTCAAGGGCGACAGAATCGTCGCAATCGGTTCCGGCGCCGAGGTCGCAAAGCTCACCTCCGGAGCAACCCAGGTAATCGACGCTCGCGGGCAGTTTGTAGTCCCCGGATTTATCGACTCGCATGTGCACTTCGTGACATCGGGCGCCCAGCTGGCCGGCGTGCAGCTGCGTGATGCAAAGACACCCGCGGAATTCACCGCTCGCATCAAGGCTTTTGCCGCGACGGTGCCCGCGGGCACCTGGATCGAGGGCGGCAACTGGGATCACCAGAACTGGGGCGGTGAGCTGCCGCGCGCGGAATGGATCGATTCGGTTACGCCGAATCACCCGGTGTGGATAGCGCGCCTGGACGGCCACATGGCGCTCGCCAACAGTGCCGCCATGAAGATCGCGGGCGTGACGCGCGAGACCCGCGAGGTGGAAGGTGGTGCAATCGTGCGGTCAGGCGACGGCACTCCGTCCGGAATCTTCAAGGACAATGCGCAATCGGTAATCGACCGGGTTGTCCCTGACTGGACGGCAGACACCCGCGATCGCGCGCTCGCCGCTGCGATGGAGTTCGTGGCCTCCAAGGGCGTCACCTCAGTGCACAACATGGGATCATGGGCCGATCTCGCGACCTTCGACCGCGCACACAAGGCAGGCACTCTCAAGACGCGCATCTACGCTGCAGTTCCTCTTTCCAGCTGGCCCCGCCTCCGTGATACGGTTGCGGCGCGCGGTCCCGGTGACGAATGGCTGCGAATCGGTGCACTCAAGGCGTTCGTCGATGGATCGCTCGGCTCGCACACGGCGGCAATGTTCGAAGCCTTCAGCGACATGCCGGCCGACTCGGGGCTTCTGGTGAATACGCCCGAGTACCTCTACAGGATGACGAGCGGGGCCGATAAGGCGGGACTGCACGTGCTCGTCCACGCAATTGGCGATCGCGCGATAAACCTTCAGCTCGACATCTTCGAGCGGGTCGCCCGGGAAAATGGTCCGCGCGACCGGCGTTTCCGCATCGAGCACGCGCAGCACATCGCACCGAAGGATATTCCGCGCTTCGGTCAACTCGGCGTCATTCCAAGCATGCAGCCCTATCATGCCATCGACGACGGGAGGTGGGCCGAAAAAGTGATTGGTCACGAGCGCGCCCGGACGACATATGCCTTCCGCTCGCTGTTCGAGGCTGACGCTCAGCCGGCATTCGGCAGCGACTGGTTCGTGGCTCCCCCGACGCCGCTCGATGGGATCTATGCGGCAGTCACTCGCCGTACTCTGGATGACCGCAATCCCGATGGCTGGATTCCCGAGCAGAAGATCTCCGTGGAGCAGGCGCTGCGGGGATACACGCTCAATGCCGCACGCGCCTCTTTCGACGAAGGGAATCGTGGCAGTCTGGAGCGTGGAAAGCTCGCTGACTTCGTGATCATCGACCGCGACCTGACGCGCATTCCGCCAGAAACCATTCGCGACGCGAAAATCGTACGCACTGTTGTTGGCGGCCGTACCGTGTATTCGGCTGATGCGCCTCGGTACGACGTGATCATCCGCGGAGGAACCGTTTATGACGGTAGCGGCGGTCCTGGTGTCGTGAGCGACGTAGCTATCAGTGGCGACACTGTCGCTGGTGTCGGAGACTTCTCACAGGCAGCAGCTCACAAGGTCGTTGACGCGCGTGGACTCGCGGTGGCGCCTGGCTTCATCAACATGCTGAGCTGGGCGACCGAATCTCTCCTCGTCGATCCTCACGGCCAGAGTGATATCCGCCAGGGAGTTACCCTCGAGGTTTTCGGCGAAGGCGAATCCATGGGGCCGCTGAACGCAGCGATGCGGAAGGATATGATCGAGTCGCAGGGAGACCTGAAGTTCGACGTTCCCTGGACCACGCTCGGCGAATATCTCGAGCACCTCGAGCGCCGCGGCGTCTCGACCAACGTTGCTTCGTTCATCGGGGCTACCACTGTGCGCATTCACGAGCTTGGATACGCGAACAGACCACCTACGCCCGAGGAGTTGTCGAGAATGCAGGGCCTGGTGCGTGCGGCAATGGAGGAGGGCGCCATGGGCGTTGGCTCGTCCCTCATCTACGCGCCCGCATTTTACGCTGGGACCGACGAGCTGGTTGCGCTCGCCAGGGCTGCTTCGCCCTACGGCGGCAGGTACATCTCGCACATGCGAAGCGAAGGGAACCGGCTTCTGGAGGCGGTCGATGAGCTGATCACGATCGCCCGCGACGGCGGTGTCGGCGCCGAGATTTACCATTTGAAGGCCGCCGGCAAACAGAACTGGGGCAAGCTGGATGCGGTGATCGCAAAAGTTGAGGCAGCGCGCAAAGCGGGACTCGATATCACGGCGGACATGTACACATATCCCGCAGGCTCAACCGGCCTCGATGCGGCGATGCCGCCATGGGTTCAGGAGGGCGGGTACAAGGCATGGTCCGAAAGGCTGAAATCTCCAGAAATCCGCGATCGCGTAGCCCGCGAGATGAAAACTCCCTCGAACGAATGGGAGAACTTCTTCCTCGCTGCCGGCCCGGATGGAACCCTTATGGTGGGGTTCAAGGCTGACTCGCTCAAGCAGTACACTGGCAAGACGCTCACCGAAGTTGCACGACTGCGGGGAAAGTCGCCGGAAGAAACCGCAATGGACCTGGTGATACTCGACGGCAGCAGAGTACAGGTCGTCTACTTCCTCATGTCCGAGGAAAACGTGAAGCGCCAGACTGGCCTGCCCTGGGTCACCTTTGGGTCGGACGCGGGCTCAATGGCGCCGACTCTTCCATTCACGAAATCGAGCACGCATCCGAGGGCGTACGGCAATTTTGCGCGTGTGCTCGGAAAGTATTCCCGCGACGAGCAGGCGCTCACGCTTTCCGACGCCATTCACCGGCTTTCGGCGCTTCCCGCCAGGAACCTGAAGCTGCGAAACCGGGGGGAACTGAAAACCGGATTTTTTGCCGACGTGGTGGTGTTCGATCCTGCCGCTGTGCGGGACCATGCCACGTTCGAGAAGCCGCATCAGTATTCGACCGGGATGAGGCATGTCTTCGTGAATGGCACCCAGGTCCTGCGGGAAGGCGAGCATACGGGTGCGACTCCGGGCAGGGTGGTGCGCGGACCGGGGTGGAAAGGCTGGGCAAGGTAGGCCTTTCCACGCCCTGCGCGGGCGCCCAAATTCCCTCTGTACCTATTTTCCCGCCGTTCACAAAACCCAGAGCCATATGAACCGCATTTTCCGCATCGCTCTCGCCGGAGCCGTCTTTCTAGTCGCCGCTTCCGGACTCTCCGCCCAGACCAAACCGTCCAGGGACATCCTTCCGTTCAAGGCAACGGAAACCACACTCCCCAATGGACTGAAGGTGATAGTGGTCCCCACCGGGTTCCCCAACATTGTCTCTTTGCAGATCCCCGTTCAGACCGGGTCGCGCAACGAGGTCGAGGAAGGGAAGTCCGGGTTCGCTCACTTCTTTGAACACATCATGTTCAAGGGGAGCAAGGAGATAAACAAGGACAGGGCGAACCAGATCCTCACCGCGGCCGGTGCACGCGAGAATGCGTATACCACGGACGACTTCACCAACTACTACATAACGTTTGCGAAGGAGGACCTGGAGACGATGCTCAAGCTCCAGGCGGAACGGTTCCAGCGGCTGGAGTACTCCGAGGCGGAGTTCAAGACCGAGGCCCGTGCTGTTCTTGGGGAGTACAACAAGAACGCGTCGAATCCCACCCAGAAGCTGTTCGAGACGATGCGCGACAATGCGTTTTCGACGCACCCGTACAAGCACACGACAATGGGATTCATTCGCGACATCGAAGACATGCCGAATGAGTACGCGTATTCAAAGACATTCTTCGATCGCTGGTACCGTCCCGAGCGGACTACGATCATCATCGCCGGCGACGTTGACGCAAAACAGGTTCTTCCTCTTATCCAGAAGTACTGGGGTGACTGGAAGCGTGGCAGTTACAGTGTGGACATCCCCGCTGAGCCCGCGCCGGCCGGTCCGAAATACGCCCATGTGAACTGGGAGAGCCCGACTTCGCCTTACCTTGCGGTCGCGTTCAGGAATGCCGCTTTCTCGGAGACCAACAATGAGAATGCGGCGCTGGACATGGTCGCCACGCTGTACTTCGGCCCGACTTCGGAGCTCTACAAGCGGCTTGTCCAGCGCGAGCAGAAGGTCGATTTCATCAGCGGTGGAAATACCAGCAACGCCGATCCGGAACTCTTCACGATTTTTGCCCGGATCAAGAAGCCGGAAGATGCGACGTATGTGCGGGACGCGATCCTTACCACCGTTGCACAGGCCCGCAGCGAGCTCGTCCCGGCGCAGCGTCTCGAGGAAGCCAAGTCGAATGTCCGCTACGGCTTCGTGCGGTCGCTCGACAACACTGATCGCATCGCTTCGACGCTGGCCAGGTTCGTCCGCTACAACCGGTCGTACAATACGATCAATCGCGCCTACGATCTGTACGACAAGCTCAAGCCGGCGGATTTGCGCAACGCCGCGGCAAAATATTTCACGGATGCGAGTCTGCTGGTAACGACGTTGTCGAACAAACCGCTGCCGGCCGACATCGGGACGCTCCCTTCCATAGCGACCTTTTCCCACGCGGGGCACCATACGGCCACTCCATCCGCATCGACGGCCAAGCCTGTGGTTGCGCCGCTCCAGCTGCGTATCCCTTCCGCTGTAGAAAGAGCGGGAATTCCCATGGTGCTGCAGCGGAATCCGCTTCCCCAGGTTCGATTCAAGCTGCTCTTCAACGCCGGGTCAGCTGCAGATCCGGTGGGCAAGGAAGGCCTGGCAGCGCTGTCGGCGGCGATGATCGCCAACTCGGGATCTCAGGCACTGACTCTCGAGCAGATCAATGCGCTGCTCTATCCCGTTGCCGGCGCCTTCAGTTCGCAGGTGGACAAGGAGATGACCACGTTCACGGGTTCCATTCACCGTGACAACTGGCGCATGTTCATGGACATCGTGATTCCGCAGCTGCTGAATCCCGGTTTCCGCGATACCGACTTCAAGCGCAACAAGGACGCACTCCTGAATGCGCTCAAGCAGGACCTGCGCTTCAACAACGAGGAAGAGCTGGGCAAGGAGCGCCTCCAGACGAACATCTTCGCTGGAACCCCGTACGCGCATCCGGTACTGGGAACCATTGCCGGCATCGAGTCCCTCACCCTGGACGATGTGCGCGCTTTCATTCGCCGCAACTATGCGCGCGGCAACGTGATGCTGGGCGTCAATGGTGACGTTCCGCAGCCGATGCTGAATCTCCTGGAATCCACCGTTGCGGCGCTTCCGACCGGAGCCACTGCAATCTTCGGAAAGCCGCAGCCCCTGGCCGGTGTTCGGCCACAGGGAATGGAAGTGGAAATTCTCGAGAAGGACACCCGCTCCACGGCAATCTCGTTCGGCCTGCCCATACCGGTGACCCGTTCGCACCCCGACTTCGCAGCGCTCTCACTCGCTCGCGCCTGGCTCGGCGAACATCGCATGTCTACGGGCCGTCTCTACGACCGCATTCGTGAAATTCGCGGAATGAACTACGGGGACTACGCGTATATCGAGGCGTTCCCCCGCGGGATGTTCCAGTTCTTCCCTGACCCCAACATTGCACGCCGTGGTCAGATCTTCGAAATCTGGATCCGCCCCGTCGTCCCTGAGAATGCGCACATGGCGCTGCGCATCGCAGTCGACGAGCTCGAGAAGCTCGTAACGAAGGGAATGTCGGAAGCGGAATTCCAGGCCGGCAGACAGTACCTGATGAAGAACGTCTTCGTCATGACGGCGACGCAGGACCAGCAGCTCGGTTACGCGATGGACTCCAAGTGGTATGGGATTCCGGAGTTCACTGCTTACATGCGTGGCGGTCTCCAGAAACTCACGCGCGACGACGTCAACGCGGCACTCAAGAGGCACCTCTCCTCCAGCGACCTTTCGGTTGTAATCATCACGAAAGACGCAAAGGGTCTTCGGGACGCGCTCATTGCCGACGGGTTCTCGGCAATCAAGTACGACGGCGAGAGGCCGCAGTCCATTCTGGACGAGGACAAGGTTCTTGGCGCAAGAAAGCTGAACATTGCCCCTGCGAAGATCAGAATCACCCCCATAGATGACGTATTTGCACGCTGACTTTCACGTACCAAAGCCGAGGATCACGATGCGTCGCATTCAATTCGTACTGAGCGCAATTGCAGCTTTCGCCGCTGCAGGAGCGCTGCCCGCCCAAAAGGCTTCGACAAGTCTTCCCAGACTGGACTATTCGGAGTTCAGGCTTCCGAACGGCCTGCGCGTAATCATCCACGAAGATCATTCGACACCGATCGCAGCGATCAATGTCTGGTATCACGTCGGTTCGAAGAACGAGACACGCGGAAAGACAGGATACGCACACCTCTTCGAGCACATGATGTTCCAGGGCTCGAAGAATTACATCGATGACTTCTTCAAGCCCCTGCAGGAAGTTGGAGGTACGATCAACGGCTCGACCAACCCTGACAGGACCAATTATTTCGAGGTCGTGCCGAGCAACTATCTGGAGCGCGCGATCTTTCTGGAAGCCGACAGGATGGGCGGACTCCTCGATGCCCTGACTGAAGACAAGCTCGCCAACCAGCGCGACGTGGTTAAGAACGAAAAGCGCCAGAACTACGACAACCAGCCATACGGACTGGCTCGGGCGCGCATCAACAAGCTTCTCTATCCAGCCGATCACCCGTACAACTGGCTCACTATCGGCGAGCTCGAGGATTTGAGCGCCGCATCGATGGATGACATCAAGGGATTCTTCCGTCGGTACTACACGCCAAACAATGCATCGCTCGTCGTGGCGGGGGATGTAAACCCGGCCGAAGTTCGCAGGCTCGTCACCAAGTATTTCGGAAAGATTCCCCGCGGTCCGTCGCTTCCCAGGCTCACGGCGCGCCAGCCGTCACTCAAGGGTGAGCTTCGTGGCTCCATGGAAGATCGCGTGGCTCTCGCCCGACGCTATGTCGTGTGGCACGCGGTGCCGGAATTTCACCCGGACGAGCCCGCTCTCGACTATCTGTCTGCCATTCTTGGCGGCGGGCGTACCTCCCGCCTGTACAAGGATCTCGTATATGACCGGCAGATTGCCCAGGATGTTTCAGCGGGCAACGGTGCCAGCGAACTCGCCGGCACATTTCAGGTTGTCGTTACGCCGCGCCGGGGACAGTCGATGGATTCAGCGCAGGCGAGCATCGACAGGGAGATAGCCAGACTGGCCGCGGTTCCGCCCTCGCAGGAGGAGCTCGATCGCATTTTCAACGTGGTCGAAGCACGCACCATCCTCGGACTCCAGACAGTGGGCGGCTTCGGGAGCAAGAGCGATCGGCTGAACAACTATGCCGTGATGCGCGGTACGCCGAACTGGCTTGCACAGGATCTCGCACGGTATCGCAAGGTGACACCCGCTGACGTCCAGCGCGTGGCAAGGAAATATCTGACGGCCAGCCGCCTGATTTTCGATGTCACGCCGGCGGCGCGCACGCCGGGTGGCGCTGCGACCGCTTCCGCTGGCGCAGGCCCGGACAGTGCTGCTGACGCAGCTCCCCGAAAAGCCGACCCGCGCATCGACTCCATTCAGCGGGCTCAGCATGCAGCGCTGCCAGGAGGCGGGCCTGCTCCGCGTCTTACCCTGCCGCGGCTGCAGCGCAGGACATTGTCCAACGGACTGGAGATTCTGCTCGTCGAACACCATGAGCTTCCGGTCGTCACGATGAACCTCGCCGTGAAGTCGGGTGCTGCCTCCGACCCCGCCGACCGCGCAGGGCTCGCGAGCTTCACCTCCGCACTGCTCGATCGCGGTACCGCACGCCGTTCAGCGCTCGACCTCGCCAACGAGCTGCAGTCCATTGGCTCGTCGCTGAATGCAAGCTCCGGCTGGGACGCGACGACCGTTTCGATCACCACGCTAAAGCGGCATCTGGGCAAGGCGCTCGACATCTATTCGGATGCGATTCTCAACCCTGCGTTCGCGGATGCAGAGCTGGCGCGCCTCAAGACACAGAGACTCGGTCAGCTCGCGCAGAGCCGGGACAATGCCACACAGATCGCCGGAGTGGTGTATCCGTCCATCCTGTACGGGGGCGCACATCCGTACGGTCATCCGCAGACGGGCAATGAAGCCTCGGTTCGGGCGGTGTCTGCATCCGACGTTCGCGCATTCTATTCGACCCATTTCGTTCCCAACAACGCCGCACTGATTGTTGTCGGCGACGTGACGATGAATGAAATCGCCGGCCAGCTCGAGAAGGCATTCGCGGGCTGGAAGCGGGGGCAGCTTCCGGAAAGCCGTATTGCCGATGCCCCTGCGAGAGACCGCGCGCAGATCTACCTGGTAGATCGGCCGGGTGCGGCCCAGTCGGTGATCAACATTGGATCTGTAGGAGTTGCCCGCTCGACGCCGGACTATTTCGCTCTGCAGGTCCTCAATACGATGCTGGGCGGGCAGTTCATGTCGCGTGTCAACCTGAACCTGCGCGAGGACAAGGGGTACTCGTATGGAGCCCGCACTGCGTTCGATTTCCGCCGCGCGGCCGGACCATTTACAGCGAGTGCCGGAGTTCAGACGGCTGTGACCAAGCAGTCCGTCGTGGAATTCCTGAAGGAGCTGCGAGGAATCCGGGGGGAAATTCCGATCACCGAAGCCGAGCTGACTACCGCGAAGCAGTCGCTGATCCTGGGATACCCGCGCGGATTCGAAACGCCGGCGCAGATTGCCGCGCGCCTGTCGGACGTCGTTCAGTATGGATTGCCGGACGACTACTTCAACAACTACATAGCGAACGTCGGCAAGGTGACCGCGGCCGACGTCAACCGTGTTGCCAACGCAACGATCAATCCCGGCAACCTCGCGATTCTGGTGGTTGGTGACCGCAAGGTGATCGAGCCAGCCCTGCGGACAATCGAGGGACTCGGATCGACCATCACGGTTCTGGATGCAGAAGGGAATCCGGTTCAGCCGGATACCAACCAGTAGCGGCAAAACTTTTCTCAAGGACAATTAACAAATGCGGAGATTCAGTGCACTTCTCACGATCGGCGCAGCAGTCGCCTGTACACCTGGTGTGCAGGTAGTGACCAATCCAGCGCCAGCATCGGCGAGCATCACGTCGAATCCTTTTTATGCGCCGAGCACCCTGCCATACCAGGCTCCGGACTTCACGAAGATCAGGGAGAGCGATTATCGTCCCGGCTTCGCGGAAGGAATGCGCCAGCATCTCGCGGAAATCGATGCGATCGTGAACAACCCTGCGCCGGCAACGTTCGAAAACACGATCGTTGCGATGGAGCGGTCAGGCCAGATGCTCACCCGCGTTGCATATGTGTTCGACGCGGTCAACCAGTCGAATACAACCGACACACTCCAGAAGATAGACGAGGAAATGGCGCCGAAGCGTGCTGCGCATGGCGACGCAATATTCCTCAACGACAAGCTGTTCCAGCGTGTAAAGACGGTCTATGAGACGCGTACGACTTCCGGACTCGACGCTGTTCAGCAGTGGCTCGCCGACCGGTACTACAAGGATTTCGTGAGATCCGGTGCGCAGCTGTCGGAAGCCGACAAGGTGACCTTCCGCGCGCTCAACCAGGAAGAATCGAAGCTGACCACCTCGTTCCACACAAAGCTGCTCGAAGGCAGAAACGCAGCTGCGCTCGTGGTGGACAATCCGGCCGAACTCGCCGGTCTCAGCAAGGAGCAGATCGACGCCGCGGCCGAAAGAGCAAAGCAGCGTGGCATGCCGGGGAAGTGGGTTGTCGCACTTCAGAACACAACCCAGCAGCCGCCGCAGGTTTCACTCACCAACCGCGCCACGAGGCAAAAGCTTTTCCTGCAGTCCATCCTCCGGGGTGAGCGCGGCGATTCCAACGATACCCGTGCAATTGTCAGCCGCCTCGCACAGCTCCGTGCGGAAAAGGCGAAACTGCTCGGCTTTCCGACCTGGGCGGACTTCCGGCTGAGCGATGTGATGGCGCAGACCTCCGCCAATGCAACCGGCCTGCTGACCGGCATTGTCCCCGCTGCGACAGCGAAAGCCCGTGCCGATGCTGCAGCGATGCAGGCTCTGATCGACAAGCAGGGCGGCGGATTCAAGCTCGAGCCCTGGGACTGGCAGTACTACGCGGAACAGGTAAGAAAAGACCAGTACGATTTCGATGCCGATCAGGTGAAGCCGTACTTCGAGATCAACAACGTCCTGCACAACGGCTTGTTCTACGCCGCGAACAGGATGTACGGAATCACGTTCAAGGAGCGCAAGGATCTGCCGGTGTACCACCCGGATGTCCAGGTCTACGACGTGTTCAATGAAGACGGCTCATTCCTTGGACTCTACTACGCCGACTGGTTTACCCGTGACAGCAAGGCGGGTGGCGCATGGATGAGCAACTTCGTGGACCAGTCCGGACTGATGGGAACGAAGCCGGTTGTGTACAACGTGGGAAATTTCGCGAGGCCGGCAGCTGGAGCGCCCGCGCTCATGACGCTGGACGAAGTCACCACGATGTTCCACGAATTCGGTCATGCGCTTCACGGGTTGTTTTCCAACGTGATGTATCCGAGGATCGCCGGCACGAACACGCCGCGTGACTTCGTGGAGTATCCATCGAGTTTCAACGAGCACTGGGCGACGGAGCCGACGGTGCTTGCGAATTATGCGAAGCACTACAAGACCGGCGAGCCGATGCCGAAGGCGCTGCTCGACAAGTTCCGTGCAGCCTCGAAGTTCGACATGGGATTTGCGACCACCGAATTCCTTGCGGCTTCGCTGCTGGATATGGCATGGGCCAGCATTCCGCCCGGCCTTCCGCTCCAGGATGTAAATAAGTTCGAGGCCGATGCGCTGAAGCGGTACAACGTTGCGGTTGCTGAAATTCCGCCGCGCTACCGCACGACCTACTTCTCGCACATCTGGGATGGAGGTTATTCGGCAGGATACTACTCGTACCTGTGGAGCGAAGTGCTCGATGCCGATTCGTACGGCTATTTCCTGGAGAATGGCGGCATGACGCGCGCGAACGGACAGCGTTTCCGCGACATGATCCTCTCGAAGGGCTCGACAATGGATGTTGCCACCCTGTTCCGGAACTTCCGGGGCCGGGATCCAAAGGTCGATCAGCTGCTGATCGAGCGGGGGTTGGCGGATCCGGTGAAGAAGTAAAGACAACTTAAGAACGACCAAGCTGGGAGCAGCCAGCCGGGAGCTTAATAGCCCGGAGCTGCTCCCAGCTTTGTTTCTGCCCCCGGCGAGCTGCTCCCAGCCTGCACTTTTTAAGTGGCAGTTCCCCCCACTGTAATTCCACCCCTGAGCCATCTATATTTAAGGGCTATCCTTAGTCCCACCTTGGAGTTACAAATGAAACCCGATATCCATCCCACATACGCGACAGCCACAGTGCGTTGCGCGTGCGGAACTACATACCAGACGCGTTCGACCCAGGCGGAGATCCACACGGATATCTGCGCACAGTGCCACCCGTTCTTCACGGGCAAGCAGAAACTGGTCGACACAGCGGGCCGCGTTGAGCGCTTCCGCCAGAAGTACTCCAAGCCGGCCAAGACGGAAGCCTGAGTCTTCGCAGCCGGCTCGCTGACGCGCTCGAGCGCGCCCGCGAAGTCGAGCAGCAGCTTTCCGATCCGAAAACCGTAAAGGACCAGCAGCTCATGGCTGCACTCGGACGGGAGCACCGGCACCTCGCCCCCGTCGTCGAGATGGCCGCAACGCTGCAACGATACGACAACGAGCTCGCGGAAGTCCGCGAGCTCGCTTCCAGTGACGATCCTGAAATGGCCGCCGAAGCGCGCGCTGAACTGGAGCGCCTGGAGCTCGCCCTTGCTGATCTGGAGCTGCGCATCAAGCCGGCTCTGATACCGCACGACCCGCTGGATGACCGCCCCGCAATCATCGAAATTCGCGGCGGCACCGGTGGCGACGAGGCAGCCATATTCGCCGCCGACCTGCTGCGAATGTACACCAGATTCGCTGAAAAGCGGCGCTGGCGCATCGAGGACATCTCACGCTCCGAAGGCACTCTCGGCGGAGTCAAGGAAGCGATCTTCAAGATCAAGGGTGAGGGCGCCTTCGGCGTGATGCGCTGGGAGTCGGGCGTGCATCGCGTTCAGCGTGTGCCGGTTACGGAGAACCAGGGACGGATCCACACATCGGCGGCCACAGTCGCCGTGCTTCCCGAGGCAGAGGAAGTGGACGTGAAGATCGAGGACAAGGATCTTCGCATCGACGTGTTCCGTTCATCCGGCCCGGGCGGCCAGAGCGTGAACACGACGGATTCGGCGGTGCGCATCACTCACATTCCGAGCGGCATCGTCGTCAGCCAGCAGGACCAGAAGTCCCAGCTGCAGAACAAGCTCAAGGCAATGGAAGTCCTGCGCGCCCGGCTTCTCGACGCCCGCCTCGCAGCGATCGAATCGGAACGTTCGCGCATGCGGAAGACCCAGGTGGGAACGGGCGACAGGTCGGCAAAGATCCGCACGTATAACTATCCGCAGAACCGCGTCACCGATCACCGCATCGGCCTGACCACCCACGATCTCCAGAAAGTCCTTGATGGCGACATCGAGATTCTCATCGATGCGCTGAAGTTCGCGGACGTCGAGGAAAGGCTCGGTGAGTAGTACCATGAAGACCCCGCGGATTGCGCGTTCCAGGCGCGAGGCCGACTCGAATGTGGGTGGGCTCGTGGAAAGAATGTCCGCGATCATCTCCAGCGTTGCCGACCAGCCGGATGCTGCGGCGGACGCCCGCGAGATTCTCGCGTACCTGCTGGACGTTCCGCGCTCCTGGCCGGCGAATCATGCTGCGGAAATGGTGCCGCGGGATGTCTTCACGAAGGCGCTGATGGCCGCGGAGAAACGCGCGCACGGCGCGCCGATCCAGTACTGCGCCGGACGTGCCGCGTTCCGAAACCTCACGCTGGAAGTCGACAGGCGCGTCCTGATTCCCCGTCCTGAAACGGAGATGCTGGTGGAGGAGGTTCTGTCCCGCGTCCAGACTGGCATCGCCTTCGACGTATGCACGGGAAGCGGCGCCATAGCCCTGGCATTGGCCTCCGAAGGCAGGTTCGACCGCATTACCGCGAGCGATATCTCGGGTGAGGCGCTCAGGGTCGCAGAGGCGAACAGGCTCAGGCATGCGGATACGCTTACGGCTCCCGTAGAATTCCTGGAAGGGAGCGGACTGTCTCCCATGGGATCGAGGCGGGCAAACGTGATCGTATCCAACCCGCCTTATATCGCATTCAGTGAGCTGTTCACGCTGGACGAATCTGTCCGTGACTGGGAACCCTCGGTTGCGCTGCTCGCCGGCGACAACGGAATGGCAGTGATAGCGGACATCGTTGCGACCGCCCCGGACAGTCTTCTGGATGGCGGACTGCTTGCACTTGAAGTGGACACAAGACGAGCAGCGCTGGTAGCTGAGCTGGCGGCAGCAAATGGCCGATATCGCGATATTTCGATAGTGCCTGATCTCACCGGGCGCGACCGGTTCGTGCTTGCCCGAAAAGCTGATTGAACAAACAGGACAAAACGGAGAATTGATGGTTGAAGAAAAGGCAAAGGAACTGGGACGAATGATCGGCCAGAGTTCCGAGTATCAGGCGGTGAAACGCTCGAGTGAGGCGCTCAATGCCGATACCGAGGCAGTCTCGCTGCTCCAGAAGATGGAAAAGATTCGCGCCGAAGCGCAGCAGATGATCCAGCAGGGACAGGAGCCGACACAGGAGATGGAGCAGCAGCTCGATCAGATGCTTTCCACCATCCAGGTGAACCCCGCATACCAGCGCGCGATCGTTGCGCAGGAAAACTTCGACAAGGTGATGGTCCAGATCAACAACTGGATTCTCGAAGGCATGAAGAAGGGCGCAACAAGCTCGATCATCACTCTGGGCTGACGTGCCACGCGGCAAGCTCGTCGTTTTCGAGGGAGCAGAAGGCGCGGGCAAAACCACGCAGCTGCGGCTGCTTGCAGAGCGGCTGACTGCACGCGGAGTTGACTGTGTCGCAGTGCGCGAGCCCGGTGGCACTCCGGTTGGTGACGTGATACGCAATCTCCTTCTCGATCCCGAGGCTTCGATCTGCCCCGCTGCGGAGGCGCTGCTGTTCATGTCCTCCCGCGCCGAGCTGGTTTCGCGCGAGCTGCGTCCCAGGCTGGAATCCGGCGCCGTGATCATTGTCGATCGCTTTTTTCTTTCTACATATGCCTACCAGGTTGTCGGACGGGGGCTCAAGGAAGAGGATGTTCGCGCAGCCAACAGGCTTGCGACCGGCGGACTGGTACCGGATCTCACGATTCTCCTTGATGTCCCCGTAGGGCTTGGCATGCAGCGGGCAGACAGCAGGGGAGCCCGGGACAGGATGGAACGGTCCGGCGACGATTTCCACGCCCGCGTGAGCGAGGCGTTCACGCTCTTTACCAGCAGCGACTGGCAGTCCAGTCACCCTGAGTGCGGGCCAATCGTGCGCATAGACTCGTCCGGGAGCGAGGAAACAGTGTTTGCTGACGTGGCAGGCACACTCATCGCCCGGTTCCCAGAAACCTTTTCAGCCCTGAAGGGGTTTCAGAAGCAATGAAGTTGGACTTCACAGGACTGCAGCGCGCCAGGGCACGCTCGATTGCCGTCGTCTCGGCGCTCATGCTCGCGCTCGTTACCGGCGGCTGGCTCATGCAGCGCGGTGCGAAGAACGGCGAACGCTCTCCGCTCGAAGGGGCTCGTCTCTTTGAGAGTGTGCTGCGGCACGTGGAAAATGACTACGTGGATTCCGTTGCGACGGCAGACCTGTACCGCAAGGCGGTAGACGGGCTCCTGTACGAGCTCGGCGACCCTTACACCGCCTTTCTCGCACCCGACAAGCTTGGAAAGTTGAGTGAGAGCACCACCGGCAACTACGCTGGACTCGGTCTTCAGGTCGAGATCAGGGACAATGCAGTTGTAGTGATTGCGCCGCTTCCCGGGAGCCCCGCCGAGCACGCAGGCGTGATGACAGGCGACCGGATTGTCGAAGTGCAGGGCAAGTCCACCAAAGGCTGGACCCTCGACGATGTGAGCAATGTCTTTCGCGGAAAGACAGGCGAGACTGTAGCCTTGAAGGTAGAGCGGCCCGGCAGCCTCATGGCGCTTCCGTTCAGGCTTACGCGGCGGGCCATCCATCTGAGCGCAGTGCGCCGCGCTTCGTTCCTCGCCGACGGCGTTGGGTACGTGGACCTCAAGGCTTTCAGTGACTCGACTACGCGCGAGATGAGCCGGGCCATCGACAGTCTCACTAAAGCAGGAATGCGCTCCCTGGTTCTGGATCTTCGCGGCAATCCCGGCGGGCTGCTGTCACAGGGTGTGGACGTCGCGGACCTTTTTCTCGATCCTGCGCAGAGAATCGTCAGTCTCCGCGGCCGAATCCCGCAGTCCAACGCGGACTTCGACGACGGCGCGGCCCAGAAGTGGGCCTCACTTCCACTGGTGGTGCTGGTGGACGGGCGCAGCGCGAGCGCAGCCGAGATCGTAGCTGGCGCACTTCAGGATCATGACCGGGCTGTTGTCATAGGCCGCCCAACCTACGGCAAGGGGAGCGCGCAAAGCCTGTATCAGGTAGGCACTGCCGGCGGCCTCAAGATCACCACAGCCCGCTGGTTTACACCCGCAGGCCGTTCCATCAACAAGTGGGTCGTGCGTGAAGATGGTGACCTTGCGGACGCGGAAGAGGCGGCCAGGCAGCCATTCAAGACCGATGCGGGCAGGACAGTGTTCGGCGGGGGCGGAATAACGCCTGACATCCTCGCCGGAGACACCGTTGTCGCACCCACGATTGCCGCTCTGCAGTCGGCGCTGGGAACCCACGTGTCCGCCTTCCGGGACGCACTTACCGGTTATGCTCTCACACTGAAGGGATCGGGCACGATTCGCGACCAGAACTTCGCCGTTACGCCCGAGATGCGCGAGGAACTGTGGAAGCGCATGGTTGCCCGTGGAGTGGATATGCCGAAGAGCATTTACGAGGACGCAGCAGAAGGCATCGACACTCTGCTTGGCTACGAAATCGCCCGGTTCGTATTTGGTCCGCAGGGCGAATTCCGCAGACGAGCGGCGCGTGACGAGCCTATCACCCAGGCCCTGAAACTGCTCGCAGGCTCGCCCACCCCGCGCGAGCTCGTGGACCGGGCAGAGGCGCTGCGGAAGACCGCACCGAAATGAGTGAGCGAGTCTTCATCATCGGGGCTGGACAGGTGGGGCGCGGACTTTTCCGCGCCTTTCGTGCTTCCGGTGTGGAAGTCGTTTCGCTGCATGGAAGCAAGCCGACCGAGCATGCGACTTCGCATGGTGAGTTTCCGCCGTCGCTGCGTGATGCAAACATCGTAATCATTGCAGTACGCGATCCCCAGATCGCTGGAGTAGTTACCAGCCTCGCTGGTGCAGAGCCGCATCGGCCGCTGGGGTTTTCGAAGGCACTCCATCCCATCATCACATCGGGCACCGTGGTGCTGCATACGAGTGGAATCGCTGAAGTTCGTTCCCTCGATCTGCTGCGCTCCGCCGGATTCGAGTGTGGAACATTTCATCCGCTTGCGCCTTTCTCTGTTGCCGAGAGGGTTCCAGACCTGCTCCGTGGCGGCTGGATCGGGATCGACGGCGATGATGCTGCGCGGGCAAGTGCGCGGCGGCTCGCAGGCCAGCTCGGCGCGCGGACTCTCGAGATTCCCGCCGGCGGAAAGGTGGCATATCACGCAGCTGCTGTAATGGCCTCCAACTTTCCGGTCGCGCTTGCGTACGCGGCGTCCCACCTGATGCATTCCACGGGAATACCCGACCGGAGTGCGCAAAGCGCGGTCGTCTCGCTCATAAGCGCCGCGGTGGGGAACCTCTCCAACGCAAGCCCTGTTGACGCGCTGACGGGCCCAGTCGTCCGTGGCGATTCCGACACCGTTCGCAAGCACGTGGAGACGCTGTCAGGACAGACAGAGCTGCTTGCGGTCTATCGCGCCATGTC